>NZ_JAUBOY010000042.1:0-68952 GCF_036700465.1 Microcoleus sp. T3_A4 | reverse complement strand
TTGCACTCACTTTTTTCACTTCTCTATTTTATTGCGATCGCATTCCTCTTTAAAAACTGTCCGGAGTATTGTTAAATCAGGTGGCTATTTGAGAACTTGAGTGAGTTCTCATCGACGTTTGATTATACCTCTCCCATAATTAGGTTTTTGTGCAGATGGGACAAGGCGTAACGCAATGAAAATAGTTAAAATTATTAAGTAATCTTGCGGGCGATCGAGACTGCGATACAAACGATATATCTAATAGAGGTAGGGACACGGCAATGCCGTGTCCCTACGGGGATATTGATAGTACCTATAAATCTGCAATCTGCTGTAAATTGACACAAATGCACTGCCAGCCCTAGCCGGATCGACTGTCGCAATCTCGATCGCACCTAAAAAGCTTATGGATAGATAAAATGCGCCCACACATTCCCATCAGGCCCAGCAACTTGATTGACGTAACTGTAGGGATACATCAACTTTCTCCCCTCAGTATCGCTGTAACCAGTGAGTGCATCTCCCCAAGGATCTTGCACTATATAACCCTGAGAATTGTAGCCAATTACAGTAAGAATGTGACCGGCCGCAGTAAAATCTCCAGCTAAAACTACTGGCCGCCGATTCAGCAATTCCGATCGCACCTGGGCCCACGTGCGAGTCGTACTAAAACTCGTCTTAAACCCGTAGGCCTGAATCAGCGCCGAAAGCACACTGTGATCGGTTTGAGAACCCTGGCCGGCATAGTCGAAACACCACTGCAACAACTCATCCTCCAACTGTCCGCCCCACTGAGAACGAAGGCCATAATAATAAAGCACCATGGCGATCGAAGTTACGTTGCAAGTAGACCAGTCAAAACGCGGATTGTCCCGCTGCGAAAAATACGGCACGTTCAATTCCACATTGTTCGGAACCGGATCGAAAATTTTATCTCCCCGCTTGAACTGAACAAAACTAGGAAAAACATAACCTGTATTGCCCAAATTCGGCAGTTCTTCAGTCAGAGAAACTTTCAGGTGAGATCCTTCCGCACCGTAGCTGTTCACGCCGTAAACTCGACCTAAAGGCAGCGTAGCTTTCTCGGTACTGCTCAGGCTAGCAGCATCTACTGGCCGTTTTTTAAACACAGTTGCTTGCAGAATAGTCATCGTCAAAGCATCCGGGTCAAAGGGAACTTCTTTGCCGTCTTTTTTAATTTTAACGTCCTGCCAATAAATAAATCCGATATTGCCGAAACCGGGAATTGATTCGGCTAGAGTTACTCGGAAATGCCCCAAAATGCAGGCATAACCAGTAATGGCATAGGTAGTGCCTAAAAGTAGGTCAGCAATTTGATCGGCAGGCAGTTTCGATGAATCTTCGGGTTTAGCTTTAATCTGAGTTGTTTGAGTTACCAACAGTTGAGCGCTGACGTTACTATTGGGTACGTCAGCCAGGTCAAATCTTAGGATTTGAGTACCTTTGGCAAGCTGAACGTCGGGTTCATAAAAATAGCCAAAAGTGCCGACAGGCCAAATTGCTGAATCCACAACCACCTTGAGATGCCCGTCAATAAATCCGTATTTGCTAACGGCCAACGTCTGGCCTGCTTTGACAAAAACTTTTTGCTGATTGTTGAGCCGGGAAGAATCAAGGGGAGCTACCTTAAACAATGTGTCAGAAAGTATCTTTAAGGTCAAACCTCGTCCGACAGTTAGCGGATCGGAAGTTACGGCAATGTAAATTATTTGGCTGCCAGTAACGTTGCCTTTGCTGTCAGTTGCCCGCAACCTGAGCCACCGAGCTCCCGCTACGCTAAATCCTTTAGACAAATTAACTTGCCAAGTGCTGGTCTCTTGGTTTAGCGTGACGCTGAGGGGCAATGTATCCTCAGCTATCACCTCAATTTTTGCTGCTTGTTGCCGATCATAAGTACCCCGAAGGACGATGGGCTGATTTACTAAAACTTCTGACGGCCCTTGATAACTTAAATTCACAGCGGGATTGAAAGATTTGCCACCCCGACTGAATTGCACAAAATCGGGATAAATGAAACCCGTATTGCCAAATTGCGGCAAATTCTCGGTCAGCGAGACTTTAATGTGGCTTTGTTCGATCAAGAATCCGGCAATTCCGTAAATCATTCCCGCCGGCAAGGTAATTTTTTCTTGGGGTGGCAGGCTAGCGGCATTTATCGGCCGCTTTTTAAACACAGTCGTTTTGATTACAGTCATCGTAACCGCATTTCTATCATACTCAATTCCCTTGCCGTCTCGCAAAATTTGGACGTGCAGCCAGTACAGAAATCCCGAAGTTCCTAAGTTAGGAACTGCTGCAGCAAAAGCGACTCGGAAATGGTTTTCCACGCAAGCGTAGCCAAGAATATTGAAAGTTTCTCCCGCGTTAAATTGTAATTTCTGAGTTTGTCCTAAAGTTCCAGAATCTGCAGGGGTGAACTTTAACCAGGTCTTTTTTATCACCCACAGTAACTGCATTCCAGGCGGCGGAACCGGCAACTCGGCGCGATCGAATATGAGAATTTTTGCGCCTTTGGTGATGAGTACGTGTTTTTCGTAGAAAAAGCCGGACTTTCCCACCGGGTAAATTGGATTATTTAGTTGAACATTCAGATGTCCGTCTTCTAACTCGTAGTCGCTAACTTGATAAATTTTCCCTGCTGGTATGTCCGCTTTTTGCAGCTCGTTGAGATTGCTCGCGGGTAGTGTTCCGGCTTTGAATTTGGTATCTGTGAGAGTAATTAAAGTGAAAAATTGAGCGGGTGACACAGAAGCAGGATTAACTTTGATGTTAATTGTTTGTTGGCCGATAACTTTGCCGGTCTTATCAGTTGCCCTCACCTGCACTGTGCGAGTTCCTGTGCTATCGAATCCTTTTTCTAAACTGATGTTCCAAATGCCTCTAGAGAGATTTATCCCTACATTCAGGGCATTTGAGCCTTCTGTTGCTGAAATCGCTGCCACTAGATTTTTGTCAAAAGTGCCAACTAAGACAGCGGCTCTATTGACCTCAATTTCTCGCGGGCCTAAGTAACTTAAAATAATGTTGCTGTTTGTCATTATCTATCCCCCTACCTACTTAATTATTCAGCTAAAGCAAGGATAACTTCTGATTTTATTAAACACAATGACCTGAACCAGGACAAAATCGCCCCTAGATTTAGCCTACGGGCGGTTAATGCCTTTTCCAGCATAAGTTTTTAATTATTGGCGGGAGTTGCCCCACAAATCTCACTTTAGGCGTAGAATAAGCACCTTAACCGAATATATGCCTGTTTAAGCGGATTTGTGGTGTAAGTTTTGAGGGAAAGAATTTAGTTTGAGTAAGTTGCTTCCCCCTGTACCTTTGACCCCTCATATCAAATCCGTTAGCATCGGAATAGTAAATTCGAGTTGACTGTTGACTGTTGACGGTTGACTGTTGACGCCGTGAACAGTCAACCGTCAACAGTCAACATCATGTATGAGTGTAACCGGAAATGATATCACTGGCTGAGTCAGGACTTACAAAAAAAACCCGGTTCCTAGGAGAAGATTGCCTATAGCAACGAGGCATCTTAGGAAGGAACCGGGTTTTTAGCCGTTTGGTGCGTGCAGGAGTGTTAGTGCGATCGGCTAAACTTCGACTAAACTATGGTGACGAGAATATCTTGAGCATGAGTGTCAACTTTCATGGTGTCGCCCTCATAAACTTGAATGATTTTGCCGGTGCCGTCGATGACGAAAGTAACGCGCTTGGCATAATCGCCTTTCTCGACATCGTAAGCTTTGGTAATCGTGCCATCAACATCTGCTAATAGCTGGAAAGGCAAACCGTATTTCTCTGTGAACTTTTGGTGCGATTCCTCGTTGTCGCGGCTGACACCGAGAACTACTATATCTTTGCCTTTGTATTCTTCATGGGCTGCTTTGAAGCTTTGGGCTTGTCTTGTGCAGCCGGGGGTGTCATCTTTGGGGTAGAAATACAGGATTACGGTTTTACCGGCAAATTCGGAGAGGGATACTGTTTTGCCGTTCGTGTCTTTGGCGGTAAATTGAGGCGCCGCGCACCCAACTGGTAATGTCATAGTTTGGTTTCCCTTGTTTGGTTTTTATTGCACTTCCTCAAGTTATTTTACTTGGTTCTGTGCCTTTTCAAGAGACCATTGCTAAAAATCGCGATCGCCCCTTACTTAATGACGTTAAGCTTGACTGCATTTAATTTGCACCTAGGACGCGACCTAAAATGGTTCACCTCAGCCATAGTTTCAATAGACATTTCTAAAAAAAGCAAATTAAGGGCAGGCCGGATGCCTACCCACAAGAATTATTCGATATGTCTAATTGAATATTCGCGGGTTCTAGACACCAACCGATTAAGCAGCACCGGGTATCATAGACGGATCGATCGCAATTCCTAAACCTTCTGCGACTTGGCGGCCGTAATTCGGATCGGCGCGGAAAAAATGGCACAGTTGGCGCATCTGAATCTCCGGTTTTGCTGCACTCAAACTTTCCACAATGTTAGCTATAAGCCGCTGCTGTGCGTCGGGTTTCATCAAGCGATAAAGGTCTCCTGCTTGGGTGTAATCGTCATTGCCCTTACGGTGATCGTAGCGATCGACTTTGACATTTCCTAAGTCCCAAGCTGGGTCAGCATAAACACAGTTTTGCTTCGGCGCATCCTCGTGGCTGTTGGGTTCGTAGTTCGGCCCGCTACCACCGTTGTTACCCGGTGCCATTGCGCCATCCCGTTGATAGTGCATCACCGGACACTTTGGTTGATTGACAGGCAATTGCTGATAGTTTGCACCGAGACGGTAGCGTTGAGCATCTGGATAAGACATGATGCGAGATTGCAGCACTTTATCTGGAGAGAAACTAATACCTGGAACGACATTAGAAGGAGAAAATGCCGCCTGTTCTACCTCAGCAAAAAAGTTTTGTGGATTGCGATTGAGTTCCAGAATTCCCACATCAATTAACGGAAACTCAGAGTGCTTCCACACTTTCGTCAAGTCAAAGGGGTTTTCGCGATACTCTGCCGCCTGGGCTTCGGTCATTACTTGAATGCAAAACCGCCACTTGGGATAATTACCTTGGTCGATCGCCTCAAACAAGTCGCGAGTGGCATGATCGGGGTCTTTGCCTTTGATCTGCGTCGCTTCTTCGGCGGTGAAATTATCAATACCTTGCATGGTTTTGAAGTGGAATTTGCACCAAACCCGTTCTCCTTGAGCATTGATGAGGCTGAACGTATGGCTGCCAAAACCGTCCATGTGGCGGTGGTTTTTCGGCGTACCGCGATCGGAAAACAGAATAGTTATCTGATGCAAAGCTTCTGGACTCAGGGACCAGAAATCCCACTTGGCGTCAGGATCTTTGAGATGCGTTTGGGGATGGCGCTTTTGGGTGTGGATCAAATCAGGGAATTTGAGGGGATCGCGAATGAAGAAAACAGGCGTGTTGTTGCCTACTAAATCCCAGTTTCCTTCTTCGGTGTAGAACTTGATCGAAAAACCTCTGGGGTCACGTTCGGCATCTGCTGAACCTTGTTCGCCGCCTACGGTAGAGAAACGGAGGAGAACCTGAGTTTCTTTGCCAACTTCTGAGAATAGCTGAGCTTTGGTGTAGCGAGTAATGTCATGGGTGACGGTAAACGTGCCAAATGCAGCGGCTCCTTTTGCATGGACAACGCGTTCAGGAATGCGTTCCCGGTTGAAGTGAGCCAGTTTTTCCATCAGGTAAAAATCCTGCATGAGGATAGGCCCGCGTTCACCTGCTGTCAAGGAATTCTGGTTATCTGCAACCGGAATTCCGCTAGCGGTTGTCAATGTTTTGTCTTCTGTCATAGTAGGTAAATTGATTGCTGCATCCTAACTATTGTATAGCTTGCTGGGAAGGAGGTCTATCTGCGGAGGTAATTCTCTGATGGTCAATTTTTTGTTAAATTATTAGTGTGTTTGCAAAATTTGCTGATTCAATTAATACTAATTTACCAATATAATATAATTATTTTCTACACGGAAATTATCACAAAAAGTGCTGATTAGTGGGTTTATTTGTGTTTCAAAAATGGCTTGGTGGGACCAGGCAATACTCCAGAAAAATATATTGATAAACTCAAAGAAGCTATTGAGTCATTTTCCGAAGTCTATGAATTAGAGTCTGATGTTTGTCTCAGGATTCTTTCTATTAATGAATTACACGAAGTTCTGAATTTAGAAGATCCCGAAGCCTCAGACACTTATGAATCCAGGAAAGTTTATGCCTAAAAACCTTCCATTTTTAAAACCTAAAGCATTACAGCAATTGCCTAATCAATACCCCAATCTTTCAGTTGTTGTGTAACTGATTGGATCGGCAAAGCAGCAGCAGTACCAGTACCAGATATAACCAGCTCTTGATTCTGTGTTCGACTGATGGTGTAACTACCTTTCCACACAACGCCAACAACGCGATTTTGCTGGTCTAATACGGGACTACCAGAATTACCGCGAGCTATAATTGCAGACATTTCTAACTCTCGGTCAGTCTTGGTGATGACTTCTCCTGTTGCAACTGTCAAATCCTCGGTCGTGTAGGGATATCCAATAATGCGGATAGGTGCGTTGAGGGCAACAGAGGCCGAGGATCGGGGCAAAGGCTGAATATCTTTCGGAATGTCGGTGACTTCTAGTAAAGCTAAATCTAGGTTGTCAGAGGCAGCAGTAATTTTAACACTCTTAGCGGGTTTCCGCTTGCGGAATTCGCCTGAGAGCGGTTTACTGTAAAATTCAACTTCAATTTTTTTATCGCCCTGGGGTGTATTTTTGCCAGCCGTTGCCACATGGCGATTGGTAACAACCCAACCTTTGTTTCCCTGCCGTTTTACCACCCAGCCAGTACCATAATTTAACTCGGAAGAACTTTTAACAATAACTCGGACAACCGACCGCTTTAATGAAACAAAAGGTTCATCTTTTAAACTGGGCAATCGCTCTGGATCAGCCAACAATTGCGGATTTTTCCGCAGAGCTAAGAGCCGTTCCGTCTCTTTGAGAAATAATTTAACAGTCAGAGAGTTGGGATCTAATGCAATTGCCCTATTACAGGCTTCAATTACTCGATCTAACTTCCCTTGTTGCTGTAAAGTAAAAATTAAATTGATGTGAGCTTGGGTATTTTTAGGGTTGAGTTGAATCGCTTTTTGATAGGTGGCGATCGCTTCATCTGGTTTCCCCTGCTTGTTCAGGATCACGCCCAGGTTGTTGTAGGCACTGTCATTTTTAGGGTTGAATTGAATCGCTTTTTGAGAGGTGGCGATCGCCTCTTCCAGTTTCCCCTGTTTCTGAAAAATCTCACCTAAATAGTAGTAATCTTCAGCATCATTGGGATCTATTTGGATGGCTTGGCGGTAAGCTGCGATCGCCTCATCTAATCTCCCCTGTTGCTGTAGGGCCCAACCTAAACGGCTGTAAGCTTCGGCATCATTGGGATTTATTTGGATGGCTTGGCGGTAAGCTGCGATCGCTTCATCTGGTTTGCCTTGGAAAAAAAACAGCAGATGGCCCAGACTTTTATAAGCTTTGGTATCGTTTGGATCTATTTGGACGGCTTGGCGGTAAGCTGCTATTGCTTCATTAAATTTCCACTTGTCAGAAAGCGCATTGCCGAGTAAGTTGTAAGCCCAAGCAAACTGAGGGTCAACTTTAATGGCTTGGCGGTAAGCTGCGAGCTCTTCATCTTCTGCATTTTGACTACGCTGCACAATCGCTTGAACAATATAAACAAAGGAGGTGAGGCGATTGGTAAACCACGGCAGTGTCGCTGCCACGTATAACAATAAGAAAACTGAGGTTAACTTGGGCAAGATTTTTTTAGGAACTTTTGGTAAAGGCATAATCTTTCTTTATTTCTAAGTTCGATAAGCCTAGTCTACTTCCTCTAAACTTGGTATGCTTCTCACAACTCCAGTTTGACTATAAATCTGTAACAATTAAAAATATAGTAGCTGTTCAAAAGTTCTCTCCATGACTTTTATCCCATCCGAAGCATTTAAATCTATTAGTTATCCCGATCGCACTGTCAAAAGAGCCGATCGCGCCGTCCGGTGCAGCCCTTTTCAATTACAGTTCTTCCAGACAATCCGCGATAACAGTGTTTTCCTAAGTGCGATCGCCTCAAATTCCGGTGTCGAAAGCGGCTACACCCGATCGCCCGTATCCGAACTCGTAGCCGAAAACTCCCTACTGTGGCTGATCCAAGTCGGCGTACTGCGGCGGGAAGTAGACGGACAAGGGATTACCGACAGTTTTCGCCTCACGCCCCTAGGGCGCCAACTCGTGGAAAAATGGGAACAGGAAGGACAGGGAGTGCCGGGCGCGTCATTGTGCGATCGTATGGGAAATGCCGTTAGCCGCGGGTTGGGAGTATTTCTATAACCGGAATGGCGGCTAATAAGTGGTTGAACCTTAAAATTTAAGCTTTTGGGCGGGCAAGATGCCCACTCCACAAGAGTTTGAAGAAATCCACCCCACAAGCAAATTTACTCTTTGTGGAACAGGCATCTTGCCTGTTCTTGAGAGAGGTGAGTATAAATTAAATGCACGATCGCTTAACTAATACAAATTAAACTTAAATCAACTTAAAATAATGGTTCAAACCGCTTCTAAACCTTTGAGTCTCGATGAATTTCTCCAACTGTCGGAAACCAAACCCGCTAGCGAATTCATCGACGGTCAAATTATCCAGAAACCTATACCCCAAGGAAAACACAGCACCATTCAAAGCGATTTGGGTGCTGGCATTAACCGGGTACTCAAACCGCAACGCATCGCCCGCGCCTATCCAGCATTGCGCTGTACCTTTGGAGGTCGATCGACAGTACCCGATCTTGCAGTCTTTACCTGGGAACGCATTCCCCGCGACGAAAACGGCGAAGTAGCCAACACTTTCGCCATCGCCCCCGACTGGACAATCGAAATTCTTTCCCCCGACCAAAGTCAAACTAAAGTCGTCCGCAACATTCTCCACAGTCTCGGCCACGGAACCCAGATGGGCTGGTTGATTGACCCGGAAGAAGAACTGGTATTTGTCTATTTTGCCGATCGCACCATAGCAGTTTTTGAAGAACCG
Source organism: Microcoleus sp. T3_A4 (assembly GCF_036700465.1). Taxonomy (NCBI): domain Bacteria; kingdom Bacillati; phylum Cyanobacteriota; class Cyanophyceae; order Oscillatoriales; family Microcoleaceae; genus Microcoleus; species Microcoleus sp. T3_A4. Next base: position 59,875 of record NZ_JAUBOY010000042.1, on the reverse strand, counting down.
GGCGATCGCATCCCCGTTCCAACCTTTGCCGAATCCTTTAATCTCACCGTCGGTGAAATGTTTAGTTGGCTGACTCAGTAGCGCCACCTCGGTTTATGAATCATTTAACCGCAGAGGGCGCAGAGGGCGGGGAGGAGGGAGAAGAGAGATCGCCCTACGGATTTGGTTCGATCGAATGTGCGGTCGATCGCTTATACTAAAATATCTGGTTGTCAGCTCTTCAATGACGAGAGATGACTAAAGTGGTCACTACAAACTTGATTATGATTATTTAACCGGACTTGATATCATCTTTCAAATAACCGCTAACTACTAACAACTAACTACATAAAACGTTTCTCAAAAATGGAAGCTAAATCTTACAAAGACACCGTAAACCTGCCCAAAACAAAGTTTGATATGCGCGCCAACGCCACCAAGCGCGAACCAGAATTGCAACAATTTTGGGCAGATCAAGAAATCTACGATCGCCTTTCGGAAAATAACCCAGGCGACTTGTTCATCCTGCACGACGGGCCACCCTACGCCAACGGACAACTCCACATCGGCCACGCCCTCAACAAAATCCTCAAAGACTTTATCAACCGCTACCAAATGCTACGCGGCAAAAAAGTCCGCTACGTGCCCGGTTGGGATTGTCATGGATTGCCGATAGAACTTAAAGTCTTGCAAGATAAGAAGATGAAATCGGAGGAGCGGCTAAATCTTACCCCGATGGAACTCCGCCGCAAAGCCGCCGCCTTCGCCCAGCAAACAATGGAACAGCAGCGCGAATCCTTCCAGCGCTACGGCGTTTGGGGCGACTGGGAACACCCGTATTTAACCATGAAACCCGAATACGAAGCCGCTCAAATCGGCGTTTTCGGTCAAATGGTGCTCAAAGGCTACATCTACCGGGGCTTCAAACCGGTTCACTGGAGCCCGAGCTCGAAAACAGCCCTCGCCGAAGCGGAATTGGAATATCCCGAAGGTCACACGTCGCGCAGCATCTACGTCGGCTTTCATGTGAAAAAATTGTCAAAATCCCTGCAAACAAAGCTCAAGCGCTATATGCCGAGCCTATGGGCGGCGATTTGGACGACTACCCCCTGGACAATTCCGGCAAACTTGGCGATCGCAGTTAATCCCGAACTGACTTATGCGGTGGTGGAACCGCCGGCAAATTCCCACATCGCACAACAATTTATGTTAGTAGCTGTCGATGCGGTCGATCGGCTGTCGGCAACTTTTAACACTGAATTAAAAATACTTGCTACCTTCAAAGGCAAAGAATTAGAAGGTTGCAGCTACAAACACCCGCTGTTCGATCGCGAAAGTCCAATTGTTGCCGGCGGTGACTACATTACCGCTGATTCCGGGACGGGATTGGTGCACACCGCACCCGGTCACGGACAAGAAGACTTTATTGTCGGAAAACGCTGCGGTTTACCAGTTTTAACACCCGTAGACGAGAACGGAAATTTCACCGCAGAAGCCGGACAGTTTGCAGGTTTAAATGTCCTCGGAAAAGGCGTCCGAGACGGCAATGGCGCAGTAATTGATGCCCTTGCAGCAGCAAATTGTTTGATAAAAGAGGAAAGTTACGCTCACTCTTATCCTTACGATTGGCGCACTAAAGAGCCGACCATTTTTCGGGCGACGGAACAGTGGTTTGCTTCCGTTGAAGGGTTCCGCGATGAAGCCTTAAAAGCGATCGCCGAGGTGAATTGGATTCCCGCCCAAGGGGAAAATCGGATTACTGCAATGGTGGGCGATCGATCGGATTGGTGTATTTCTCGCCAGCGGACTTGGGGCGTTCCCATCCCCGTATTCTACGACGAAGAAACCAACGAACCGCTGTTAAATGAAGAAACGATCGCCCATGTCCAAGCCCTTTTTGCCGAGAAGGGTTCGGATGCTTGGTGGGAATTGTCGATCGATGAATTGCTGCCGGAATCTTACCGCAATAACGGCCGCACTTACCGCAAAGGTACAGACACAATGGATGTGTGGTTTGACTCGGGTTCTTCCTGGGCCGCAGTTGCCCAAGGTCGATCGGAATTAAACTATCCTGCTGATATCTATTTGGAAGGTTCAGACCAACACCGCGGCTGGTTTCAATCGAGTTTGCTTACCAGTGTAGCAACTAACGGCGTTGCTCCTTACAAAACAGTTTTGACTCACGGTTTTGTACTAGATGAAAAAGGCCGGAAGATGAGCAAATCTGAAGGCAATGTCGTCGATCCGGCAGTCGTAATTAAGGAATATGGAGCCGATGTTTTGCGGTTGTGGGTGTCTTCGGTAGACTACTCAGCCGATGTGCCGTTGGGCAAAAACATTCTCAAACAGCAATCGGATGTTTACCGCAAAATTCGCAATACAGCTAAGTTTTTGCTGGGTAATTTGCACGACTTCGACCCGGCAAAAGATGCCGTTGCTTACGAGGAATTGCCGGAACTCGACCGCTATATGCTGCACAGAATGGGGGAAGTTTTTGCGGAAGTTCAAGATGCTTTTGAAAGCTTCCAATTTTCCCGCTTTTTCCAAACTGTGCAGAATTTCTGCACGGTGGATTTGTCGAATTTTTACTTGGATATTGCCAAAGACAGACTTTACATCAGTGCGACAGATACCCTTCGCCGCCGCAGTTGTCAGACGGTGATTGCAATTGCTGTGGAGAATTTAGCAAGGGCGATCGCACCTGTTTTGTGTCACATGGCTGAGGATATTTGGCAGTACCTTCCCTATCCGACTCCTTACAAGTCAGTGTTTGAAGCCGGCTGGGTGCAAGTTGATGCTTCATGGCATAATCCAGAATTGGCTACTCGCTGGCAGTATTTGCGACAAGTGCGCGGCGAAGTTAACAAGGTTTTGGAAAAAGCCCGGATGGAAAAGGCGATCGGCTCTTCTTTGGAAGCTAAGGTTTTGGTGTACGTTCCCGATGTTGAGAAAAGAGAGCAATTGCAAGCTTTGAATCCCAGCAGCGAAGAATTGGTGGATTATGTGCGATCGCAAAATTCAGTCATCGAGTTAGCAGCAGAGGAGAAGGCAAAAGCAGCACAAGATCGACAGGAAGAACAAGCAGCAAAAGTTGCCAAAGTCTTGACAGAAAACACAGTTTATGTTGAGGAGGAAACGAGAGAAAAGGGCGATCGACCTTCTCAGATAGTAGAGTATTCTGTCCCTGAACTGTCGGCTTCAGATTCGCAGCCAATCTTAGATCAAGCCGCCGAGTTTGTAGCTAATTTGCCTGAATACGCGGGCAACTTTTTTACAGAATACCAACAAGTTTTGGTAACACTTGGGCTGTTAGCCTCTGTGTTAGTAACGGGCAGAGTAACGCTGGCGATTTTGGATACGATGAATCAGATTCCGATGTTGGGAGGCCTCTTTGAAGTCATCGGCATCTTATTTACAATCTGGTTTGCTTTCCGTCACTTGCTGTTTGCCGCCAACCGTCAAAAAATTGCAGAACAAATTGATTTCCTGACAGCAGATGTGGTGGGCAGGAGTACAGCGCTTGTGCTTGCAGAAACAAAGGCGATCGTCCTCGCACCGGCATTAGATACAGCGCTTGTGCTTGTAGAAACAGAGGCGATCGCACTCGCAGCCCCAGCCGAACAAGTGTTTGCAGAAACACCCCAAATCCAGAAAGCAGAATTAGTTGCGATCGATCCCAAACCAGAAATTCCTGCTTCCATAGCTGCAGGGCACGATTCTACAATGATCGGCAAGGGTGTAGACGAATTGCGGTATTTGTTCATTACTTCGGAAGTGGAACTGGTAGAATCGAATGCAATCCTGCAAGAATTGCCGTACAGTTATCAGTCTCCAGAGTTGGCGATTGGTGTGGTCAAAGCAGACGGGGAAAAGTGCGATCGTTGCTGGAATTACTCGACTCACGTCAGCGAGTCGATCGAACATCCGCTAATTTGCGAACGCTGCGTATCAGCAGTAGACGGCAAATTCTAACGTAGGCTGCGCTTCGGGAAAAATTTTTGAGTTTGTGGTAGCCACATTCAGCCCGAAGCGCACCTTACAATAACTTCATTTGCTTATTTCTGATTAAAAAAACCGCAGACGATTTCACCAGGGTTGTTTTGTCCAAACGCCAAAACAGTTCCATCTTTCTTCACTGTAGTGCGATCGCGGCAATTGTAGACTTCTAGAGGCTGTTTAACTCCATCAACACTCAGAATTACCCTGTATTCCCAATAGTTTTTCGCACTGCGTTTGATATCGACAATGCAAATCTCGCGGCCTCGATCGTTGCGGCATACAGATGCCTCAGCAGGAAGGGCGATCCCGAAAAAAGATATTAATAGCAACAAGCAGCAAACACATTTCATCATTCGCTATCTATTCCACTGCATAACCCGTATACTTCCGCATAAACGGCGGCTGAAATCCCCAAACAATATCCTCTTTGGGAACTCCGGCTATTACTAAATCTTCAGCAATATCATCTTCAGTGGCATTCCATTGAAGCCAAATTTTCCCGCCCTTGATATCTATGTGAATGCTACAGTGATGCACCCTAGTCTGCTTGTCCCAGCCAACATAAAAAATTTGGTAGTGATCTCGTTCTGTATCAAGAATTGTCTCGACTTCAATGTCTCCATGAGCAGGTTTGCGCTTGCCGTACTCCAGTAACATTTGCTGCACAATTTGCCGATATTTGCTTAATTTTTCCATTCTACAATAACCTCCGCTGCTGTATCATAAACAATCATTTTTACCTGGTTTTCCTCGATCCTTGCTTTCGGGAAATCTAGTTGAAAGAATTCTTCATAAATTATTAACGGCACAGCCAAGTACAAAATGCGATCAGGTGCTTTTTCTTTGAGTGCGGCTCGATAATTAATGAACTGCCCCAAGGCTCTGTGAAATTCCGAGACTGGCGACGATTTTGCCAAAAAACTTTTGACCTCAACGGCAATTTTTTCGCCTTGCCTTTCTGCCCCAATCAGCCTTTCTGCTCCCAGATCGATCGACATATCTACACCGCCCACACTAATCGGAAACGGATCGTGGGTAATATGCCAGCCTTCTTTTTGTAAAGCTGTTTTGACAACTTCATGAAAAACATCTCTGGCAGACATAATATATCGATCACTAACTTACTAAGTCCTATCTTACCTTTTTTGATAACCAACTGGCTCTATTTTTGCCAGCCATTTAGCAATTGGGCGCGCCCTCAAGTCGCGACATCGTAAGATAGCTGAACCATACCAGAATTATATGTCTGACATCCAGTTAACTGCAAAGCTGTAGTATTTATGGGATTAACAAATAAAGGGATTCCCTCGCCTAAAATAAGCGGATGAACCGAGAGAATCACTTCGTTGACAAAGTTTTGATTCAGGAAATCGCGAATCAGCAGAGCACCTCCCACCAACCAAATATTTTTGCCGTCAAGCAAGCGTAAATCATTGACAAAATTCTCTAAATCTGTTACCACTTCGACATCAGAAGTGGCTTGAAAATCTAGATTTTTCGTAAAAACATAACTCTTTTTTTCCTGGTACGGATACTCGCCAAAAGTTAGAACTTGTTCGTAAGTCTTTCGACCCATGAGAACCGTATCGATGCTATCTAAGAATTTATTATAACCGTAATTTTGGTCTGTAAACAGCCAGTCAATATCGCCATTCGATCGCGCGATATAACCGTCCAAACTAGATGCAATGAATAGTACAATTTTACGCATGGCAACACCGAGGTTTTTGGACTGATTGGGGTGATCATCGCCCGAATCATTTTAATTTTAAATGATTTAGCGTCCTGAGGGTAGCTTGAGTTCGATACCCAGCTTTTGACCGACATCGATCGCCTTATCAGCAAAATCAGTGACGCCAGCGATGCCAACTCCGATCGCAGTACCCGCCGCTACAAGAGCTGTTAAGCTTTTCTTTAATCGAGTTTTATTCCATTGGTTTTCCGGTTTCTTGATTTCGGTTTCGACATCTTCGATATCAATAATTATCCCCTCGCGGATGTCTTCGGGAAACTGATCGGCGGTTTCACGCATCGAGGAAATCAGTTTTAAAAGTTCGGCGGTATTGGTGTTATTGTTTTGCAGGGATTGATTGCCAGCAACTTCGGCACTATTCGACGAACCGCCGATATTGCCGGAAAAGTTAGCACCTTGAAAAGCACCTTGAAAGTTGTTGGTGTCAGAAGAATTTTGAGTCATTTTTGCTTCGGCTTTATTAATAATTGGTCTACTAACAGCTAGTTTAGCGATATCTACAATGTCGTCATATTCTCTTCCGTATTTTTCCATTTCTCGATCGCCCATTTGGTTTCTGCGCCGAAGTTCGATCGACTCATACCCATCCAACAACGGCCGCAAATCCAGTTTAAGTTTAAGTTTCCCAACGCGCACCGTATTTTCGCCCATCTCCTCCAATCCTAGCAATTCCTCGTAATCCAGCGGATCGGCATCGGGATAACCCGGAACCGGCACCCATTGACTGATTTCCAGATTGGCAAAAGAATTGTGGATTTTGGTAAACGTATCGCGAATCATGCTGAGGAAAGAACGCCGCGTCGATTCCCGCCCGCTAACAGCAATAAAGATTTTCTTATCTTCCGGGTCAGATTTAATTCGGGCGATGTTGTACACCTCAGCGCCTTCGGTGTACTCCAGCATAACCCCCGTGCGCCAGTGGGTGCAGTTGTGGATTTTCTCGTGCATGAGGACGATGAAGCGCGAGAGGATGCTGTCGGGGAGGATGCGGTAGTGATATTGAAATTCCAGGGTTTCGCCTTGGAGTTTGGTGTTTTGCGGTTCCTCTTTGGGCAAGATGCCGGGGATGAGGAAAGTCGGCGGGTAATTGCTGACGGGGAAGCAGAGTTCAAATTCGCCCATCAACCCGGTGAGGCAGTGGTAGCGGTGGCTGGGATATTTATTTGAGTCGAGGATGCGGCTGAGGTCGGCGTAGGTGAGAATGCCTTTGGTTTTGACTTTGAGTTCCTCGTCGCTGAGGAGGGCATAGATGCCTTCAGTCACCCAGTGGGGATTGAGGATGTTGGTGGATTGCAGGATGGGGTGTTCGCGGAAGTTGAGGACAATGCCCAGGTTGTGCAGCAGTCCGATGAGTTGGGTTTGATCGGTTTCTTCAAGGATGTTTTCTTTGGCGCAGATGGTGGCGTATTCGCTGATGCTGATGATGTCTTTGTCGAGGTTTTCCAGGCGCTGCTTGACTTGGAACCAGCTTAGCGGCAAAAGATCGTAGACTTCTTTGAGTTCGGAGATTTCGGTGTGGATGGCGCTGCGGAGTTCGTCGATGCCGGTTCCGCTTTGGCAGGAGGTTTCGAGAATCGCTTTGATGTTGGGATATTTGTCGCGCAAGGCTTTGCGGTTGAGATCCAGGGGTTGTTCGTCGCACTTGTTGCCGACGAGGATGACGGGGGATGCGTCGCCGAAGCTTTCGATCAGTTTCAGCCAGTATTCGAGGCGGTTTTCGTCTTCGCTGGTGCGGCAGTTGCACACCAGCAGGTAAAGGCTGCGTTTGGTAAGGAAAAATTGGTGGGTGGCGTGGTAGATTTCTTGTCCGCCGAAGTCCCAGACGTTGAGTTTGACGGGTTTGGTGTTGACTGTAATTTTCCAGTCTGTGATGTTGAGTCCGTCGGTTTGGGGCTCGTTGGGGTTGTATTTGTTGTGGATGAGGCGGTTGATCAGGCAGGTTTTGCCGACGCTGCCTTGCCCGACGAGAAGGACTTTGGCTTCGTTGAGGGGGAGAACTTCGCCGCTGCGGAGTTTGCGGAGGTAGTTAAAGATGTCAGCGGGAGTGCCGGGGGCTTCGTTCAGGTTGGCGGGCCCTAGAACTTCTGGAGAAATGGGCAGGGGATTGCAGCGAAGGTCGAGTTTTTCAAGTTTTGGCAGTGTTTCTAAGCCTTCAGGAATCTTTTCAATCTGATTGTTACTGAGGGAAAGCCGTGTCAGATTCGACAGTTGGGCGATCGCTTCTGGGATTTGGGTAATTTGATTGTTACTGAGGTTAAGCCATGTCAGATTGGACAGTTGGGCGATCGCCTCTGAGATAGAGGTAATCTGATTGTCACCGAGGTAAAGCTCTGTCAGATTCGACAGTTTGCCTAGCGCATCTGGGATGGAGGTAATCTGATTGTTATCGAGGAGAAGCGCTGTCAGATTCGACAGTTGCCCGATCGCCTCTGGGATGGAGGTAATCTGATTGTTATCGAGGAAAAGCGCTGTCAGATTCGACAGTTGCCCGATCGCCTCTGGGATGGAGGTAATCTGATTGTTCCAGAGGACAAGTTCTGTCAGATTCGACAGTTGGGCGAGATCCTCTGGGATGGAGGTAATCTGATTCTTCCCGAGGTAAAGCTTTGTCAGATTCGACAGTTGGGCGAGATCCTCTGGGATGGAGGTAATCTGATTGGTATGCAGGTAAAGCTTTGTCAGATTCGACAGTTGGGCGAGATCCTCTGGGATGGAGGTAATCTGATTGATACTGAGGTTCAGGTCTCTCAGATTGGACAGTTGCCCGATCGCTTCTGGGATGGAGGTAATCTGATTTTCAACAAGCGAAAGTGTTTTTAAGTTAGTTAATTGAAGAACAGCATCAGGAAACTCAGTTAACTTATTCCCAACCCATCTTCTTTTCTCTTTATCGAACTTCCCCAACACCAGCATCTCAAGCTGCGTGCACTTGCCAATCTCCGGCGGCAATTCCTCCAAGTCGAGCCCCGACAAATCCAGTTCCGTCAATTTTTCCTCGGCTGCCCGGTGAATTCGCCGCACTGCTTCCTCTCGCGTCATGCCCTTTGTCTCTCGGTAGGATTCATTTTATTGTGACAGGATTTTTCGCTTGATGGGGAGTTGCCCGCGCGTCACAATCAAAGAAACCGGGTTTTTTTTTGTTTCTACACTGTCATGCGTCTTCTGGGCAAAAACCCGGTTTCTGAGCGAGGCATCACAACTATAATAAAATAAACCGTTAAAAGAGGAAAGCTAATGGTGACGAGCCTGAATGTGGATACGGCACTGCTGCAAGAGGCGATCGAACTTGAGGGAGAAATTGAGTTCGAGACTCTAGTTGAAATTGCCTTGCGCGAATACATTCAACGCCGCAAACAGCCACAGAATCTCGAACTTAGCTTTGGAGAATCTCTCAGTGCATTTCGTGAAAAATATCAACTGCACGAACTGGGTTTAAATCCTGATGAAATTTGGGGAGAAGTTCGCGATCGAACTTTTGCAGGACGCGAGGTCATCTTTGAATGACGTTGCGTTATTTACTCGATACCAACATTATCTCCGAACCTGTTCGTCCTGTTCCGAATGCGAATGTGATGACTAAACTAATTGAGGCAAAATCCACAGTTGCGATCGCCTCGATCGTTTGGCATGAAGTTCTGCTGGGCTGTTATCGAATGCCTGATTCTAAGCGTCGCAGTGCGATCGAAGCTTATCTTCAGGAAGAAGTGAAAGTAAAATTACCGATTTTGCCCTACACTCAAGAAGCGGCTGAGTGGTTTGCTAAAGAACGAGCAAGACTCATCCCGATCGGGCTTACACCGTCTTATGCTGATGGGCAAATTGCAGCGATCGTTAAAGTCAATAATCTGATTCTGGTGACACGAAATGTTGCTGATTATGCAAACTTTCAAGACTTGGCAATCGAAAACTGGTTTTCTTAAACTTAATCTATTTAATCATCGGTTTGATGAGAAACTATAATGCGATCGATTTCTTCCCGGTGGCGAGCGTATTTTTTTTGTTTATTGACGAGAAATACCCAGATAAACTGGGTTTCTCAGTTCTGCGTGTGCTACCTACTTACTTAAACTTTAGCTAATCTAAATATAAACACACAATCAACCTCAATGTGATGTTTTTTACCAACAGATGACAAAGGGTGATAAGCTGGGGATAGGAAGTTATTTGTTTATGAACCAAATTAAACGTGTTGCCATAGTGGGAGGAACCCACGGAAACGAACTCACAGGAATTTACCTCGTGAAAAAATTCGATCGCGCGCCAGAGTTAATTGGGCGATCGACTTTTGAAACTATCACCCTGCTAGCCAATCCCAAAGCTTGCGAAATCGGGACACGCTACATCGATATCGACCTCAACCGCTGCTTTAGAAAGCAAGATTTAGAAAATCCCCATCTCTCCAGCTATGAAGCGCAGCGGGCGAAAGAAATCTCCCGCCTTTTTAGCTCAAAAAACACTCATCTGCCCAACTTAATTATCGATTTGCACAGCACCACATCCAACATGGGGCTAACATTTATTCTCGCCAGCCAGCATCCATTTAACCTGCAACTAGCAGCTTATTTAACCTCTGTGTATCCCCACCTCAAGCTACTGGCTTCGGCAACCAAGAATCATGATAGTCCTTTGCTGCGATCGCTTTCCGAATTAGGCGGTACGCTGGAAGTTGGTGCAGTGCCACAAGGCGTCTTGGATGCGTCTTTATTTCAGCAAACTGAGCAAGTTGTCGGCACAATCTTAGACTGTGTAGAAGCCTACAATCAAGGCAAAATGCCTGCTGCAAAGAATCCCCTGACTATTTATCAAAGCATTCGGGCGCTCGACTATCCCAGAAACGAGAACCGAGAAATTCAGGCAATGATTCATCCTCATCTGCAATTCAGAGATTATGAAGCCCTAAATCCCGGCGATCCGATGTTTTTGACCTTAGATGGTGAGTCGGTATTGTATGAAGGTAAATCAACCGTATATCCAATTTTTATTAACGAGGCAGCTTACTACGAAAAAGGAATTGCCATGTGTTTTACCCAAAAGCAAATAGTCAGTCTTGAGTAGAAGATTAAAAATTATTGTTGAGAATTTTCCGGTGACAAAAACTCCTCTTTAGAAGCCGTAGTCAAAGAACGCAATTCCTTCCATATTTCCAAAGTAATAATACAGGTAATCAGCCACACCAAACCAGCCGTATAACCAGCAATAACATCGGTAGGCCAGTGAACTCCTAGGTAAAGCCGGCTAAAACCAATAGCAGCAATTAATACAACTGTCAAGCCGTAAATCGACCAGCGCTGCTTGGGAAAGCGTACACCCAAAAAATATCCTAGCAAACCGTAAATAACCATTGAAATCATCGCGTGTCCGCTAGGAAAACTGTAAAATGTTACATTAACAACGCGCTCCCAAAGTTGAGGTCGATCGCGGGCAAAAAGTTTTTTTAACAGTAAATTTAAACCGATCGCTCCCCCACCCGCGAGCGCAATAGTTGCAGCTTCCGAGCGGTGATTGCGCGCTAGCAAAACAATACCCAACGTCAGACAAATCACTAGCAGCAGCTTCGGCTCGCCCAAAAAAGTAAAGCCCAGCATTATTTGATCGCGCAACGGAGTGTGCAATTGCCTCAGAGCTAGTAAAATAGAGGTATCGAAAACGTAACTTTCTTTTTCCAACACGTCTTCGGCAAGGGTGGCAAATCCCCACATCCCCAAAGCCGCAACAGCAAGCCCGGCCAGCCGAATTATTGAAATGAGCGATCGAATTTTAGAACGCATTCTTGAATTAATTAAAAATTTTAAATTTCCAACTCAAAATAATACAACAAATATAGGAAACGAAAAAGCCTTACCAATCGTCTAGATGCTTGAGCAACTATATTCTGAATGATTAATTGGCTTTTCACTACCCACCTCAGCTTTTACCTCCAACCTGCGAATGACTATACTATCAAAAAAACACATTTCTGCAATTTTGTTGGTCGTGGGGTTGACAAATCTTTCTAGTTGTGCTAATAAAAGCGGAGTAAATGCCCCGATCGCCGAAGCCCACACGATCGCCCAGCGTCTCGTCTCTACCGCAGTCGCCCAAAAGCCGAACAACCCGCAATTCGGTAAGCCGATCGACTGTACCCTAGGCAAAGACTGTTTTGTATTGCTGTATTTCGATCGAGAACCCGGCCCCACCGCCGTCGATTTTGGCTGCGGGCGCCAAACCTACGACGGGCACGACGGCACAGATTTTGCCATTCCCGACGCCAAAGCAATGGCAAAAGGAGTGCCAGTTATTGCCTCCGCAGCAGGTAAAGTTTTGCGATCGCGAGATGGTGTGGTCGATCGGCGTTTACAAAATGAAACAGAAAAAGCCAACATCGCAGGCACAGAATGCGGCAACGGCATGGTAATCGACCACGGCGGTGGTTGGGAAGCCCAATACTGCCACCTCCGTCAAGGCAGCGTTGCCGTCAAACCGGGTACGCAGGTACAAAAAGGCACAGTTTTGGGCATGGTGGGAAACTCTGGGATGGCATCTTTCCCCCACGTACACGTAACTTTTCGCTATCAAGGCAAGCCCGTAGATCCGTTTGTCGGCCCCGACGCGAAGGTAGGCTGCAACATCGCCCGCAATCCAATTTGGGACAAGCCTCTAGACTATGTTTCCACAGGTTTAATTCGGGCCGATTTTGCCAATAAGCCGCCGGACGAGAACGCTGTCTGGGAAGGACAATTTTCCGAGACTAAACTCCCTGCAAACAGTCCCGCTTTGTTGTTTTGGGTGCAAAGTTACGGAGTGCTCAAGGGCGATCGCGAACAATACAAATTATTTGCACCCAACGGCACAACCATTGCCGAGCAGACCAATGAAATTAAAGCCCCCAGCCGTACTTGGTTGGGTTATGTCGGCAAAAGAAACAGTACAAATTCTCCTCTGACTCCCGGAGTTTGGCGGGCCGAATACCGGTTGACGCGGGGCGATCGAGTTTTGGCAGAAGTCAAGCGAGAAGTTGAGTTGCGTTAGTCGCCAAGTTACTCATACCAAATTACTTTGAAAACGAGCATCAAATATGTTAAAATAACAACAATCTTTTTTCATTTTTGATGGTCAATTTTTCCTGGTCTCATAATAAAAATGTCATACAGCCAATTCACAAACCTAGAAATGATTGAAACCAACTTTGGCATAACCATTGCTGACAAAGTTGGTATTTTTGCCCATTTACCCGAAGCCGAGTATAGCGAGCTTCTCAGCCAAACTCTGCAAGACAACATTTCTTTAGCTTTAGCAATTAATACCGAAAAAGCTCGCTCAGAATTAATTGTCACACCTATTTTAGTAGAACTTAGAAAGCAGTTTAAGTATCAAATTAGCTTTTTTTCCGGAAAAGAGTTTAATGTAGATTTAGAAAAAGGATTGACGGGTTTCTGTGATTTTATGATTAGTCGTTCTCCCGAACAACTGCTAATCAAAGCCCCTGTTGTCGCCTTAGTAGAAGCTAAAAATGATAATATCCAAGCTGGGCTTCCACAATGTATGGCAGAAATGATTGCCGCTCAAATCTTTAATGAAAGAAGAAACAATAACATTTCCGAAATATATGGGGTGGTCACAACAGGAACCAATTGGAAATTTTTACGGCTTAGGAATCAAATTATGGAAGTTGATTTAAATGATTATTTCATTGATAATATTAGTAAAATTATTGGCATATTAAAATATTTGGTCGATGCAGCTAACCTATGAAACTGGGAGCCAATTTATGAAAGTTGCTCAATAGAGATAAATTGAACAATGACTTAACCATAATTTTTACAATATCACAAATTCTCCGGGACAATCTAGCTTTCATCAGCTTGTTGTCGCCGGCTCGATCGCTCCTCCTTCCCCGTCGAACGCGATCGTTCGGGAGGGTGGTTTGGATGTTGACAATTTAGGGCAAATTGTTCCAAGCTTGAGCCACAATGTCGCTCAGCCATAGCCTCTGAGCAAAATCGAGCAAATTGTCGTCCGCGAGTACTTCAGCCTTCAATTCATCCAAAGACTGAGATCGCGATCGAGCTATTTGAATCACACCCGCGATCGCCGACGCCACCAATTCTTCATTCAGCGGCTGCTGTCGCAAAGCAATCATTTCTTGAGGATTCGTAGGAATGGGATAATTCATAGAAGTGCATACCGAAAGGAGTAGATATTCAGCCACTGCGGGCCAACCGAGAGCAAGAGCGATCGAAAACCTAAAAATCTGAGAACATTGTAAACTTATTTAAAACTAAATAAGTATTCGGGAGTATAGCCTACTTTGCTCCCTTGTCAACTCCCCCATCTTTATTAATTTATTCAGAATTGAGAGCCTAATCATGCAAGAAATTCTTTATCTAGAAGTCCCGACACCGGATACAGCAGCCGTCTGCACTTGGTTGCAGCACGAATTCGATCCCGGAATCGGAGAAAAAATTATTACTGCTGACGGCTTTCGCCTGCTTTCACCAGCCACAACAGCCGAGGTTCTCAAGTCTGGAACTCAAAATGCCAATCCAAAACCCGCCTTGGCTGACACCAATTCAGGAAACCCAAATTGGCGAGCGACAGAACTTTCCACTTTTGTCTGGTCACTGCAGCGCACCACTTATTTAAAAGTCTTTCGTCTAGAAGAGGCGCCTGCGGGAGAAAAAAAGTTCCTGGAAGCTCTGAATCTTGCTGTAAGAAACAAGTTTCCAGATCGCTACCGGGAACCCCCTGTCATAGACCTCTCCAAACAGTCAATTTTTGAGGCTCTTGCCCCCTATTACCCCCTCACCGTCAAATACTTCCAAAAAATGCCTCAAGGCGAATACGACCTCAAGCGCGTCTACTGGTGGGAACAGCGTTGGCGCGAAGGCACTCGCAATCCTCAAACGCCAAAACAAGTAGTGTTTTTGAAGGAAGAGGGAACAGGGAAGAAGGAAGAAGGAACAGGGAAGAAGGAAGAAGGAAGAGGGAACAGGGAAGAGGGAAGAGGGGAGAAGGCAGAAGACACGATTTCGGTGTCTGATTCTGGCGATACTTTTTATGACTTAATTTATATTGGCGGGGCCTTGGGAGTGATTCACGCCGCAGTCATGGCGAGATTGGGCTACCGGGTGCTGCTAGTTGAACGAATGCCTTTCGGGCGAATGAATCGCGAGTGGAATATTTCACGGGACGAAATTCAAAGCTTAATTGATTTGGGTTTATTTACTGCGGCAGAAATAGAAACTTTGATTGCCAGAGAATATAAAGATGGCTACAACAAGTTTTTTGATGCTAACAATCCGCCCGTGGCTCAAGCGCCAGTTCTGCACACACCAAAGGTACTCAATGTAGCTGTGGACGGGGAGAAATTGCTGAATTTAGCGGGAGTTAAGCTAACAGAAGCTGGTGGAGAAATCTGGGACGAAACTGACTTTGTTAGAGCCGATGTTGCAGCGGAAAAAGTAGTAGTTCAAGGCCACCACTTGCCGACAAAAGCCGATCGCACTGCATTAGGAAGGCTGCTGGTGGATGCAATGGGTTCGGCTTCTCCCATCGCTTGGCAATTGAACGAAGGGCGGACTTTTGACAGCGTTTGTCCGACAGTGGGAGCAGTCATCGACGGAGGATTTGAGCCGGGAGTATGGGATTCCGAGTACGGGGATGTACTCCACACTCACGGGGACGTTTCCCGCGGACGCCAGCTCATTTGGGAGTTGTTTCCTGGCGCCGGCACAGAACTGACAGTTTATCTATTTCACTACCACCAAGTACATCCAGAGAACCCCGGTTCTTTGCTGGAAATGTACGAGGATTTTTTCGCAATTTTGCCGGAATACCGTCGCTGCGATGTCGATAAATTGGTGTGGAAAAAACCGACCTTTGGTTATATTCCGGGGCATTTTAGCAGCAACAGCGGCGATCGCTCCGTGGCGATCGATCGCCTAGTCTCGATCGGCGACGCAGCATCTCTGCAATCTCCCCTCGTTTTCACAGGCTTCGGCTCCCTTGTCCGCAATCTTTTCCGCTTAACAGACCTTTTGGATACTGCTTTAAAGCACAATTTGCTGACGGCAAATCACTTAAACCAAATTCGCGCCTACCAGAGCAATGTTTCAGTAACATGGCTATTTTCTAAAGGCATGATGGTTCCTACCGGGAGCAGTTTGCCACCCCAAAGAATTAATTCAATTCTCAATACCTTTTTCGGTATTTTGGCAGCACAAAAACTCGCTGTAGCTGAAACTTTTATTAAAGACAGAACCGACTGGCTAACTTTCAATCGACTGGCGATCGAAGCAGCCGGAAAAAACCCTTCTCTCCTCTTGTGGATTTTAGATTTTGTCACGTTGGGGGATATTTGGCGCTGGCTGGGAAGTTACGTGAATTTTACTCTGCTGGCTTTGGCCAGTTTGCTGTTCGGATGGCTTCCCAGCTTCGCCCGCAGGGTACAGCCTTGGTTGGAGCCCCGGTATCCGGCTGTTTGGCTGTGGCTGTTGGCTACCAGCTATGCTCTCACCTATGGCATGGGAAAGGGGAGAAAAGAGTGTTGAGTTTTGAGTGTGGACTCAAAACTAGCAACTTCAGTTCGCTATCGAAAACTCGGCAATTCAATTTCAGCTAGCGATCGGCGTTTTTTAGAAGCCCGCAGCGGACTGGCAATCAAGCTGAGCCAGTCTGGTTGGGGGACTGCTGTAGGTTTTGCCACACTCGATCGCACTTCTTGAATGCCAAAGGTTTCAACAGAGTTCAAAATTTGAAAAGCCCTGGCCAATTCTTGGGCGTCCACTTTGGTAGCAGTTTCGGGTTCAGACTCAGCCATCGGCAGTTCAGGTTCCGCAACCGGTTCGGCCGAGTCAGTTGCCGGCTCATGAGGCTGGTAGGTTTCGTTCTCCTGCAATAGAATGGCGGATACTTCGGCTAATTTGTTGAGTTCCACATTGGCTGGGGATTCAGGCTCGATCGCCTCAACAGCAGCCGCTACCTCTGGAACCTCTTCTGGTTCCGACCAAGGTTGGACAGGGGAAGCGTTGAAGGCTGGTGGCACCGGCATCTGAGAGCTTTTGACCGCCGCGAGCAAAGATTCTAATTGTGCGCTGGCGGTGTCCAGATTATTGTCAGGCGGCTCGATCCTCGGCGACTTTACCTGCGGCCTGTCCAAACTTCTTTCCAAGGCAGCTTTGAATTGCAGAGTGTGGCGCTGCTGGCGGTGCAAGCGGGCTCGCAATTCCCTGCAAATATTTTCTGTGGCTACTAACTGCTGTAACTGTTCGTTGTAGCGCTGCACAGTAGACGCACATTCTCGCTCAACAGTCGCTAGCCTGACTTGGCTGGTTGCCAACTGACTTCTTAAACTTTCGACTAAAATTTCTTGACTTTGGAGGGTTTGATGGGAAACTTCCACTTTGCCAAACAGCCGCGTCAATTGTTCTTGAGTATTTTCGAGTTCTGCAGTCCGCTGTTCTAGCAAAGCTTCGCGATTCTGCAAGGTTTTTTGGGAGTCTTCGAGAGCTGTTTCTAGCTGGGCGATGCGCTGCAAAAGGTCGCGGTTGCATTCGTGCAGCGCTTGCATGAGGGTGACTGGGGTTGATCCTTTGCCCTTGGCCTGTTCGGCATTCCCAAGCATATTTTTTAGATTCTCTGAAATCGGGGGCGAGCCCGCCTCAGTCGGCTGTGTCAGAGATGGCAAATTTTTTGTTTCAGGTGTTGTGGGAATTGCATCTACGCTGATGGCGTTGGGAAAATCTACTGTTTGCCAGTCTTCTTCTGGCTGTTGGGGAACCGTTGCGGGAGTGTCTGTCGCATCGGGGGCGATCGGCTCAAAACCCCCAGCAGCAGCAAAATCTGACTGAAATGGTTCGGTATCGGATGGAACAGCAGGGTACGGTTGGTGCTGATGGGCTCGAAGATCAGCTTCTGACATGGCTTTTTATCCCAATACTCACAGGGTCTCAGATACAGTCTATCCTTAGATATTCTCCCGAAGGAAGCCCCTAAGTGAGTTTTTGGTCCAGAGTCCTATCAAAATAATTTTTCCTGATGTCTAACGCACTGTTTCGGTATGCGTGCGATCGCCTAAGCTTTAACCACTGCACAATGTTTGTCAATGATTGCTGGAACTTCTGCCGGTGCAATGCGGCTGTAGCGAGTTTTGTCCGGCATCACAACTATATTTGGGCCCGCTTTACACTGTTTGAGACATCCGGTTCCCTGTACTGTCACTTTGTCTTCTAAACCGCGCGCATTCAAAGCATTTTCTAAAGCTTTACAGACTCCTCCAGCGCCCCGCTTCAGGCAGTCGGATTTTTGACATACTAATATTTTGGTTTGGGTTTTTGCCGGAGCTTTTACAGTTTGAGCTGCTGTGGGAGAGGTGAATTCGCTTTTGCCGATCGCGCGATCGTCGGATGTCAATACCGCAACAGGCCCATTGGTGGAGTCGAGCAGTTCTGGCGATTGATCGTTGTTACCCTGAGCCAGCTTGAGGCTGCGAGCTTTAAGTTTTATTTTACCGTTTTTCAAATTGAGTTCTTTCTCACCTACAACTTGAACTCTCAACCCCGGTGTCAAAATAGGCGACAGAAATGCCCGCAATTCCTTGCCAAGTTTAACAAGATATTCTACTCCCCGATCGCTACTAATTCGCAAATATTTAAGTTTACAGCCATCTTCAATAATCAGGCCGAGGATTTCTCCCTCTAAGTTGAATTCGGAAACGTGCTTGCCAGATTTATACATTGTTATAACTCCTTTAAATCAGTTACATCCGTTACATCTTGTACGCTGCTCTTTCCCTAACTTCCTGCTTCCTTTAGCCCCTTTGCCAGCAGTATTCCAGCCACTGCACGAGTTCGCATCGAGGGGCACTGACTTGCCTCAACACGCTCATTAACTGAGCCGCTTGTTTAACAGTATTGACTTTTGCCCGCAAAGGTTGGTCAACCCCACACCAGCAGGGAATTTCTAGTTCTTGCAAGCGTTTGTAAACTTGCCACCTATCTAGCCAACTAACTTGCACAATGTCACAAACTTCTAATTCTGGATCTGCTGGATTCATTTTGTAACAACAGTAATAATTTGCATTAATTTTTACCCTCAATGGTAGCGGGTAGAAGTTAAAAGCCAGATTTCAGCAGAACATCAAAGATGATCAAAAGCCCTTCCTGAAAAATTCTGCCTTTTGCCCTCTGCCTTCTGCCTTCAGAAGGTTCGCCCCACTTTCAGGAAGCGTTCAGAACGAGGATCTTGTTCCAGCATAACCCAACTGCTAATAATTCTCAATAGGTTTAGAAAAAAAAATTCCTACTCTACAAAATCTTCTACTATCGAGGCAGACGCTGCTTGACGGGTAAATCTAGGGTGCTAGACTGACTCTATTGGCAACAAAACTGCCTATTGAGAGGAGAACACACATGGCTGAGACTCAGAGTGCATTGAGACCGTTTGGCCACATAGCCGAAAACCCAGTTCTACTGGAACATTCAGTCACAGCACCGATTTGTGAAGGGATGAACGCGCTGCTGGCCAGTTTTCAGGCTCTATACCTGCAATATCAAAAACATCATTTTGTGGTGGAAGGGGCAGAATTTTACTCCTTGCACAAATTCTTTGAAGAAAGCTACGGAGAAGCTCAAGATAGCGTCCACGAGTTGGGCGAACGGTTAAACGGGTTGGGCGGCATACCGGCAGCTAGCTTTAGCAAGTTAGCCGAGCTGTGCTGTTTTGATCCGGAAGCCGACGGCGTATATTCCTGCCGCCAAATGCTGGAACACGATTTGGCAGCAGAGCAAGCTATCCTCGGTTTGCTGCGGCGTCAAGCAGGACAAGCAGAAAGTTTGGGCGATCGAGCTACCCGCTACCTCTACGAAAAAATCCTGCTAAAAACAGAAGAGCGGGCTTATCACATTTCCCACTTCCTCGCCCCCGATACCTTAGTGCAGTTGAACTTGAACTAACAATTCTTCTTCTTCCTCTTCCTTCGCGCCCTTAGCGCCTTCGCGGTTCGTTATCTTAGATCAAAAAAAAAGCGAGCAGTTTTGTGACTGCCCGCTTTTTTTATACAAAGTGCGTTTTATCTGCTGGGGATTAAGGCGCTAAAGCATTGCCTCGCAACAAGCTACCAATGGTTTTGGCGGTAATCTTCATCTGAATGAAGGGATTAGCCGGTACTACTGTCTTATACAAATAGCTATCGAATGTGAGTTTCTGCACATCGCGATCGGCACACATTTCCACAAAAGCTTCGCGAGTAGCGTCGGAACGGTAGAACACGCGCTGCAAAATGTCGAGAACTTTGTAAGTAATGCCGTAGGCTTTATCCCACCGCTTCAAGTAAATCTTAATTTCCTCTTCAGTCGGAATGCGCGCGCCTTTATTGGAAATCTCCACAATAGTTTCGGCACACATCCGGCCAGACTTGGCAGCAAAATAGATACCTTCGCCGGAAGACTTGGTAACGTAACCTGCGGCATCGCCTACGAGAGCAACTCGGCCGACAACCCGGCGGGGACGCGGGTGTTCCGGGATGGGGTGAGCTTCCACTTTAATAATCTCACCGCCCATCAGTTTTTTGGCAGCGCGGGCGCGGACGCCTGCTTGCAGCTTTTTGATGCTGGCTTGATTGACTTTCATCGTGCCGGTACCGACGGCTACGTGGTCGTATTTGGGGAACACCCAAGCGTAGAAGTCGGTAGATACGTCGTCGCCGACGTACATTTCGGCTAAGTCTTCGTAGTAAGCCATTTTATCTTCTGGCAGGCGGATGCGCTCTTGGAAGGCGATCGCATAATTGTAGTCGCCAGCGTCGATCGCCTTTGCTACGCGGGAGTTAGCGCCGTCAGCCCCGATTACCAAATCCACTTTCAGAGTTTTCTGAATTCCCATTGCGCTGCCGTCGGAGTGGTCGGCATAGTGGAGAGTATAGGGGTCTGTATTGTTGCCGGGAATTTCTAATTTGTGAACGGTGCCGTTAATCAGTTTTGCACCCAAGGAAGCGGCGCGATCGCGCATGAAGCCGTCGAGCACTTCGCGGCGGCACATACCGATGTATTCGTGTGCGTTTTCAATATTGATGTCCACCTCGACGTTGGAGGGGGAGATCATTTTCATTTTTCTGACTTGGCGGTCAATAATACTTTGCGGCAAGTCGAATTCGCTGACCATGCACAGGGGAATCGCCCCACCGCAGGGTTTGGCGTTGTCTAATTTACGCTCGAATAGGTATGTTTCGATGCCTGCTTTTACCAATGTTTCGGCGGCGGAAGAACCCGCAGGGCCTGAACCTACTACTGCAACCCTTAGTGTCAAAGCTTTTCTCTCCAGTTTTTTTCTATAGGCATTACTCAGGTGTGATGGTATCACGGACTTTGGATGCGGTGGCGTGAAGCAGGGGAGATTTCAATGAAATGAAACAGAGCTTAACAGTTCGATACGAAAATCGGGTCTGGGGCAGTAGGTGCGATCGAAGATCTTAAATTTTTCAGTGCTTTGGAACAGTTATGGACGTTGATGTGCGATCGAACATTTTGCACTATTTTCTAAGAACAGGCAAGATGCCTGTTCCACAAAGAATGAATTTTCTGCTTGTGGGGAGTAGGGGTTGGGCTTCTAGCCCGCCCGGACATGAACAAGCTTCCCTAGCCTGTTCCACAAAGAGTGAATTTTCTGCTTGTGGGGAGTAGGGGTTGGGCTTCTAGCCCGCCCGCCCTGAACAGGCTTTCCGGCCTGTTCCACAAAGAGTGAATTTTCTGCTTGTGGGGAGTAGGGGTTGGGCATCTTGCCCGCCCGGAACAGGTGGGAACCAGTCCAATAAGTTACATTAAAGTTACTTGCAGTTATATCTAAAATTCTTATGCTCGGTAATTTTCAACAAAGCAACCTGCGGATTGAGCTTGAAGCTTCCGAAACAGCGATTAGAGACAGCTTGTTGCGTCCAAGTCAATTGCAGCAGTGGCTGTGGCCACAGCAGTTGTCTAGCGGTTTGCCGGAAGAATTTGCTCAAGGTTTGACCTTTACAAGTTGGCTAGGCCCCGTGGCAGTTCAGCATCACGTTGATATTGTTGAGCACAATTGTCTGCGGCTGTTATTGAGTCAGGGAATTGACGGATTTCACGAGTGGTATTGGGGCGATGGTTGGGTGCAGTCTCGGTTGGAGGGAGTGTCGCTGCTGCCGCTGAATTTGGGGCAAACGGCTAGTTTACTCCGGCTGCGGGAGTTTGTAGCGGGGAAGGGTAAGAGGAAGTAGATAAATCACTCTCCAAAATCATCAGAACAAAGCCTGGTAGTCCTCCATAGCAACGAAAAATTCTTAATCCTTTTAGGGATAAAGAAGCGTTGTAATGATGAATAAAATACCACAAAGCTCCCACACGATTGGAGAGCTTTTTAGATTAGGAAAGACTCTTTCTTACAACAATAGCGAGATATCCTGTACATCAGGGAGTTCTTGCATCTTTAGAGATCAGAAGTTTTGCCCGTATCTTTCCCGACAGATTTGTGTCGCTGGCGAGGCAAAACTTTTTTATATGCGACCAAAAAATCTGTATAATAGACGGCACATTGTCTGTAAACTCCTGGGAGGGAATCCCAAAAACCTTTAGCACCCATTTCAACTAGACTTCCTATATATAGCCATCCTCGCATCATTTGTGAATTTCTTACTCCCTCCCCTTACTAAGGGGAGGGTTGGGGTGGGGTGAAAAACTTACGACTCATGTAGGATTGCTATAAACCCCTAGAATTTCTTTGGTCAAGGCATCAATCGCCAGCTATTTCCACTGCTTGTTACCCTTATTGCCTACAAACGACCACATTTCATCACTTTGGATCGTTAGCTTGCCTTGGTTTTTTGACTTTACTTGAACTTTCCGGAGGACTGATACTAATTGTTGAAAAACACATAGTATTGGAACCAGCGGGGGGACACCCTCGTGACTTTGACAATCGCGACTCAAGATATTTTTTCTAATAAAAGCCGATCGCTCAATTTTTTTATTTCTTCTGAAATCCTTTGATGTCTGGGGTTTTAAACAAACTGCCTGTGACAATATATACATTTAAAGTTTTGCTTAGCGCTGGAGGTGGCACAATTTTTAACCATGTTTGGAGAACCGAAACGGGGACAATTCATGGAGTTGAGAATTAACAAGGCTTAGGTACGTCGCATGATAACTCCTTATCCTTACTCTGCCAGACCACCTGAAAGCCACTTCGCTGCCGAAAAACTAAGAGTGTGTTATAAAAACATAATTTGTTCCTTTCTAAAGCGCTATTCTTTACACAACGAACCGGGTGTGTTCTGACGGCGCGTTAATTTTTACCAGAAAAATAAATATGCTGTCCATTCCAGGCATTGCCGTCCAGAAGCTGCTTTACGAAAGTGCTAACTCTCTGGTGTACCGGGCGATTCGGGAAGCGGATCACCAACCGCTCATCCTCAAACTGCTCAAAGAGAGCTACCCGACACCTCAAGAATTGCTACGCTACCGTACCGAATACCGCATCACCCGAGAGCTGAAAGAGGCGGGAGTCGTGCAAGTTTATGACTTGCAAAAATACCAAAACAGCCTCGTGATTTTTGTGGAGGACTTTGGCGGGGAATCGTTGAAAATATGGATGCAGCAGCGAAAGTTTAGCCTCAAGGAATTTCTGCAAATTGCGAGCGCTGCCACTGAAACTTTAGGGAAAATTCATAGCGCCAATATTATCCACAAAGATATTAACCCTTCTAATATAGTATTTAATCCAGCGACCGGGCAGCTCAAAATTATCGACTTTGGCATTTCCACTCAGCTAACGCGAGAAATGCCAACCCTGAAAAACCCCAACATTTTAGAAGGAACCTTAGCCTATATTTCACCCGAACAAACTGGTAGGATGAATCGCTCTATCGATTACCGCACTGACTTTTACTCCCTCGGCGTCACCTTTTACGAATTACTGACAGGAAAACTACCTTTTGAGACAGAAGACGCTTTAGAGCTAGTTCACTGCCACATTGCCAGACAGCCAGTTCCCCCGCACGAAATCACGCCGGAAATTCCCTTAATTGTCTCGCAAATTGTCAGCAAGCTGATGGCAAAAAATGCGGAAAATCGCTATCAAACTGCATTGGGTCTTAAGCAGGACTTAGAAATGTGTCTGGTTCAATTACAAGAAACCGATAGGATAGAAGAATTTGACTTGGGAACGCTGGATCTTACAGACCATTTCCTGATTCCCGAAAAGTTATACGGCAGAGAAACCGAAGTTTTTCATCTATTAAATGCCTTTGAAAGAGTTCGTAATTCTAGTGCAGAAATGATGCTTGTAGGTGGCTTTTCTGGGATTGGGAAAACCGCAGTAGTGAATGAAGTGCATAAGCCGATCGCCCGACAGCGTGGATATTTTATCAAAGGCAAATACGACCAATTTCAACGAAATATTCCCTTCAGTGCATTTGTGCAAGCATTTCGGGAATTGATGGGACAATTATTATCAGAAAGTGACGCTCAGTTACACAGATGGCAAACCCAGATTCTCACCGCAGTAGGCGAGAGTGGGCAAGTCTTGATTGACGTAATTCCTGAATTAGAACACATCATTGGCGCTCAAAATCCTGCACTAGAATTGTCGGGGAGTGCCGCCCAAAATCGCTTCAATCTGCTAATGCAGAAATTTGTGCAAGTATTTACCCAAGCAGAACATCCCTTAGTGATGTTTCTGGACGATTTGCAGTGGGCAGATTCGGCATCGCTGAAATTGCTACAACTATTGATGGAGGATACGGGGCATCTGTTAGTATTGGGTGCTTATCGGGATAATGAGGTATCACCGGCTCATCCGTTTATGTTGACTGTGGATGAGATTGTGAAGTCTGGGGCAGTGGTGAATACGATTACCCTGCAACCGTTGAGTTTAGCAGATCTCAATCAGTTGGTAGCAGATACGCTGATTTGCGATTTATCTTTAGCTACACCTTTGACAGAATTGGTTTACCAAAAAACCCAAGGTAATCCTTTTTTCTCGACTCAATTCCTCAAGGCCTTGTATGAAGATGGTCAAATTATTTTTAACCCCCCTCAATCCCCTATTAGTAAGGGGGGCAGTAAAGGGGGGTGGCAGTGCGATATTAATCAAGTTAAATTTGCCGACGCCTCGGATGTGGTGGAGTTTATGGCGGTGCAATTGCAGAAGTTGCCTGCCGAAACTCAGGATGTTCTCAAACTTGCCGCGTGCATTGGGGCGCAGTTTGATTTAGAGACATTGGCAATAGTCAGCGAAGAATTACCAGAAGAAACGGCATCAGCACTGTGGAAAGCCTTGCAAGAAGGACTGATTTTAGTGATGTCAGAAGGCTATAACTTCATTCAAGCAGATGCTCAATACCCTCCTGGGTCTGTTGCTAATCCAACTTATAAGTTCCTGCACGATCGCGTCCAGCAAGCGGCTTATTCCCTAATCCCAGACGACCAAAAACAAGCCACTCATCTGAAAATAGGACAGTTACTGCTACAAAGTTCTTCCGAGATAGAAATAGAAGAAAAAATATTTGATATTGTCGGGCATTTAAATCAAGGAATTGAGTTAATCCATCAATTAAGTGAACGCTCAGCCTTAGCCCAACTCAACTTAGAAGCTGGACGTAAGGCTAGAAATTCTACCGCCTACGCTGCCGCAAATATCTATCTACAAACGGGCATTGAGCTACTGACACCTCAATGCTGGCAAACTCAATATGAATTGGCGCTAAATCTTTATGTTGCTGCTGCTGAAATTGCCTATTTAAATGGTGACTTTGATGGTATGGAACAGATGGCAGGACTGGTTTTGCAAGAAGCCCAAACAATTTTAGATCGAGTTAAAATTTACGAAATTAAAATTGCCGCTCAGACCGCCCAGAGCAAGGTGTTAGAAACGATCGCCGTAGCAAGAGAGGCACTCTTACAATTGGGAATTGAACTCCCTGCCGAACCTGATGAAGCCAAGATTGGCAAAGCGTTACAAGCCCTTGCGCCCCAATTAACCGGCAGAAAGATTGAGGAATTGGTTGACCTACCTGTGATGACAAATCCACAGACTCAGGCAGCTATGCAACTGTCTGGTATGTTGTTTCCACCCATTTTCCAGGGAATGCCCGGTTTGCTGCCCCTACTGAGCTCCACGATGGTGAGTTTATCGCTCTCCTTTGGGAATGCGCCCGCATCGACGGTGGGTTATGCGATGCACGGGATGGTGTTCTGTGCCTTTTTACAAGAGGTGGAAACTGGCTATGGCTTTGGGAAATTGGCACTTTCATTGCTCGATCGGTTGAATGTGCCCGAATTCAAGTCCACAGTTCTACTTTTGTTTGGTGGCTGGATTCAGCATCGCCAAGAATCTCTTTTGGCAACGATACCGACGCTGAAAGAGGGCTATAGGTTTGGTATGGAAACAGGCGACTTTGTAGACGCTGGCTATAACATATATATTTGCTTTTATACTCATTTATTCGCTGGTGTAGAACTAGACACTTGGGAACCAGAAATAGCAAGTTATAGGGCTGTCATGGCGCAGTTGAAACAATATTCTGCTCGGGTTTATTTGGATATGATTCAGCAGACGGTGCAAAACTTGAGGGAAACCCATATTCGGCCGGATTTGTTAATAGGCTCTGCCTACGATGAAACGGTGATGATTCCCAAGCACTATCAGGATAATGAATTCACGGCGATCGCCTGTGCCTACATCTTCAAACTGCTGCTTGCTTACTGCTATGGGAATTACACGGCTGCCTTAGACCACATTTCCCAAGTCATACAGTATTTGATGGGAGTATCTGGATCAGCTTTTGTTCCCATTTTTCATTTTTATGCCGCCCTGACGCACCTGGCACTTTTTCTCGCACAGCCAGCAATTGAGCAAACTGAAATTCTTGCCTTAGTGGAAACCCATCAAACCACGCTGCAACAGTGGGCGCAAAATGCTCCCATGAATTATCTGCATAAATGGTATTTAGTGGAAGCAGAACGGCAACGGGTGTTGGGTAATAAAGCCGAGGCGATTGAAATGTACGATCGCGCAATTTCTGGAGCCAAAGAAAACAAATATGTTAATGACGAAGCCTTGGCAAACGAACTAGCAGCCAAATTTTACGGGGAATGGGGCAAAACAAAAGTTGCTCAAGCCTACATATTTGAGGCGTATTATTGTTATGTTGAATGGGGAGCTCCTGCTAAGGTAACTGATTTAGAAACGCGATATCCCCACTTATTCGCGGTAACTCAACCGGGAAGAAAAAACACTCAAACTACTGTAGCAATGACAACGACTGGTTCGGGTAATCACCTAGATATAACCGCCGTCATGAAGGCTTCTCAGGCGATTTCTGGAGAAATTATGCTAGATAAGCTACTGTCTAGCTTGATGAAAATTTTGATGGAAAATGCAGGGGCGCAACGAGGCTATCTAATTTTGTTAAACCAGGGACAACTGTTCATTGAAGCAGAAGGGAAAATCGATGACGAACTCGTCACCGTGTTGCAGTCAATCCCCGTTGAAACCTGTCCAGAACTTGCTTCCGCAATTGTCAATTATGTGAGTCGCACTCAAGAAAGCGTGGTACTAGATGATGCTGCGCGATCGGGACAATTTACTAAGGACGCCCACATCCGAAAGCATCAGCCCAAATCAATTTTATGTGTACCGCTGATTAACCAATCTCAAGTCATTAGTATTGTTTACTTAGAAAATAATCTGACAGCGGGGGCTTTTACCCCTGAAAGAGTGGAACTATTAAAAGTGTTATCTGGACAAGCGGCTATCTCAATTCAAAATTCTAAGCTTTATACAGAATTACGCGAAAATGAAAGCAGGCTGGTTCAACTCAACAAAGCTTACGAGCGATTTATTCCCCATCAATTCCTCCAGTTTTTAGAGAAATCAAGCATCATTGATGTCGAATTGGGCGACCAAGTGCAGTTAGAAATGTCGGTGTTGTTTTCCGACATTCGCGACTTCACCACGCTTTCGGAAACTATGACGCCGGAGGATAATTTCAAATTTATCAATTCTTATCTCAGTCGCATGGAACCTGTCATTAATGAAAATAAGGGGTTTATCGACAAATATATTGGCGATGCGATTATGGCGCTATTTAGCGGCGAGGCGGATAATGCGGTGAAAGCGGGAATTGCTATGCTGCACCGTCTCGCTGAATACAATGAATACTGCGCTAACGCTGGCTGTGCACCGATTCAGATTGGGATTGGGATTAATACGGGTTCTTTGATGCTGGGAACTGTGGGCGGACCAAATCGCATGGACGGGACGGTAATTAGTGATGCCGTTAATTTAGCTTCTCGCGTGGAAAGTTTGACAAAAAATTATGGGGTTTCGCTGTTAATTACCCAGCCAACTTATACGCGCCTGAAAAATCCATCTCAGTACACAATCCGCACTCTAGACACGGTAAAAGTCAAGGGAAAATCCGAAGCTGTGACGATTTATGAGGTGTTTGATGCAGATCCGCCAGAAATTAAACAGACCAAGTTAGCTACGCTGGAATTGTTTGCAGAAGCTAGGGCACTTTACTCGGAAGGGAAGTTATTTGAAGCGGCGCGACTGTTTTCCGAGTGTTGGCGTCAGAATCCGGGCGATCGCGTGGCTAAAATTTACTGGGAACGCTGTGAGTCTGCATTGGTGACTCGCACAAAAATCAAAGACAGGCTACACAATTTACATTAATCATAAAAGTCCCAAACTCGATCGCTACATTAAAAACTCAACATTTGTTACAAAAACACAAAATTTCCTTTCTAACGTGCTATTCTATACACAAAGCTGGTGCGTTTTGACTTAGCGTTAATTTTTACCATAAAAATCAATATGCTCTCTATTCCAGGCGTTGCGGTTGTGGCGGTTCTTTACGAAAGTGTCAACTCTCTGGTTTACCGGGCGATTCGGGAAGCAGATCACCAGCCAATTATCCTCAAACTGCTCAAAGAAAGCTACCCCACACCTCAAGAATTGGTGCGCTACCGCACCGAATACCGCATCACCCAAGAGTTGAAGGAGGCGGGAGTCATACAAGTTTATGACTTGCAAAAATACCAAAACAGCCTCGTGATGTTTGTGGAGGACTTTGGTGGCGAATCCTTGAAAATATGGATGCAGCAGCGAAAGTTTAGCCTCAACGAGTTTCTGCAAATTGCGATCAAAACCGCTGAAAGTTTAGGCCAGATTCACGCGGCTAACGTCATTCACAAAGATATCAACCCTTCCAATATTGTCTACAACCCGGAGACAGAACAGTTAAAAATTATTGATTTTGGTATTTCCACGCAGCTAACGCGCGAAAATCCGGTACTGAAAACGCCTGGAGTTCTGGAAGGTACGCTGGCCTATATTTCGCCTGAACAAACGGGTAGGATGAATCGCGCTCTCGACTATCGCACTGATTTTTATTCGCTCGGCGTCACTTTTTACGAACTGCTGACGGCAAAACTGCCATTCGAGACATCGGACGCTTTAGAGTTAGTTCACTGCCATATTGCAAAGGTGCCAGTGCCCCCCTGCGAAGTCAATTCAGAAATCCCTAAAGCCGTCTCAGATATTGTGATGAAACTCTTAGCAAAAACGGCGGAGGAGCGATACCAAAGCGGCAGGGGAATTCAAGCGGACTTAGAAGCTTGCTTGAAGCAATTGCAACACATCGGCAGCATCGAGCCTTTCCCATTAGCCAATCAGGATATTTCCGATAAATTTCAACTGCCGCAGAAACTTTACGGCAGAGAGCGAGAAATTGAAACTTTACTCAGAGCCTTCGAGCGTGCGAGTGCGGATAAAAGCGAATTAATGCTGGTGGCAGGTTATTCGGGAATCGGGAAGTCAGCATTAGTGCAAGAACTCTACAAACCCATCACCCAAAAGCGCGGCTATTTTATTTCGGGTAAATTTGACCAGTACCAGCGCAACATTCCCTACAGCGCCATCATTACGGCTTTTCGAGAATTAGTGAAGCAACTTTTAAGCGAACCTGAAGCGCAACTGAACCAGTGGCGGAAGAAACTTCAATCTGCTTTGGGAAGCAATGGTCAAGTGATTTTCGAGGTAATTCCTGAAGTAGAGTTGATAATTGGCAAACAGCCTGCCGTGCCTGAACTCGGTTCCAATGAGTCCCAGAATCGCTTTTATTTAGTATTTCAGAACTTCATCAAAGTCTTTACTAAACCAGAACATCCTTTAGCAATATTTATTGATGATTTACAGTGGGCAGATGGCGCCTCTCTGAAACTAATTAAATTACTTATGAGTTTTTCATCACCCGGACTGTTTTTAATTGGTGCGTATCGGGATAACGAGGTAACCTCCGGGCATTTGTCAATGTTAACACTAGATGAGATTGCCAAAACTCGAGCAATTATTAATCGCGTTTTCCTCTCGCCTTTGGCATTATCTACAGTCACTCAAATTATTTCAGAAACTCTCAAATGTTCTCAAGAAAAAGCCAACTCTATTGCCGAGTTAGTGCATTTAAAAACCGGAGGAAATCCCTTTTTTATGAATGAGTTTTTGAAATCACTTTATACAGAAGGGCTCTTAGAGTTTAACTTTCAGACCTTAGAGTGGCAGTGGGTAGTAGCTCAAATTCAAGCAAGGGATTTTACTGATAACGTAGTCGAACTGATGGCAACCAAAATTCAAAAGCTGCCAAAAAATACGCAACTGAGGTTAAAGGTAGCAGCCTGTATCGGCAATCACTTTGACCTATCTACCTTATCTATTACCAGTGAAAAAAGCCTTACAGATACAATTAATGATTTGCAAGCTGCGGTTGCTGAAAACTTTGTTGTTCATTTTGGTAGTATGGGCGATTTGGTATTAGCTGTGAATGGGAAATTATCCAATTCCCAGTCCCTAGAGTACAAATTTGTTCACGACAGAATACACCAAGCTGCTTATTCTCTAATTTCCGAAGCCGACAAAGCAAATATTCACCAGCAAATTGGAAAATTTTTGCTGCAAAATACTTCTGCCGACAAGCGAGAAGAGAAAATATTTGACATTGTCAATCAACTGAATTTAGGGGTAGGGGCAACCACAGAAGGATTGCCCCTACTGACTTCTCAAGAAGAAAGAGATGAACTAGCTCAGTTAAATCTTATGGCTGCTCAGAAAGCAAAAGCATCCATTGCATACCAATCTGCGTTGAATTATTTGCAAGTAGGGATAGATCTGTTAGCAGCCAATAGCTGGAAACAGCAGTATTCTCTCATCCTCTCACTGTATGAAGAAGCAGCCGAAGTTGCCTATTTGCTTGCCGATTTTGTTTTGATGAATAAATTTGCTCAAACATTACTCTCACAAGCCAAAACAGTGCTAGATCAAGTGAAAGTGTATGAGATAAAAATTCTGGCATCTAATGTTCAGGGCAATTTGCATGAGGCGATCCTGCTTTCGAGGGAAGTGCTGAAAATGTTGGGGGTGGAGTTGCCAAAACAACCTAACTCATTCCATATTGTATGGCAGCTAATGCGAACCCAGATGAGAATAGGTAACAAAGAGATTGCTAGCTTAGTTAAGCGGCCAGTTATGACCGATCCTTACCATATTGCTGCAATGCGTATCTTGGCTAAAATTGCACCTGCCGCTTACTCCGCTAAACCTATGTTGTTTCTCCTGATTGTTTTCCAAATGGTTAACCTATCTTTGAAAGGGGGGAATTCTACTGAATCGGCTTTTGCTTATAGTAATTATGGGATAGTGCTTTGTGGCGTCATTGGAAATATTGAAAAGGGCTTTCAATTTGGTCAACTGGCGCTTGATTTACTGTCCAAATTGAATATTATAGAAGCAAAAGCAAAGACGGAGTTTGTAGTTAATAATTTTATTAAGCATTGGAGAGAACCGGTCAAGAAAATTTTAAAATTACAGCTTGAAAATTATCAAGTTGGGATGGAAACGGGAGACTTGGAATTTGCTGCCTATTCAGTTCAAATGCACTGCCACTATGCTTTTCTGAGTGGCGTAGAATTAAGGGAACTGGATTCAAAGATAGCAAATTATACTGATCTCATCCGTAGAATGGGGCAAGAAAGAATCATTGAGGGGCAGAATCTATATCATCAAGCAGTTCTGAACTTGCGCGATCTAGCAGAAAATACTACTTCTCTAAAGGGAAAATTTTATGATGAACAGGTAATGCTGCCGCTCTTAATAAAGCGAAGCGATCGGTATGCTATTTGCAATCACTATTTAAACAAATTGATACTTTGTTACTTATTTAGTGAAGAAAAAAAAGCCGTAATTGCTGCCAAAGCAGCAGAACAATATATCGAGAGTGTTACAGGGTCTCTGGTAATTAGTTATTTCTATTTTTATGATTCTTTAGTACGTCTTGCTATAGCAAAAAATACTGCTTATTTCCAGCAAAAACGCCACCTCCGCAAAGTGCAAGCCAACCAGAGAAAGATGCGGAAATGGGCGCGTCATGCACCAGCAAATAATTTGCATAAGTTTTATCTGGTCGAGGCAGAACTTTATCGGGTTTGTGGCAAAGATCCACGAGCAATGGATTATTATGACAAAGCAATTGCCCTTGCCAAAGACAACGAATACATCCATGAATCTGCCCTCGCCTACGAACTAGCAGCCAAGTTTTATTTATCCAAAGGCAAAGAACTGACAGCCAGAGCCTATATGCAAGAATCACGTTACTGCTATCAACTCTGGGGTGCGGCGGCAAAGGTCAAAGATTTAGAAAAGCGCTATCCCCACCTATTCACGCCCAGTCAATCAATTATTAAAGATACCCAAACTACAACAACTGGCTCAGGCTCAAATTTAGATATTGCCACAGTAATGAAGGCGTCTCAGGCAATTTCGGGCGAAATTCAGCTAGATAAGCTAATGTCTAGCTTGATGAAAATTTTGATGGAAAATGCGGGGGCACAAAAAGGTTATCTGATTTTGTCAAGCTGCGAAAAGCTATTAATTGAAGCTGAAGGGAAAATTGATGACGCTCGCGTTACCGTGTTGCAGTCAATCCCCGTTGAAAGCTGTCAAGAACTTTCCAAAGCGATTGTCAATTATGTGGCCCGCACTCAAGAAAGCGTGGTACTGGATGACGCTGTTCGAGAGGGAAAATTTACCAAGGACTCGTACATCCAAAAAAATCAGCCCAAATCAATTCTCTGCGTGCCGCTAATTAACCAAGCTCAAATCGTCAGTATTGTTTACCTAGAAAACAATCTGACAGCCGGAGCTTTTACCCCAGAAAGAGTGGAACTATTAAAAGTGTTATCGGGACAAGCGGCGATCTCGATTCAAAATTCTAAACTTTATACAGAAGTCCGCGAAAGTGAGAGCAGGCTCACTCAATTTTTAGAAGCAATTCCAGTAGGGCTGACAGTGCTGGATGCTTCGGGCAAACCTTACTATAGTAATAGCGCTGCTATCCAATTATTAGGTAAAGGAGTTATTCCTGAAGTCACCAGCGAGCAAATACCCGAGGTTTATCAAATCTATCAAGCGGGAACAGAGCAGGAATATCTCTCTGCACAATTGCCCACTACGCGGGCGTTGAGTGGCGAAAGTGCCACTGTAGATGATATGGAAATTCACCAAGGCAACAAGATTATTCCTATAGAGGCTTGGGGTACGCCAATCTATGATGAAAAGGACAATATTTCTTATGCAATTGTAGCCTTTCAAGATATCACGGAGCGTAAAAAAGCCGAAACAGAGCGAATCAGATTTACCAATGAACTGTTCCAACTCAACAAAGCTTACGAGCGTTTTGTCCCCAATCAATTCCTCCATTTTCTAGAGAAATCAAGCATAATTGATGTGGAATTGGGCGACCAAGTGCAGTTAGAAATGTCGGTGCTATTTTCCGATATTCGCGACTTTACTACGCTTTCGGAAAGTATGACGCCGGAGGATAATTTCAAATTTATCAATTCCTATCTTTCTCGTATGGAACCTGTTATTAATGAAAATAAGGGGTTTATTGATAAATATATTGGCGATGCGATTATGGCGCTGTTTAGTGGGGAAGCTGATAATGCTGTGAAAGCGGCAATTGCCATGCTACACTGCCTCGTTGAATACAATCAAAATCGCGCTAATTCTGGGTATGGGCCAATTCAGATTGGGATTGGCATCAATACTGGAACTTTGATGCTGGGAACGGTGGGCGGACCAAATCGCATGGACGGGACGGTAATCAGCGATGCGGTGAATTTAGCTTCTCGCGTGGAAAGTTTGACGAAAAATTATGGGGTGTCGCTATTAATCACCCAGGAAACTTACTCGCGTTTACAAAATCCCTCCCAGTACGCAATCCGCACCCTCGATACGGTAAAAGTCAAGGGAAAATCTGAATTAGTAACAGTTTATGAGGTGTTTGATGCTGACCCGCCTGAAATTAAAGAGGGCAAGTTAGCTACGCTGGAATTGTTTGCAGAAGCTTTGGCGATTTACTCGGAAGGCAAGTTGGCTGAAGCAGCGCGGCTGTTTGCAGAGTGTTGGCATCAGAATCAGGGCGATCGCGTCGCTAAAATTTATTGGGAACGCTGTCAGTCTACTTTAAGAAATCGCACAAAAATCAAAGACCGGCAACACAATTTAGATTAATCATAAAAGTCCAAAGCTCGATCGCTAAATTGTTGGAGGGGAGATCATTTTCAAAGTCTCATTCTTCACGTTTACCAATTTTGCCTGTTAATTTGTAGTGCATCGCCTTAAATTTTACCGCTTCTTTACTCCCTAAATCTTTCAATTTCCCTAACTAACTAGAAGCCAAATTGCCTCACACTATTGACATAACTTTGGTCAGATGTCTATTAATAATTCGTAAATTGCTAGGTCTGAAGGAACACAAAGCTCGACAAAAATAATTATCTCTGAAGATAGAAGAACCCCAAATTAAACACCGCTAACCTATAAAACTATGAGGGCTAAAAAACTACTTAAAAATTGATTAATATAAGGAATTTTTAAGTAGAGCTTAAGATAAAAAAAAGGAAATTTATGGTACTGAGTATTATTGTTCACGGTGGAGCAAAAACCATCACCGAAGACAAGGTTGCAGCAAACAATGCAGGCTGTACCGCAGCAGCAGAAGCTGGTTGGGCAGTGCTCGCAAGGGGGGGTTCCGCAGCAGAAGCTGTTGAGGCAGCTATCCGGATTCTGGAAGCTGACCAGACATTTAACGCAGGCTTTGGATCGGTTCTCAACAACCAGGGACAGGTAGAGCTAGACGCAGCGATGATGGAAGGCGGTTCATTAGCTTGGGGAGCCCTCGCAAATGTTCAAGGCGTGCGCCATCCCATCTCAGTGGCGCGAAAGATTATGGATAAAAAACCCATGTTCTTAGTAGCGGATCACGCAGAAGATTTTGCGGCAGAAATTGGAGCCGAGATGTGTACAAAAGAAGACTTAATCGCGGATGAGCAACAGGAAGAGTGGGAGGAGGAAAAAGAAGTTATTGACCGCCCCAATACCGTTGGTTGTGTAGCTTTGGACAGCAGCGGCACCTTAGTTGCCGGTACCTCAACAGGCGGCACTATGAATAAGCCCGCCGGTCGGGTCGGCGACAGCGCCATTATCGGCTCAGGTTTGTTTGCTGACAGTCAACAGGGCGGTTGCTCGACCACAGGCGATGGCGAGTCGATTATACCAGTAGTTCTGGCTAAGACGGCGATCGACATTCTAGCGTCCGGCAAGCACCCAGACGATGCAGCGCAGATGGCTATTGAGACTCTGGCATCTAAGGTTGCCGGAGAAGCTGGGTGTATCCTCATAGACCCTCAAGGGCGGGTTGGCTGGGCGCATAACTCAACCGACATGGCTTGTGCTTATAGAACCGAAGAAATGGACAAGGTGGCTGTGTTCACTAAGAAAAAACAACTCGTCCATCATTGAAATTATTGAGGCTGCATTCTCTCTAGTTGGAGAGGGTTAAAATTCCGCAACTAATATCTTGTTTCTTAGGTATTAAGTAGCAGGACATCAATAAACATTTTTTCAATTTGTAGGGCGGGCATTGCCCACCCTACGTTTAATTATGTCGAGCTACTTAGTGGCCGAGAAAACAGTTCAATTCAAACTCGACTTGAAGGTTTCTTATGAACTCCACATACGATTTTCCTTACTTTCAGGGTAATTCTCTTTCCGATTTGTTTGCTCCAGACATCACAGATTCACGTTATGCGTTCATCCTAAATTACCCTGCAACTGCCAGTTGGGCTGCTTACCCCAACAGGAAAAAATACTTTATTCAAGACGGCAGCAGTGAAGCCACCAAAACTTCTTTCGACAAGATTGGTCAGAAGGAACCTTGGAAAAATCTGGCTGTGTTAGGCGATGCCATCCCAGGAATTGTGATTAATTCCCCGCCGAACTCGCTGATTGACTATTGGCGGGAGCATTTGGGCTTCAGCAACAGCAGTATGGAGATGATAGACTGCTCAACCTATCTCGAAGATCTCAGCGTAAGCGATCGCTTTGACAAACTCCTGACTCTATTTCCCTTCGACAATCTCAAACCCGAAAAACACGCCGTTGATCCCGACATCCACTACCACTTACTCAGCAAAGCAACGCTAGCAGAATTAGGCGTGCAATGCCCGAAATACGAAACCTACAATCTGCACGAAGTCAATCTCGAAAGCATTCAGTTACCAGAGCAATTCCCCTACTTGATTAAAACATCCCACGGACTTTCTGGAGAAGGCACTTATATTATCAAAAGCGCCAGCGATCTGAACTACTGCTTGCAGGAAGTGAGGAAATATCTCGATATTAAGTTGCTGGATACGATTATTGTCTCGGAATTCGTCAAGAATGAAGTGCAGAACTATTGCGTGCAGTTTTATGTAAGCAAAACGGGAAATATCACGCTTATCGGCACTACCAGCCAACTTGTCACCCCAGAGGGCAACTATTTAGGGGGACTGATTCACTACCGCGAAACCGACATGACTAGGTTTTTTGAGATGATTGCCGCTATTGGTAAATATGCTCACCAACAGGGTTATTTCGGCGTTATTGGCTTCGACGTGCTGGAAGACTCAGAGGGACAGTTGTATGCTATTGATGCCAATTTCCGAGTTAATGGCTCGACTCCGCTTTGCTTACAGCGCCATACCTTACTGGGGCGGGGAAAGGAGGTGGCTAAATATTCCAGTGACTGCCGAATGGATGGGACTTTGGAATCGATTCTTGTCACTCTGAAACCAGAACTCGATCGCAAGGACTTGATAATCCTGTCGGCTTTAGAGAAGGTTAAATACGGAAAAATCTACACAGAAATTTACGGGATAGTTGCTGGTGAGGATATGGAGGAAATGCAGCAAATTGAGCAGAACTTGCACACTAAGGGATTGCAGCAATTGGGTTAATATTTACTCTACCGCTTGCAGCGGTTATGGGGTTTTCCCCCTCATCTGGCGCGCACCACCAACACCGAACAAGGAGCTTCAGCGACAACTTCCGCACTCACCGAACCCTCCAAAATCCGCTTTAAACCAGTCAAACCCCGACAGCCGATCGCAATTAAATCCGCCTTATAGATATGAGCCAAACGGACAATTTCTTCTGCAGGTTGTCCCGAAACAATCTCCAATTCGCTCTGGCAAGGCAACTTTTCCTGATAAGATTGCAGCAACTTCTCTACCTCTCGGTAAGCAATCTCATCTCCCTGAGCGTGAGGTCGATCGACAACCGCGTCAAAATCCGCCGTACCAGAACTGACAACATGAACTAGAATCACCTTTGCCGTTGGTTCTAGCTGAAATTGTCCTACAACTTGCAGTACCTGAGTCGCTAACTCTGAATTGTCGATCGCTACCAAAACAGTATTCAATACCATTCACCTTTAAATTTCAGATATTTAGACTTTAAATTTTCGTTGATTGTCGCCTACTGTCCACAATTTCGCGCTCCCACCAACATTATTATTATCTACCCAGAAACCCGGTTTCTTAACATAATTGCGTCATTTAAGCAAGATACTTGAAGAAACCGGGTTTCTTAAGCCCGGAGTGCGTCAGTAGGTAGGTGCAAATAAACTGGGCCACTTGTCACAGAATGTAAAGTTAGCATAATCGCCAGCGAATTGCTTCGTTTCACTGGCTTTGGACTAATTATGTATTTTCCCACTCATCTACTTAAATCTCGATCGCCAATCTCAAATCTACCATCTAAAACTCACCCTTTCCCTCATTTTCAGTCCGCAGCCGCACCGAATCAGCGTGAGAAGGAAGCCCCTCTGCTTCGGCTAACACATTAATCGCCCTACTCACCTTCTTAAGTGCAGCAGGCGAATATTGAATCAAACTCGAATGCTTCATAAAAGTTTCGACACCAAGCGGCGACGCATAGCGCGGAGCCCCAGAAGTCGGCAAAGTGTGATTCGGGCCAGCCAAATAATCACCTACAGCTTCCGGCGTCGAGCAGCCCAAGAAAATCGCCCCAGCGTGGCGAATTTGGTCGAGCAAAGCCCAAGGATCTGCAACTTGCAATTCCAAGTGTTCGGGCGCAAACTCGTTAGAGAGTTCCGCCGCCGCTTTGAGCGAGTCAACTACCACGACTAAACCATAGTTGACGATCGCCTTTTCTGTTAAAGTTCGGCGCGGGTGATTTGCCAACTGTCTGTCTACCTCAGCCACCACCTTCCTAGCCAGCACCGAATCCGCCGTCAGCAAAATTGCCGACGCCATCGAATCGTGTTCAGCTTGAGCCAACATATCCGCAGCCACGTGCACAGGATTCGCCGAACCATCAGCAATAATCAGCACTTCCGACGGGCCAGCCAGAGAATCGATCCCCACAGTCCCGTAAACCAGTTTTTTAGCCAGGGTGACGTAAATATTCCCCGGCCCAGTAATTAAATCCACCTTCGGAATAGTTTCCGTACCGTAGGCCAAAGCCGCGATCGCCTGCGCCCCGCCTACCCGATAAATCTCATCAACTCCCGCTTCCTGAGCCGCTACCAGCACCGCAGGATTCATTTTCTTTTCCTGTCCGGGGGGAGTACACATCACCAGTCTCGGCACCTTGGCGACCTTCGCAGGAACCGCATTCATGATCACCGAGCTTGGATAGGACGCCTGACCGCCAGGAATGTAGATTCCCGCTCGATCGACCGGGGTGTAGCGCTTGCCCAAAACAATCTCGTCATCGCCAAACTGCACCCAAGACTTGGGTACGCGCTGTCGGTGAAACGCTTCTACCTGTTTGCAAGCCAGCCGGATGGCATTTAATAATTCTTTCGACACCTGCTGATAAGCAGCATCCAATTCGGCGCCACTCACCCGTAAATCTTCCACATTTAGGGTCATGCGGTCAAATTCAGCAGTGTAGTGCAGCACAGCCTGATCGCCTCTGCGCCTTACAGCTTGCAGCACCTCCCGCACGGTGGCTTCTTTGTGAACGACAAGTTCGTCATGGGTGCGATCGCAGATCCGTCGCAGTTCAGCTTGTGCCTCAACCCACTGAGTAATGATTCGCAGCATGGAGATTAGGAATGCCGTCTATAACTTCACTAACATTTGCTTGACAATTGGGGATTTTTGTGGGGATCTCCTAGAGAAGTAGGCCACCACCAGTCCACAAGCTTAAACCGCGAGAGTCGCGGCCTTTTCCAAGGCTTCAGTGCAGCGTTTAAATCTCTGTCGAGGATTTTGCAACACTGAGGACAAGTCACGACCTTCTCTAGGAATTGCCCGCCAGAGAACCGGGTGCGGAGGGAGAGGGTGGGAACGCAGAGGGGGAGAGTGTCCGACCCCGATAATATCCGAGAGGGAGAGTGTTCGAGCGGGAGAATTTTGGTTCTGCCTTCTAGCTTCTACCTTCTGATCCGGCTGTCTTCTACCTTCTACCTTCTACCTTCAGCTTTTTACCTTCTACCTTCGGTAAGTGCTTCTTGCCGAAGCCCAAATAACCCGTATTCTTTGTTATAGCTTAACTTGGATTTTTCAGAGAATTGGATTTTAAGCAAAATAGGTGCTATATTAGTTTTTCCAACACCTGATAATTTTTTTATAAAAAAACGCCAAATTATTGTATACTTGAAAATTGCGCGCAAGAAACCGTGACTTTAACTCGTGACGGTGGAAACACCGCAAAACGCCTCCTTAACATCCGTGTCATACCTTTGGGTATTGTCAGGGGTAAATAACAGGCAGTTAAATGAGTCAATAAAAAATTATTGCGCGGGCGTCGCCAAAAAGTAGCCACAGACTCAGCTCAATCTGAGCAAATGGAGAGTGGCTGTCTCACTCCGCCCTTAAAAATCAAGCTTTTTGCGGATTGCTCCCGAAAAGGTTGTCCTTCAAAATCCCCGTGTCTTGAGACTGTCTTGAGACTAGGGTGTATCAATGAATACCTACTTCCAGCAACTGAACTATGGCAAATATTAAGTCCGCCGTCAAACGAGTCAAAATCGCCGAACGTAACCGCTTGTACAACAAATCTTACAAGTCAGCGGTCAAAACTTTGATGAAGAAATATTTCGCTGCCGTAGACAAGTACGCCGCAGCTCCGAGCCCGGAATTAATGCAAGAAGTTCAGCAGCGAATGTCCGAGGCCTACAGCAAAATTGACAAAGCTGTCAAAAAAGGTGTACTCCACCGCAACAACGGCGCTCGCAAAAAGTCCCGCTTGGCAAGAACCCTCAAGCCGCACGAAGTATCGGTAGCATCTTAAGGAAGCAGAAAGTTCGGCAACGAAGCAGTGTACAAGATTGAAGGGATGGATGTTGAGGGAAGAAGTCAAGCGTGAAGAAGTCCAGCGTGAAGCAGGAAGAAGGAAGAAAGAAAACGGAAGATTTTTCCCACACACTCTCTCCCACTCCCACTCCCAGACTCTCTCACTCCCCCCTCGCACTATCCCACCAGGACTCTCCCGTATCACCTCTAATCTGCTTCCCCCATGCAGCTCATCGACACTCACGTTCATATCAACTTTGAAATCTACAAATCTGAGTTAGAAGCCATTCGAGAACGCTGGCGCGAAGCTGGTGTAGTTCGGCTGGTTCATTCTTGTGTAGAGCCAGAAGAGTTTGCCGGCATTCAAGCAATCGCCAACCAGTTTGCAGAAGTGTCCTTTGCGGTGGGACTCCACCCCCTAGATGCCGAGAAGTGGAAAGACGAGACTGCAAGCCAGATTAGGGAATTAGCAAGTTCGGACTCTAGGGTAGTGGCGATCGGCGAAACCGGACTGGACTTTTATAAAGCTGACGATCGAGAACACCAGTTTAAAGTGTTTGAGGCACAGCTTGAAATCGCCCAGGAACTTGACAAACCAGTCATTATCCACTGTCGCGACGCCGCCGCCCCAATGGCCGAAATGCTGAGGAACTTTTGGCAAACACGGGGGCCAGTGCGCGGGGTTATGCATTGCTGGGGAGGCACACCCGAAGAAACCCAGTGGTTCTTAGACCTAGGTTTCTACATTAGTTTTAGCGGAACAGTCACCTTTAAAAAAGCCTTGCAAATACAAGAATCAGCTTGTATGGTAAATAGCGATCGCATCCTAGTCGAGACAGATTGCCCTTTTCTCGCCCCCGTACCCCAGCGGGGAAAACGCAACGAACCAGCCTATGTCTACTACGTAGCCGAGCAAGTTGCTAAATTGAGAGGAGTTTCTCTCTTAACTTTGTCCCAGCAGACAACCGAAAATGCCTGTCAGCTATTCGGCTTTTCAGTTTAGTTATAGCAGAACAGAGAAACGAGGAAAACAGGTCGATTTAGGAGCCAGCGCTCAGGACAATCCCATTTCT
The DNA here is from genome assembly GCF_036700465.1 of Microcoleus sp. T3_A4. Classification (NCBI taxonomy): domain Bacteria; kingdom Bacillati; phylum Cyanobacteriota; class Cyanophyceae; order Oscillatoriales; family Microcoleaceae; genus Microcoleus; species Microcoleus sp. T3_A4. The sequence goes on along the minus strand of NZ_JAUBOY010000042.1, from coordinate 18,425 downwards.
ATCCTGCCAGAAAAACCGGATTCATCCTTTATTGGAGATTCTTTTGGCGTTGCCTGTTGCGATCGGATTTGCGTCCTATAATAAAAAGAACCAACCGATCGGGCGTTGGCTTAGTATCCGCGACTACGATGTCGTCCAGGAACTACCAACACAACGCGAGTACGCTAACCTTCGGGATCGGTCAAAACTTCACGCAATACCTCAAACTTACACACTCAAACTTACACATCAGAAGAAACTTGGAACCTCAGCAATTTGGCAATAGCTGTCAAGTCAATTTTAGGAGTCAAAAGTGTAGGGAATTCACCCCGGGATACTACGAGATCAGAGCTAAAAGCATCTCGATCGAAACTAAAATCCGCACAAAAATACTGCGACCTACCAGCAATAATAACCGTTGCAGCAGTTGGCAGGCGATCGAAAACATCATATAAATTCTCTCACACAATCCATCAAAAAAACGCAACAAGGTAAAAAAGCCCAGCCTTGGCGCCATGTAAAAAGCTAGAGCCACTGCGGAAAAAGGACACCCATGACCACTAAAGATTACACAGAATTCGCCTTCACCTTGCCCGACCTGATCGAAATCCAGCGGGCAAGTTTTCGCTGGTTTCTAGAAGCCGGGCTGATCGAAGAACTCGACAGCTTCTCCCCGATTACAGACTACACGGGCAAGCTGGAACTCCACTTCATGGGCAAAGACTTCAAACTCAAGCGCCCCAAATATGATGTGGACGAAGCCAAGCGCAGGGACAGCACCTACTCGGTGCAAATGTACGTCCCCACCCGCCTGATTAACAAAGAAACAGGGGAAATCAAAGAACAAGAAGTCTTCATCGGCGACTTGCCGTTGATGACCGAGCGCGGCACTTTCATTATCAACGGCGCCGAACGGGTCATCGTCAACCAAATCGTGCGTTCCCCCGGCGTGTACTACAAATCGGAAACCGACAAAAACGGTCGCCGTTCCTATAACGCCTCGCTCATCCCTAACCGTGGCGCGTGGCTCAAGTTCGAGACAGACAAAAACGATTTAGTCTGGGTCAGAATCGACAAAACCCGCAAACTCTCAGCCCAGGTGCTGCTCAAAGCCCTAGGACTCACAGACGGCGAAATCTACGACTCACTCCGCCACCCGGAATACTTCCAAAAGACGATCGAGAAAGAAGGACAATTCGGCGAAGAAGAAGCTTTGATGGAGCTCTACCGCAAACTCCGTCCAGGCGAGCCCCCCACCGTGGCGGGCGGCGAACAGCTCCTCAACTCGCGCTTTTTCGACCCCAAACGCTACGATTTGGGCCGAGTCGGCCGGTACAAACTCAACAAAAAATTGCGCTTGACAGTCCCCGATACAACGCGGGTGCTGACATCGCAAGATATCTTGACCGCGATCGACTACTTAATTAACCTCGAATTCGACATCGGCTCCACCGACGACATCGACCACTTAGGCAACCGTCGCGTCCGCAGTGTCGGAGAACTGCTGCAAAACCAAGTGCGCGTCGGACTCAACCGCTTAGAACGGATCATCCGCGAAAGAATGACCGTCTCGGATGCCGACTCCCTCAGCCCCGCTTCTCTGGTCAACCCCAAACCGCTGGTAGCAGCAATCAAGGAATTCTTCGGTTCCTCCCAGCTATCGCAGTTCATGGATCAAACCAACCCTCTGGCTGAACTGACTCACAAACGTCGGCTTTCCGCCTTGGGCCCTGGAGGTCTGACTCGGGAACGCGCCGGGTTTGCAGTACGGGACATTCACCCGTCCCACTACGGCCGGATTTGCCCGATCGAAACACCAGAAGGTCCCAACGCCGGTCTGATCGGTTCCTTGGCAACCCACGCCCGCGTCAACCCTTACGGCTTCATCGAAACTCCTTTTTATCCAGTAGAAAAAGGACGGGTGCTGCGCGACAAAGCCCCTGTTTACATGACAGCCGACGAAGAAGACGATTTGCGCGTCGCCCCCGGAGACATCAGCCTCGACGAAAACAACAACCTCTTGGGCGAAACCGTAGCCGTCCGCTACCGCCAAGAGTTTACTACCACCACTCCGATGCAGGTGGACTACATGGCGATTTCGCCCGTGCAAATCGTCTCCGTAGCGACATCGCTGATTCCGTTCTTGGAACACGACGACGCCAACCGAGCTCTGATGGGATCGAATATGCAGCGGCAAGCTGTGCCGCTACTGAAACCAGAACGGCCCCTAGTTGGTACGGGCTTGGAAGCTCAGGCCGCCCGAGATTCCGGGATGGTTGTGGTTTCCCGGATCGACGGCGAGGTGATTTACATCGACGCTACCCGGATTATTGTCAAACCCCTGGCTGTAGATGCCGAATCGAATTCCAGCGAAGAACATTTCCTGATTAAGGAATACGACGATCTCAAAGTCAAACAGCCCTCGGTTTGGAAGCAAAAATATGCTGGCTGCATCGAACACGAACTGCAAAAATATCAGCGTTCTAACCAAGATACTTGTTTAAACCAGCGTCCGCTGATTTATGAGGGCGATCGCGTCGTAGCAGGTCAAGTGCTCGCCGACGGTTCCTCCACCGAAGGGGCAGAACTCGCTCTGGGTCACAACATCCTCGTAGCTTATATGCCTTGGGAAGGCTACAACTACGAAGACGCGATGCTAATCAGCGAGCGTTTAGTGTACGAAGATGTGTACACTTCGATCCACATTGAAAAATACGAAATCGAAGCCCGTCAAACTAAACTCGGCCCAGAAGAAATCACCCGCGAAATTCCTAACGTCGGCGAAGACGCGCTGCGCCAGCTAGACGAACAAGGAATTATCCGCAAAGGTGCCTGGGTAGAAGCCAGCGACATCCTAGTCGGCAAAGTCACCCCCAAAGGCGAATCCGACCAACCGCCGGAAGAAAAACTGCTGAGGGCAATCTTCGGCGAAAAAGCCCGCGACGTGCGCGACAATTCCCTCCGCGTCCCTAACGGCGAAAAAGGCCGCGTGGTGGATGTGCGGGTGTTTACCCGCGAACAGGGCGACGAACTGCCCCCCGGCGCCAACATGGTCGTCCGCGTCTACGTAGCTCAAAAGCGGAAGATTCAAGTCGGCGACAAAATGGCCGGCCGCCACGGAAATAAGGGTATTGTGTCCCGGATTCTGCCGATGGAGGATATGCCTTATTTGCCCGACGGGACTCCGGTTGACATAGTGCTCAATCCCTTGGGCGTACCGTCGCGGATGAACGTAGGTCAGATTTTTGAGTGCTTGCTGGGATGGGCGGGCGAAAATCTGTCGATGCGGTTCAAGATGGTGCCTTTTGATGAAATGCACGGCGCTGAAAAGTCGCGGGAAACCGTACACGGCAAGCTACAGGAGGCACGCGAAAAAACTGGCAAGCCTTGGGTGTTTAACGAAAAGCACCCCGGCAAGACTATTGTCTACGATGGCCGAACTGGGGAACCGTTCGATCGCCCGATCACAGTCGGCATCGCTTATATGCTGAAGCTGGTTCACTTGGTAGACGATAAGATCCACGCCCGTAGCACAGGCCCTTACTCGCTGGTAACGCAGCAGCCTTTGGGCGGCAAAGCGCAGCAAGGGGGTCAGCGGTTCGGAGAAATGGAAGTCTGGGCTCTGGAAGCGTTCGGCGCAGCTTATACTTTGCAAGAGTTGCTGACTGTGAAGTCGGACGATATGCAGGGGCGGAATGAAGCGCTGAATGCGATCGTCAAAGGCAAAGCTATTCCGCGCCCCGGTACGCCGGAATCTTTCAAGGTGCTGATGCGGGAGTTGCAGTCTTTGTGCTTGGATATTGCTGTGCACAAGGTGAATACGTCCGACGAGGGCAGCGAGCACGTTGAGGTGGATTTGATGGCAGATGCTGGGGGCAAGCGATCGCCCTCCCGGCCTACTTACGAATCGCTTTCTCGTGACGAACTTGACGAGGATTAGGCATTAAAGATTAAAGATTAAAGATTAAAGATTTTTTGACAGCCTTCAATTCTTTAATTTTTAATCGACAATCTAAAATTAAAATGCCTCAGCAGTGTTCGTACCACTGCTGAGGCGAATCAACGCTCTAAACAGGAGAGACGCTGACATGACTATTGTAACAGTTGTCCCAGGAATTCAAGGAGAAGTTGACCGGGCGACGGGCTGTATTAACTGGCAAGGGAGCAAGCTGAAAAATGGTTACGGGCGCAAGTGGATCGAGGGCAAAACGGTATTAGTCCACCGATTAGTGCTCGAATCAAAAATACCAGGATTTCTAGATTCCGGTTATTTTGCTTGCCACATCTGCGACAATCCAAGCTGCATCAACCCAGCACATCTCGTAGCTGGAACTGCGGCTGAGAATACGCAGCAGATGATGGGGCTCGCTCGCAAAACTCCCCGACGCAAAAGTATTCCCGGTATTGGTAAACTATCGATCGAACAACTGCGGGAAATTCAGCGTAAATATTTAGCTGGAACCATCAAAAGCCACCTAATAAAAGAGTATGGCGTACAGTATGACACTATTACTAAGATACTTCAGGCAAAAATCCCCCATAACTTCACTACAGTTCCCCCCGGTTTTGTAGGAGAAATTCAAGACAGCGGCTGCATAATTTTTCAAGGTGCAAAGGATGGTCAAGGTGGTTATGGCAGGTACTTTAAAAATGGGAAATCCCAATCAGTTACTCGTGCTGTTTTAGCAGAGAAATTAGGATGTGAAATTCCCACTTCGATGGATGCTTGTCATACCTGCGATAATCCCAGTTGTATTAATCCAGAACACCTTTGGGGTGGAACTCGCACTCAAAATTTATTAGATGCTTCTAAGAAAGGACGCACTCAAGGCAAAAGTCATCCCCTTTCCAATGCCAAATTAGACTGGGAAAAGGTGCGAGAAATTAGGCAAAAACTAGCAGCAGGAGAGAGAGTGAAGGATGTAGCTCAAGAATACAGTGTTGGTCGCAAAACCATACACGATATTAAGTATCACGTCACTTGGAAGGAAGCAGGCGAAGAGGTTCCAGTTCCTCGCATGGGTGGATATCTCGATCGCAAATTGACTTTCGAGCAAGCTCTTGAGGTACGAAAAAGAATTAGAGCGAGAGAATCAATCTCTAAAATCGCTGATGACTTTGGAGTATCGTCAAGTGTCATCTCTGATATTAAAAATCACGTCACATATAGAGGAGTATAACATTGATTTAAGCCGTGAAACAAGCAACCAAAAAAGATAAACAACCACAAATAATCGACTGTAAATTATTAATTGGAGTCAAGAATGGCTAAAATAGAACAACGCTTTGATTACGTCAAGATTGGGTTAGCTTCACCAGAAAGAATTCGACAGTGGGGAGAGAGAACTTTACCCAACGGTCAGATTACTGGAGAGGTGACAAAACCGGAGACCATAAATTATCGCACGTTAAAACCTGAAATGGATGGCTTGTTTTGCGAGCGCATTTTTGGGCCTGCAAAAGATTGGGAATGTCATTGTGGGAAGTACAAACGAGTTCGCCATAGAGGCATTGTTTGCGAAAGATGCGGTGTAGAAGTCACTGAATCTCGCGTCCGCCGTCACCGGATGGGATTTATCAAATTAGCAGCTCCAGTAGCTCACGTTTGGTATCTCAAAGGCATCCCGAGTTACATGGCAATTCTGTTAGATATGCCGCTCCGAGATGTGGAACAAATCGTTTATTTCAATGCCTACGTTGTCCTCAATGCAGGTAATGCCGAAAAACTGCAATACAAGCAATTGCTCACGGAAGATGCTTGGTTGGAAATTGAAGACGAACTTTACAGCGAAGATTCCACGCTGACGGGCGTAGAAGTAGGCATAGGTGCTGAAGCTTTGCAAGTTTTGCTGCAAAATATTCCGCTAGAAAGTGAAGCGGAAAAGTTGCGGGAAGATATTGCTAATGCTAAAGGTCAAAAACGGGCAAAGTTAATTAAACGCTTGCGGGTAATTGACAACTTCATCGCTACGGGATCTCAACCCGATTGGATGGTACTCAACGTGATTCCGGTGATTCCCCCGGACTTGCGGCCGATGGTGCAGTTAGACGGCGGGCGTTTTGCAACGAGCGACCTCAACGACCTCTATCGGAGAGTCATCAACCGCAATAACCGCTTGGCGAGACTGCAAGAAATTCTGGCACCAGAGATTATCATCCGCAACGAAAAGCGGATGCTGCAAGAAGCTGTGGATGCGCTGATTGACAACGGTCGCCGGGGCCGGACAGTGGTGGGGGCAAACAACCGCCCGCTGAAGTCGCTGTCGGACATCATTGAAGGGAAACAAGGTCGCTTCCGGCAAAACTTGCTGGGGAAACGGGTTGACTACTCCGGGCGTTCGGTGATTGTGGTGGGGCCGAAACTGAAAATTCATCAGTGCGGTTTGCCGAGGGAAATGGCGATCGAACTTTTCCAGCCTTTCGTAATCCACCGCTTGATCCGCCAAGGATTGGTCAACAACATCAAAGCTGCCAAAAAACTGATCCAGCGCAACGATCCCAGTGTTTGGGACGTGCTTCAGGAGGTGATTGAAGGACACCCGGTAATGCTAAACCGGGCGCCGACGCTGCACCGTTTGGGGATTCAAGCCTTTGAGCCAATTTTGGTGGACGGGAGGGCTATTCAGCTTCACCCGCTAGTCTGTCCGGCTTTTAACGCTGACTTTGACGGCGACCAAATGGCAGTGCACGTGCCTTTGTCTCTGGAATCTCAGGCGGAAGCGCGCTTGCTGATGCTGGCTTCTAACAACATTATGTCGCCGGCAACCGGAAGACCGATCGTTACTCCTTCTCAAGATATGGTGCTCGGTTGCTATTACTTGACAGCCGAAAATCCTGACGCTCAAAAAGGAGCCGGTCACTATTTTTCCAACCTTACCGACGCGGTTGTAGCTTACGAACAAGGAATCGTTGACTTGCACTCTTATGTGTGGGTGAGGTTTCAAGGCGCTATAGAAAACGCAGAACCAGAGGGAGAACCGCTGAAAGTGGAACGCTCTACCGACGGTATAGTGACGAAAGAATACAAGTTCCGCCGGGTTCGGGAAGACGGAGAGGGCAAGGTTCTCAATCAGTTCATTCGCACTACCCCGGGCCGGATTATCTATCACCAAACCATCGAATCGGTAATTAACAATTAGAAAGGGGTAAGGGGTAAGAGGTAATTGATAAGAGGTAATGGGTAATAACTGAGAAATAATCGCTAACAAATAATAGTGATTGCAACCGGAAAATTCACCCATTACTACTTACAAATACTTTCAGCGACGCGGTGACTGAGCAAAGTCTAAGGGCAGTAAAAGTTACCAATTACCAATTAAGTAAGTAGGTGCAAATAAACTTTATTATGGGAAGGGCAGGTGAGTCGATTCATCTCCTAGCCGAAGCTCCGGTTCCTTATACGCTAAACCAGCCCCTACAAAAGGCTCGTTGTTTTTTCCCGTCGCTGTACTTATCAATTACCACTTACCACTTACCAATTACCAATACTTCGGCTACGTTCTGAAACCTTGGGCTTCGCTCAGGAGAACCGATGTCGAACGGCAGTAAAAGTTACCAATTACCACTACTCAGAAAAATGACAGAAAATAAGGAAATTGTTTTTCGCAATCGAGTTGTTGACAAAGGTCAGCTCAAAAAATTAATCTCTTGGTCTTTCATGCACTACGGAACGGCCCGTACAGCGCAAATGGCAGATAAACTCAAAGACTTGGGTTTCCGCTTTGCGACACGAGCGGGAGTTTCGATTAGCGTAGACGACCTGCAAGTGCCCCCGTCAAAACGATCGCTCCTCGATGCCGCCGAAGAAGAAATCCGCATCACCGAACAAAAATACACCAGAGGTGAAATCACCGAAGTCGAACGCTTCCAAAAAGTAATCGACACCTGGAACAGCACCTCAGAAGACCTCAAAGACGAAGTAGTCAAAAACTTCCGAGCCACAGACCCCCTAAACTCCGTCTACATGATGGCCTTCTCCGGGGCGCGGGGAAACATTTCTCAAGTGCGGCAGCTAGTCGGAATGCGCGGACTGATGGCTGACCCCCAAGGAGAAATCATCGACTTGCCAATTAAAACCAATTTCCGCGAAGGACTCACCGTCACCGAATACATCATCTCTTCCTACGGTGCGCGCAAAGGCTTGGTAGATACAGCCTTGCGGACAGCAGACTCTGGCTATCTTACCCGTCGTTTGGTGGATGTATCCCAAGACGTAATTGTGCGGGAAGTAGACTGCGGCACCCAGCGCGGAATTCGAGTACGGCCGATGACGGACGGAGCAACCGTGCTGATACCCCTCAAGGACAGGCTGCTAGGGCGGGTGTTCGCCAAAGATGTGGTCCACCCCAAAACCGGGGAAATCGTGTCTTACGGCAGCGAAAAAGCCGTGCGAAATCAGCCAATTACCGAGGAGTTGGCGACGGAAATTGGTAACGCTGGGGTGGCAGAGGTGTATTTACGATCGCCCCTGACTTGTGAATCTACCCGATCGGTTTGTCAGCACTGCTACGGCTGGAGTCTCGCCCACTTGAAAATGGTGGACATGGGAGAAGCGATCGGGATTATTGCAGCTCAGTCGATCGGGGAACCCGGAACCCAGCTCACCATGCGTACCTTCCACACGGGCGGCGTATTCACCGGAGAAGTCGCCAAACAAGAACGCGCCCCCTTCCCCGGTGTAGTGAAATTCAAGAACTTGCGTACTCGCTCGTTCCGCACCAGACACGGCGAAGAAGCACTGGTGGCAGAAAACAACGGCAAACTTGTATTTGAGGGCGACGGATTTGAAGAAGGGAAATCCGGCGCTAAAAATCAAAAACTGAAAATCGAATTGGCGATCGTCCAGGGTTCTACTCTGATGGTCAAAGACGGACAGCGCGCCATTCCCGGTCAAGTTTTAGCAGAAGTGCCGATCCTCGGTCGCGCCGCCCGCAAAACTACGGAAAAAGTGACTACAGACGTGGCTTCCGACTTAGCCGGAGAAGCCAAATTTGCTGATTTGGTGCCAGAAGAAAAAACCGACCGCCAAGGGAACACCACCCGCACAGCCAGCAAAGGCGGGCTGATTTGGATTCTCTCAGGAGAGGTCTACAACTTGCCCCCAGGCGCGGAACCGGCAGTGAAAAATGGCGATCGCATTCCGGCCGAAAGCGTGATTGCCGAAACTAAACTCGTCTCCGAACACGGTGGCGTAGTCCGCATCGCTGACCCCAGAGAAATTGAAATTATCACCGCCCAAGTCCTGCTCGACCAAGCAGTAGTGCGGGCTGAAAGCGCAGGTGGCCGCGACCACTACACGATCGAAACCGCTTCTAAGCAGCGGTTTTCCCTGAAGACGGCTCCTGGGAGCAAAGTGATTAACGGGGAAGTCGTCGCCGAACTGCTCGACGACAGCTACCGCACAGCTACAGGGGGCATTGTCAAGTACGGGGGCGTGGAAGTCCACAAGCGCGGCAAAGCTAAACTTGGCTACGAAGTCGTTAAAGGCGGCACTCTGCTCTGGATACCGGAAGAGTGCCATGAGGTAAATAAAGATATTTCATTGCTGCTGGTGGAAGACGGCCAGTACGTTGAGGCCGGTACAGAAGTCGTTAAGGATATTTTCTGCCAAACCAGCGGGGCAGTGGAAATCACTCAGAAAAATGACATCCTCCGGGAAATTGTGATCAAACCGGGCACACTCCATGTAGTAGACCGCCCGCCGCTAACATTTGGTGAAGGTCAAATCGTCAACGCCGGTCAAGAAATTTTCCCTGGCTTGGTTGCCGAAGAGTTGGGCTATGCGGAGTATATCGAAACTCCCGAAGGCCCGGCTTTGCTGCTGCGGCCTGTGGTGGAGTTTCCAGTGCCGGATAAGCCACCTGTGCCTTCTCAAACGGCGCTCAATGAGTCAATCTCTTTGAAAGCGGTGCAGCGACTTCCTTATAAGGATGGGGAGCGCGTCAAATCTGTCGAGGGATTGGAACTGCTGCGGACTCAGCTTATTTTAGAAATAGGTTCGGGAGCTCCGCAACTGGCGGCGGATATCGAGCTGCTGCCGGATGAGGATGATGCTATGGCTTTTGGGGCGGACGGTTCGGGCCCGGCTTGGGGTTCGCCTGAAGACGCTAGTGCGTCGCAAGAGTTGGCGATGGCTGTGGCTGATGGGGGCGATCGAGTTTCCAAGACTTTCCGCTTGCAGCTAGTGATTTTGGAATCGCTAGTGATTCGGCGGGACGTGTCTGCCGATCCGACTCAAGGCAGCACTCACACGCGGCTGTTGGTCGAAGATGGGCAGTCGATCGCGCCCGGGGCAGTAGTCGCCCGCACCGAGATTCTCTGCAAAGAAGCGGGTATCGTTCGAGGCATCCGTGAGGGGCATGGCGAACCAGTGCGCCGACTGTTGGTGATGCGAGATGCGGATTCTATTTCGATCTCTGTGGCGGGTACGCCGGATGTGAGTCCGGGTCAACTGCTGGTGGCTGGTACCGAAATAGCTCCGGGGGTTGTTCTCGAAGAGTCCGGGCAAGTTGTGAAGGTTGTACCTGCGTCGGAGACAGAACCGGCGAAACTCTTGCTCAGGGTGGCTCGCCCTTACCGGGTTTCGGCGGGTGCGGTGCTGCACGTAGACGACGGCGACTTGGTGCAGCGGGGTGACAATTTGGTGATTCTGGTGTTTGAGCGGGCAAAGACTGGGGATATCATTCAGGGTTTGCCACGGATTGAGGAACTTCTTGAAGGGCGGAAGCCGAAGGAAGCTTGTATTTTAGCCAAGCGGCCAGGGACGGCTCGTGTGGTTACGGATGACGATGTTGTGGAACTTGCGGTGATTGAGGATGATGGCCGCATTGAGGAGTATCCTTTGTTGCCCGGTCAAAATCCGATCGTTTCTGACGGACAGCGCGTAGGCGTCGCCGAAGCTTTGACCGACGGGCCTGCTAACCCTCACGAAATTCTGGAGGTGTTCTTCCACGTGCTCAAGGAGCGACAGTCTACTTTTGAGGCTGCCTTGGAGAGTTTCCAACAGGTGCAGACGTTTTTGGTGAATGAGGTGCAGTCGGTTTATCAGTCTCAGGGCGTGGATATTTCTGACAAGCACATCGAGGTGATTGTCCGCCAGATGACCAACAAAGTCAGGATGGAAGATGGGGGCGATACTACTATGCTCCCCGGCGAGTTGGTAGAATTGCGGCAGGTTGAGCAGGTGAATGAGGCGATGTCAATTACTGGTGGAGCGCCGGCGGATTATACTCCGGTGTTGCTGGGGATTACTAAGGCTTCGCTGAATACTGATAGCTTTATTTCCGCTGCTTCGTTCCAGGAGACTACGCGGGTGTTGACTGAGGCTGCGATCGAAGGTAAGTCTGACTGGCTCCGGGGGCTGAAGGAAAATGTGATTATCGGCCGCCTGATTCCTGCGGGTACTGGGTTCAATGCCTATGAAGATGCTGGGGTTCAGGATGCTGGTTTTGATGGTGCTGTGTTTGATGACGACATCCACGATTTACAGGAGGATGTGGTACTTGATGACCGAACTGCGCGTCGTGCTTATACGATCGAGAGCGGTTATGAGATCGGGCGCCCGTCTGATCTTGAGCCTGATGAGGATTTTGAGGAAGTTGAGGTTGATGAGGACGAGTTTGTCGCTGAGACTGAGGATGATGCCTTGGGACCTGATGTGGACGATGATGATGATGATATCGGTTTTGACTTCGATGAGGACGAAGACTAATCATAGTTTTGAGATTGCATGAATGAGTGAACAGCGTTGCGCTCGCTGAGGATAACTTGCTTCCTCGCCGCAACGCACACTTCGATTTCACTCGTCATAAAAATCTCAAATTTTTCCTCACAAATTACAAGTGCGAACGCATAGCATTGTGTAGTCGGGACATCGAAAGGAAGAAGGAAGAAGGAAGATTCAGAGTTTAAGCAAACTTTGTAATTCTAGAGTTTTAATTGTTTGTTGGTTCAAACAAACAATTCTTTCTTCCTGCTTCCTTTTTCCTTCTTCCTTCTTATTCCTTCTTCATGGATGGTTCACTCAATCAGGCAGCAAAGCCTTGATTTGATTAACAAACTCTTGATGGTCTACCACAGGTTTAGAGATGTAACCGTCGGCACCGCTTTGATCCAGAAATGTTTCTTTATCACCAGCCATCGCGTGAGCAGTCACCAAAATAATCGGCAGCGAGGCCGTTTGCGGGTCAGCTTTGAGCAGTTGAGTAATCTTAATCCCGTCAACAGATTTGCCCTGGTACACGCTGCGCGAAAGAGACACATCCATTAAAATCAAATCAGCTTCGCCGTTGGCAGCAATCTGCATCACCTCTTCAACATTTTCCGTATGCTTCACGGCTAAGCCCCCCCGCTTAGTCAGAATTTTGGAAAAAACCCGAGCATTAACCAAATCGTCCTCTACAATCAGAACGGTTTTCATAAATAAATATGGGAATTATAGAAACTTTGTGACTTTAGTCCAAAGAGGAACACGAGACGGGGACTACATTCCCCGTCAAAAATGCAGAGTTTTTAGCGCCATCAGCCGGGAACCCTGCAAAACCCGTATGTATATCCTTGAGCCACTAGCTGTGAGAGGGTTTACAGATGCCTAGAAGCATCCAGTACCATCATTTAGACTACTACACACAGACAGTTTAGTTGTTTTTTATAACTAGACCTGGCACTGGTGAGAGTCTCAAGATTCTCAGGTAGCAGGTTTCTAGTACAATCCAGGACGCATGGACGACGCCTCGAAACCTGGTTCTTGCTCGTTTCGGCGGGCTATAATGAACTATTGCTATGAAAATACCCGGTTTCTGACTACCCGTGCGTCCTGGACTTATAGTACCCTCTCTTTCGGTCAAGCCTCCAGCTTCTACCATTTTAGATTTTAGATTTTAGATTTTAGATTTTAGATTTTAGATTTTAGATTTTAGATTTTAGATTTTAGATTTTAGATGGGAACTGATTGACTGGATATCAGTTTGGATCACGGATCTACAGTTGCACTATTTTTTGAACTGGTATTAGATTCGGGAATGTGTGATAATTATTTTCTTTCTTCCTGATTAGAATCAAGCCATGTTTATTCACATACTCCCGTCGCCACCGCATTCAAAGTAGCGAATCTAGCGGGGATTGTTGGAGATTTTTAATTCTCAGTTTTAACCCCTCAAAACGGCTTAAAATATCGACGCTTCCGTTCATCTAGTGGATGTCAGACTAGGAGATATTGCCAGGAGAGCTTTTGACTGATGAATTATATCAATATGGCATTTTTGACACTCTCAGCGAGTCACGACCACGCTCTATGGTTGAATAAGCCCAAAAATGGGAGTTCACTCATAGTCCAGTCGCCTCTACACGATCAGAACAAGTACCAGTACCAGAGATATTCCAATTCCACTTACTTTTCTTTTTTAATACTTTCGGAGTCCATCACGCTTGCCAAAATACGATAAGCTCGATCGTCAACCATTGCTGCTTGATCCACGCTACGGCTGTACCGAGACGAGCTCAATCCGGGGTTTCTCCTGAATAAAATATTTCTTCGTGTAGATGGTTATTCCTAATTGCAATTAAATTCTATCATAGATTGACGGGGACTCCAGCCCCTCGTGACGCTTTCCTAGGAAGAGCTACAGCCTCACTACGTTCTGAGTTTCTGGCATTCCGTGTTTTCCTGTCTATTTACCTTCTGCCGTGAGAAGGTAAATAGACAGGTAGGCGCAAATGAAGGCAACATAGAGGTTAGGGTAAGAGTGGAGAGTAAGAGGCAAGTGCTGCCCGTCTTCGGGACTCTGATTCTGCTTTCACAAGTTAAGTTTATTTTTATTCTTCAACAGGGCGGTTGGGTCGAACTTTCGGTTCGCCTGCGGCAAACGCTTTTCAATCGAGACAGGCAACCTCGGCATTATTGACAGAGGCTGTTTTCACTCAGGAATTAACGGACACAAGGACTCATGGCTAAACAACTCAACCTACTTTCCGGGCAAGTAATTTCTACGCCTCTGCACGCCGAGATGCAGCAATCGTACCTCGAATATGCCATGAGTGTGATCGTCGGGCGAGCTTTGCCTGATGTCCGCGACGGTTTAAAACCAGTTCACCGTCGAATTTTATATGCGATGCACGAACTCGGTCTGACGCCAGACCGACCTTACCGTAAGTGCGCCCGGGTAGTTGGAGATGTTTTGGGAAAATATCACCCCCACGGCGACCAATCGGTTTACGACGCTCTGGTACGCATGGTTCAGGAGTTTTCGAGCCGCTATCCTTTACTGGCGGGTCACGGCAATTTCGGTTCGGTGGACAATGATCCGGCGGCTGCTATGCGCTATACGGAAACGAGGCTAGCACCGATCGCCCACGAAGCTATGCTAACCCAAGTCGGCGATGCAACAGTTGATTTTACTGCTAACTTTGACAGTTCCCAGCAGGAACCGACGGCGCTGCCTGCTCAGTTGCCGTTTCTGTTACTCAACGGCTGTACAGGCATTGCTGTGGGGATGGCAACTAATATCCCGCCGCACAATTTGGGGGAGGTGGTAGACGGTTTAATTGCTTTGATTGAAAACCCGGAACTATCCGACGAGAAGTTGATAGAACTGATTCCAGGCCCGGATTTTCCAACCGGAGGGGAAATCGTCGCTACAGAGGGCATTGTTGACGCCTACACTAAGGGTCGAGGCAGCATTGCGGTCAGGGGTGTGGCCGGGGTGGAAGAAGTGCCAGGTAATCGCAAGGTGCGTACTAAAACGGCGATCGTGGTGACGGAGTTTCCGTTTCAGGTAAATAAGGCGGCTTGGATTGAAAAGGTGGCGGAGTTGGTCAATGCTGGCCGCCTCGACGGTATTTCTGATTTGCGTGACGAGAGCGATCGCGAAGGCATTCGAGTGGTGATTGAACTCAAGCGGGAATTTACCCCTGAAGCGGTTCTCGCTCGCCTTTACCAACAAACTGACCTGCAAACAAATTTTGGGGCGATTTTGCTGGCAATTGTCAACGGTCAACCGCGACAGTTGACGCTCAGACAATTGTTGCAGGAATTTCTGGATTTCCGGGAAGTAACTCTTACCCGTCGCTACAATTACGAGTTGCAAGCTGCAGAACGCCGCTGTCATATTGTCCAAGGCTTAATGTTGGCTTTGACAAATCTCGATACCGCGATCGACATTCTCAGAAATTCTCCTGACGGCTCTACTGCTAAGCAAACTTTCCAAGTTCGCCTCAATTTGAGCGAAAGTCAAGCTGATGCGATTTTGGCGATGCCTATGCGTAGGCTGACTGGTTTGGAAAGGCAAAATTTGCAGTCTGAGTTTGATGAGTTGATGGCTAATATTCAAGAATTGCAGCGGTTGTTGAGCGACAGACGCGAACTTTTGAAGGCTTTAAAGAAGGAATTTCGATCGCTCAAACGCAAGTATGCTGACCCTCGCCGCACTAAATTCGCCAATGGAACTGCACGCGCAGCAAACGCCGAATCACAATTTTCTGGTAAGAAAAATTCTGGGGTCAAGCAGTTGTCGCCGGCAACGATTCAGCCGAACTTATTGCCCGTTCTAGAGCCAGAGGAAACTATAGTTGAATTTTCCCACAAGCAGTACGTGCGACGCTTGCCGACTGGGGAAAAGCCACGCTCGAAAAGTCGCGAAAAATCGGTTTCAGCTTTAGAAAAAAATGAAGATTTTATTGTGACGGCAAATCTGACGAAAACCGATCGCACTTTGGTCGTCTTAACTCCTAACGGCAAAGCTTACCCGCTGAAAGTGGCCGATATTCCTAGTAGTAGCGCCAAAGACCGGGGAACGCCGATCGTTAGTTTGTTGTCGCCGAGTGCTACTAAAGACAGTGCCGATCGCGCTTTGTCGGAAATCACAGTTGCACACTTTATTTTGCCGGAAAATTCGGAGGCGGCGGATTTAGTAACTCTGACTCAGCAAGGGAAAATTAAGCGCTTGGCGATGCAGGAATTTGCTGATTTGACTAATCGCGGCGTTACTGTTGTTAAACTCAAGGAGGACGATCGGCTGCGCTGTGCGAGTCTGGCTAAAATCGGCGAGCAAGTGGCGATCGCAACTTCAGGAGGCCGAGTCCTCCGGTTTGAGATCGATGATGAACAACTGCCACCAATGGGCCGCGCGGCCCAGGGATCTCAAGTAACCAGGTTGCGGAAGCAGGAACAGTTGGTGGGCTGCATCACTCTCGACCCGAACGACAGTCTGGTGCTATTTTCCGAGTTGGGTTGGGCAAAACGAATGCCTGCAGGTTCTGTCAGACTTACTAACCGGGGCGAAATTGGCACTCAAGCTTTTCGCTTCTCAGAGCCTAAAGATGCTTTAGTTGGCTTGCTGCAGGCTGTTCCGGGTACGGATGTCAAACTTTTTACTAATTCTGGCCGCCTGTTGCGATCGACTATTGATGGTATAGCTTTTTGGGGGAAAGATGCTGCGGGCGATCGAGTTTTTGACCTCAATCCGGGTGAAAGAATCATCAAAGTTATCAGCAGTCAATAGTCATTGGGCATTGGGCCTTGGGCATCGGGCATTGAGCAAGCCCCATGCCCAATCTAAAATCTCAAATCTCAAATCTCAAATCTCAAATTGTTTAATGGCGCAAGTTGTATTAGAAAATATCTACAAAAGTTTTCCGCTCCGCCAAGGAGAACAGGAAAAAGAAGCAAACACCCTCGCAGAAAATGTCTCGCCTATAGCCGATCGCCCTGCGTCTAACAGCGTTTTGCGGCGCATTAACCTGACGGTCGAAGACGGGGAATTCATGGTGTTGGTGGGGCCTTCTGGCTGCGGAAAAAGCACTTTGCTGCGCTCGATCGCCGGTTTGGAAGTTTTGACTGCCGGCAATATTTGGGTTGGCGATCGGCTCCTTAACGATTTGCCTCCTAAAGACCGAGATATCGCTATGGTATTTCAAAATTATGCTCTCTATCCTCACCTAACAGTTTACGATAATATCGCCTTTGGATTGCGTCGCTCGGAAAGGGAGAAAGACGAAAGAAGGAAGAAGGAAGAAGGAAGAAGGAAGAAGGAAGAAGGAAGAGGGAAGAAGGAAGAAGGGATAAGGGGGAAGATACAAGGAGAAGAAGGAAGCAGCCAGAAGATAGAAAAAATTAGGAATAAGCTAGAAGAGGTTATTAATTATTTAGCTTCTAATTATTTAAGAAATCCTCTTATTTATCTTTTGTTTGAGGACTTTTTAGGAGGAGCGACTCGCAAGTTGCCTCCGGGTTTGCGCTATTTGTCGGAACGGGAAAAGGCTGTAGGAAAACGAGTGCGAGAGGTAGCTGAATTATTGCAAATAGAATCTCTTTTAAATCGCTTACCAAAACAACTTTCGGGAGGGCAAAAGCAGCGCGTAGCTTTGGGTAGGGCGATGGCTAGGAATCCTGAAGTGTTTTTGATGGACGAACCGTTATCGAATCTGGATGCGAAATTGAGGGCGGAAACTCGATCGCAAATTGTGCAGTTGCAGCGACAGTTGGGAACTACAACTATTTATGTGACTCACGACCAAACTGAGGCGATGACTATGGGCGATCGGATTGCTATTATGAAGGTCGGCCAGATTCAGCAAGTAGCTCGACCTCTAGAGCTTTACAACAAGCCGGCTAATCTGTTTGTTGCTGAGTTTATCGGTTCTCCGCCGATGAATTTTTTGGCGGTGGAATTTAGTGCTCCGCTGTTGATTTCTCACCCGCAATTTCGCTTTACTTTACCCGATATTTGGGCTAAAAGTCTACAACAATATGACGGGCGAGGCCTAATTTTGGGCATTCGGCCGGAACATCTGAGCATTAACCCTCCGGCTACGAAAAATATTTCAGTACAAGTGGAAATTGTAGAGGCTTTGGGACATGAAACTTATTTGGGGGTTTGTTTGACGGATGCCCCGGCCGTGCGGATGCAAGTGCGGGTTCCTCCTGAGCGATCGATCCGAGTTGGCGAGGAGCTTTGGTTGGCCATCGCCCATGACAAAATTCACTTGTTCGACCCTGATACCGAGTTGGCTATTTTTCCTCGTTAGGCAAAATCATCAAGGTCGATCGACCGTTGTGACCGATGTCACTAATCACAAGCTTGCATTTTTATCAAGGAATGTTATATTTATTTACATAAGCCTTACACAAGTTAACGAAAGGAGTTCGCACTATGCAAGAACAAAAACGCAACGCTTGGAACTGGGGCTTCAGCGAAGGAGCCGAAAATTGGAACGGTCGTTTGGCGATGATTGGTTTCTCTGCCGCTGTCATCATCGAATTGGTTTCCGGTCAAGGTCTGCTTCACTTTTGGGGCGTGATGTAATTTTCTAGTTAAGACTTTTGTGACACTGCAAAGCTTGGGAGTTCCGTAACGGACTCCCAAAATTTTGACACCCACATTCCGCAGATATTCAAGCAGAAGGAAAGGAAGATAGATTCGGAGACACAAAACTCCCAAACGATTGCCGTG
>NZ_JAUBOY010000041.1:0-72503 GCF_036700465.1 Microcoleus sp. T3_A4 | reverse complement strand
TTGGTCAATCCTAAGCACTTTAAAAACTGGTTTACAAGCTGCTGTTACTGTACTTCATAAACCTGGAATCTGCTGTATGTTGTGGAGCAGGCATCTTGCCTGTTCAGAACAAGCTAATTGACAATGGTGCAATCTCTCAGTTTTAACCGATTATAAAATCATGTAGGGGCGGGTTTTACAAACAATATTTGCCCATAATTGACAATCTCCAAAACCCGCCCCCACCAACAGCAAATCTTCATCTTACTTCCATTCGGGATTTGATTCCGTGTTAGAAAAATTGAGCGATCGCACTATCAAACCCTGACACACAAACCAAAAATAAAGTGCAATATTAATCCCGCTCAACAGCTTCGGAATTCCCTCGACCAAGCTCGAAACAATCTCGTTTTTTAAGGGCAGCGCTTCTGCAAAAAAGGCAACAAATAACAAACCTACGCCACTCAGCAGTAAAGCATAGGGAGTCGAGGGAATATGCCTCCGAAAAGTTAATCCGTATGCAATTGCCAGCACGGCGTAAAATATGACAATTGTCACTTTCGGAAAACCCGCACGTCCCAGATGAACATGGGTGCGAAAAACTTCATTGAACAGAAAGCAACCGGCAAACAGTGCCGAATATAAAATAAATCGATTTTCTGGGCGGTCTGGTTGAATAATTCTCAGCAATCCAAAGGTAAAAGCGCACACCATTACCGATAAATAAAATAACATTTGAAACGCCAAGAAAAAGAAACCTGCACCCGGATACGTGGCAGAGCAAGGCGGCAAAAATAACCCTTTTACCGAAGAACCGAATAAATTCAGACAAGCCGTCACTATCCCAACTAGCACTAAAGTTAGACTATTGAACAACAATACAGTTCTGTAATTTACCATAATTAATAACTAAAAGCTAACAACAGTATATTGCGCGTCAAACCATTTTTTGCTAGGGCTTGTGCATGGGGGTTCAGAAACCGGGTTTTTTACGAAAATACTGGGTTGTGACCCGCAGATTCGCAAAAGAACCCGGTTTCTCTGTCGGAGTGCGTAATTCCCGATCGTGTTCTTTGAGTAAAGGTGAGATATTCGGTGAAAGGACAAAGCATTGCTGTGTTTCTACAGCAGGCAATTGAGAATCTACAGATATTTAAACAGAGACGAAATCTTCAGAGCCGATGAGATTGGGAGCAACACCTGTCAAAGCAGCTAAAATTTCACCGCTGCTAGCTAATCCAATTAATGTGCCGTTAGTTCCAGCGGAAATTGATAGTTGTCCGAAAGTCAAGCCGTTGATTAATTGAATGGTATCTTGAGCGTTGCCGAAATCAGAGATTGTATCAACTCCCAACCCCGCACCTAAAACAAATACATCGTTGCCCGCGCCGCCGACTAGAATATCGTTTCCCAAACCGCCGTTGAGGGTGTCAAAACCTTTGCCACCAAACAGGTTGTCGCTGCCGCCGCCCCCGACAAGGATATCGTTGCCTTGTCTGCCGGTGAGCGTGTCATCGCCGTCAAAACCGTTGATATTATCGCTGCTGGGAGTGCCTATCAGGTTGTCGTTGCCGTTTGTGCCGTTGATGTTGTTACTAGAAGTATTGATGACGCCTGGAGTGTTGGTTAAGTCAACAATAAAGAGGTCTGAGCCATTGTTGGTATCTCCCGGCACGAGGTTGGAGGCCTTAGATGAAAACGCCACTTTCTGCCCGTTGGCGGAGATGGAGGGGCTGTAGGATTCGCCGTTCCCCTGATTGCCCGCCCCTGAAACAGAGACGCGAGTGGTGGTATTGGTTGACAAGTCGCGCACGAAGATGTCAGTGCTATTGTTAGTGTCCCCCCGCACGAGGTTGGAGGCATCAGATTCAAACACCACAAACCGTCCGTCGGCGGAGATCGAGCTATAGTCGGAGGAGATCGAGCTATAGAGGGAGGAGTCGTTCCCCGGATTGCCTGCTGAGTCAACTGAGACGCAGGTAGTGGTATTGGTTAACAAGTCGCGCACGAAGATGTCGCCGCGATTGTTAATGTCCCCCGGCACGAGGTTGGTGGCATCCGATGCAAACGTCACAAACCGCCCGTCGGCGGAGATGGAGGGAATGCCGGAGGAGTCGTTTCCCTGAATGCCTGCTGAATCTACAGAGACGCGGGTAGTGGTATTCGTTAACAAGTCGCGGACGAAGGTATCGCGACTATTGTTAGTGTCTCCCGGCACGAGGTTGGAGGCATTAGATGCAAACCCCACAAACCGCCCGTCGGCGGAGATGGAGGGGAACTCGGAAATGCCGTTCCCCTGATTGCCTGCTGAATCTACAGAGACGCGGGTGGTAGTGTTTGTTAACAAGTCACGCACGAAGATATCACGGGTACCGTTAGTGTCTCCCGCCACAAGGTTGGTGGCATCCGATGCAAACGTCACAAACCGCCCGTCGGCGGAGATGGAGGTCAACAAGGAATAGGAAATGCCGTTCCCCTGATTGCCTGCTGAGTCAACAGAGACGCGGGTAGTGATATTCGTTAACAAGTCGCGGACGAAGATGTCGGCTCTACCGTTAGTGTCCCCCGGCACGAGGTTGGAAGCATTCGATGCAAACGCCACAAACCGCCCGTTACCGGAAATGGAGGGGAGTACGGACAAGGCGTTCCCCTGATTGCCTGCTGAGTTAACTGAGACGCGGGTGATGATATTCGTTAACAAGTCGCGCACGAAGATGTCCTTGCTATTGTTAGTGTCCCCCGGCACGAGGTTGGTGGCGTTAGATAAAAACGTCACAAACCGCCCATCGGCAGAGATGGAGGGGATCTCGGAGTCGCCGATCGCCTGATTGCCTGCTGAGTCAACTGAGACGCGATTAATAGTCATAAGTCCTCACACTAAAATTGCAAATTTGGTAAATAGACGAGTGTTCGATCGCCCGAAGCTTCTGACAAAACAGATTCGCGCGGTTGTAGGGCGATCGACTAATGTTTCTGAATAGTTGCTGCCTATTTTTTCTAGGCTATTATCTCATTTTGGTTGGCTGTTGCAGTCAAAATTTGCTCAACTTGAGCCGGAGTTAGATTCGGATTTGCATTCAAAACTAAAGCCGCTACACCCGCCACGTGAGGGGCTGCCATCGATGTGCCGCTGTAAGTTTCGTAGGTGTTATAGGGAGTTGTAGAAAAGATATCTACTCCCGGTGCAATTAGGTAATCCAAAGGTCGGGAACCTGCACGGTTAGAGAATTCATCCATTCTGCCATTTATATCAATTCCTCCTACGGCAATTCCGAAGCTATCGGCATCTCTAGCTGGATAAGCTGGTTCGCTAAAACCATCATTTCCTGCTGCCATGACGACAACAATTCCTTTGTTAGTTGCGTACTGAATTGCCTCATTAACCTCCATGCTAGGCGACCAGCCACCAATACTAAAGTTAATTACATTAGCTCCATTATCAGCAGCATAGCGAATTCCAGCAGCAAAATTATTGAAGTTCCCATAGCCAAATGCCGGCAAAACTCTTACAGGCATAATCTTTGCATTGTAGGCAACTCCAGTGATGCCAAAATCATTTCGTTCGGCCGCGATCGCGCCTGCTACGTGAGTCCCATGACCGTCCCAATCCATTGGGTTGTTGTCGTTCCACACAAAATCCCAACCCCGAATATCATCAATATATCCGTTGCGATCGTCGTCAATTCCGTTATTGGGAATCTCACCCGCATTCTGCCAAATATTGGCATCTAAATCGGGATGGGTGTAGTCAACACCGCTATCGACGACAGCTACAACAATCCCATTTCCGGTAATTCCCCCCTGCCAAACTTCCGGCGCGTTTACCATGTCTCTTGCCCAATCATTCCCGCCCAAATTAGGAACTTCAGGGAAATTAACGGGACTGTTAAAAGTGCCGGCTACTGCTGCATTTGCATCCACTAAACCGTATCCGTAATTGCTGCTAAAACCAGTACCAGGCGTTGCAGCCAGATTCAGGTTGTAATTCTTATAGTCAAAGTAACTATAAACTGCGACATAGTAATCTCCAGGAGTCAGGTTGAAAAAAATTATCTCGCCGGATGCACCTGCTGAGGCATAATCGCTGCCAAGAAGTTCATCATAATCAGCCTCACCGTTGCGATTCTTATCTTGAATCAACTCGATTCCTGCCCCATTCAAAACATCGATACGCAAGCTTAAATCGCTATTTTTGTTAATAGTAAAGCGGTAATAATCATCGTTATCGTCAACTCCCACAAAATCATTGAAGGTGAAGCGATTGTTATCAGCAACACCAATATTGCGTGCAGTTGCTAAGGAGTTGCCTGGATCTGATAAATTCAACTGATTAGCCGTTCTCGTTCCTGTTAGGGGATCTGTGCCGACAGCGATCGCATCTGAGTTCGATTTTGGTTGAGCAGCAGATGTACCGCTAGCGGCTCGATCGTTGGCTGAGTAACGGAGCAGCTCGCTTTTTTGGGATACTATAAAATCTGCTATTTGTTCTTGTTCCCTGATGGCGCTCGCTGTCAAATTATCAGTGTCAAAGCCGTTGCTAGGGACGCTACCGTTAAATTGACTCGATGCAGTGAAAAAGTTAAGCTGACCACTATTACCAAAGGTTGTTAATGCTGCTGTTAGCTGCTGTTCGCGATCGATGGCAAGTATACCGAGCGTACTTTCCATAAATTCACTCCTGATAATTTGAGATTCACTTGTGTTTAGGGGAGACAATGCTTGATTTTAAATTAATTAACATTCTTCCATCGGCGAGATGATGAGTCAATTCATAAATTCATTGCTTGAGTTCATAAAAGTCATAACCCTAATTTCATAAAAGTCATATTTTTCGGCAAGTTATGCCGTTTCAAGCTGAAGCTGTTGTTTTTCCGTCAAAACCATCGCTATGTGTTTTTCGTAATAGGCAGCTTCGTTAATGAATACAGGGAAAACAGTAGATTCTCCTTGATAGGGGAGCGATTCTCCCGTAAATGTGAGAAACATGGGTTCACCGGGATGTAAAGGTTCATAGTCTTTGAACTGAAGTTGGGGATGGATCGCAGCTTGCAGTTCACCTACTGAATTTCTGGGATAGTCTACTGAGCCGATCGCCTGATATACAGTTAAATGTGATGGTGTATGAAGCGGCTTTCCCCGATTTTGTGCATCGAGATAATCCAGAATGGCGTGAACTAGCATTTCGGTTTGCTGAAGCTGACGGGCGTTAATGACTCCCTGGGCGATGGGCCCAACTTCTATGGTGCCACCGAAAGCAGAGAGCGATCGAAGCATTGGGGCATCCTCACCAGAATACTCTCCGAAACAAACTCGCAGTGAGGGCTCGATCTCACTCAAATAAGCTAATAATTGCAAATTGAATGGATGTTTGCTAGATGGTAAAATTGTCAGCCCCATGTTGGCCGTTGTGCTGTGAAGGTCAACGATCACATCAGCCCCATGTTCGTCTTTCGGACATAGTTGGGCGGAGATTTCCTTAGCACGTCTGTTCTCGTAACCCATCAAATCTGGGTTAGACAAATCTTCCTCGGCAAAGCAACGGTTCAAATCGCGATCGACATAACGCCGATTGCACTTTACCGCTTGAGGATTAGCTAATAGAGTAACCACCTCAAAGCTCGATCGTTTCAGTAAGTCTGGGAATTGTTGAAACTTCTTAATCAGATAAACCCCAGTCAACTCGTTTCCGTGGGTTCCTCCCACAACTGCAACTCGTCGAATTACTTGCGAAATCATGAATAATCCTCATTAAGCAATACTTAAATAGGTATTTTGTGCCGAAATTTATAACTATTACTTTCAAAATAAAGAAGTTATAGCTATATGTCAAATACTTTTTTATATATAACAATATACTTAAAAAATATAGTATTTAATCCCCGTTACAAAAGAGAATATAACTGTAGGCCCGTGCTCCAAACCATGATAGTAATCATTCATTCCCAATCATTCAATTCTCAAATCTAAAATCGTATAACCTATGGAACTTCGCCATCTTCGTTACTTCATTGCAGTGGCAGACGAACTGAGCTTTAGTCGCGCGGCAAAGCGATTGCACATTGCCCAACCGCCCCTAAGTCAACAAATTAAAGATTTAGAGGCTGAACTGGGTGTGAAGCTATTCGATCGCAAAAGTCACCCGATTCAGCTAACCCCAGCAGGACAGGCGTTTTTAGAAGAAGCTCGCGCAACTTTGGTACAGTTAGAACAAGCGGTACATAAAACCCAGCGCATTCATCAGGGTGAATTGGGTTATTTGACGGTGGGTTTTCCCAGTTCGATCGCGAATGGTGTCTTTCCAGAGATGCTGCGAACTTTTCGACAGCGATATCCAGAGGTAAAACTGATTTTGCAGGAAGAACATAGTGCTTTCCTAATTCAGAGGTTGCGCGATCGCCAGACTGATATCATTTTTCTCTATCTCTACCACGATATTTCTGAAGCCAATGATTTAGAAACGATGTCTCTCACGCAAGAACCACTTGTCGTCGTTTTACCCAAAAACCATCCGCTTACAGCCCAATCCAAAATTTCGCTTTCCGACCTAAAGGATCAAGAATTTGTAATGCCCCTTCATCAGATTGTGGCTGGCTTATCTGAGGAAATTTACCATGTATGTTCGCAAGCAGGGTTTGTTCCTAAAGTTGCTCAAACAGCCGTCTTTATGGTCACAATTTTGGGATTAGTCGCAGGGGAAACAGGTATCAGCATTCTGCCATCTCACGTACAGAATCTTCAACGCGAAGGAGTGGTCTATCGTCAGATTCAGGAACAAACGACAACCACTCAATTAACTGCTGTTTGGCGGCATAATCATTCGTCCACCATTTTGCAGCAATTCCTCAATATTATTAAAACCCTCTCAATTTATAGCAATCCTAAATGATTTGTGAGAAACAGGCCTAGGTAAAAAGCTTTGAAAAGTCAAGCAAGCAAGTAAGGTGCGTCGCCATCAACACTCTGCAAGTTTTATCCAAAATCTCGCAGATCCGCACCCTTCAGATTAACACCACACAATATAGCTGCTACTCTAGTTCATGAACCTGGAATATGGGGTATTAACTGTTACTTGCGGCAATTGGCGAAAGTAGAAAACAGGTTAAATTTTGTAACTCTCCACGCTTGTCATGTCTGCGCGCCAGCAAAAAGACAGTACCTAGTTATGCTTTTATCGCTGTCAATATAACTTTGCCCACTTCATGCAGCAACTGTTGGATACTAGCCTGGTATAGGGATTACTTGCGAGCTCATGTTTTATCCTACTTGCTTGCTAAAATTTTGAATTTGACCTTCACAAGTTCGACAACTATAACCGCCGACTTTCTGCCAAACTTCTAACTGCGAAGTCAATCCATATTTGCCATCCATTGCTGGATTGCATCCACATCCCATCCGCGCGGAGGTTCGGACAAAACAGATTCGCGCGGGTGTATGGCGATCGACTAATATTGCTGAATAGTGGCTGCCTATTCTTTCTAGGCTATTATCCCATTTGGTTTGGCTATTGTCGTCAAGATATACTCAACTTGAGCCGGAGTAAGAGTCAGATTGGCATTCAAAACCAAAGCCGCTACACCCGCTACGGAGAGCCTTAATCGCTCGGTAAACTCAATTTTAATACCTGTCCAACTGATACCTCGTGCTTGTGCGTCGCTACTACCACGGCACCTTCTAATCGCGGATCGTAACATCCCACCCAAGCCGCAGGATGACATTCATGTACTAAATACCCGTACAGCCAAATTGCTCCTCTACCTTCAATAACAATTCCTTGGCTTAATTGAACGTCTTGAGGAAGTTTCAAACCTTGTAAATCATCGGGTGTGATGATACCGTCTTGAGTTGTAATTCGCAAGCGCAAATGTTGGTAAGCTAAACCGTCTTGAGTTTGATGGGGGATTATTTTTAATTCAATAGGATTCATAGGATTCATTGGATGCAAAAATGTTGAATGCTGCGATAAAATCATATACCTTTTAGGGTAAATTGGGAATCCGATCGCCAACTTTGAGTCCCAATTGAGCCGCCCTTCCGCCTCTTAGTTCGATCACTCCGTCAACAGGAACATCCGGGCCGTAGTTGGGGCAGGTTTCGGTCAAACACGGCGGTACGTTAGGAATTATCGCCTGCACTACGCCTTCCCGCAGAAAAACCATATCGAGTTCAATAAACACGTTTTTCATCCAAAAACGCACGTTTCGCGCGGGTTCGATGGGAAAAAGCATTCCCCTGTCATCTGGCAATTCTGTGCGAAACATTAAACCTGTCGCTTGTTCTTGGGGAGTTTGCGCCACTTCCAGTCCGATCGCGCGATCGGCTATAATCGTGTTAACCGAAATTGGCAAAAGCTGACCCCTATCTATCCCGCCAAACAGCGACATAAAGTTGGATTCAGTCAGATTAGAATTTCCCAAAACAACTCCTAAGTAATTACCAGAGTTTTTGTCTTTCATAATAGTTTGGTTGTCGGAAACAGAAAGCTCTAAATCGCTAAAGTTGATGCCTTCTGTCAAGACAATTTTATCATTGCCGTTGCCAAAATCTGTAATTATATCGGCTTCAGTAATAGTAGATGCGGCAGAGGTTCTTTCAATCACAAATAAATCCTCCCCCGCGCCTCCTGTCAAGATATCCCCGCCTTCGCCACCTATTAGCAAATCGTGACCCCGATCGCCAAACATCCAATCGGAGTCTTGTCCTCCATAGATTGTATCGCTTCCCTGACCGCCAGACAGCGTATCAGCGCCTTCATTTCCTGCTAACAAATCATTTTCCCGATCGCCAAAAATTCGGTCATTTCCCCCCAAACCTTGAACAGTATCATTACCCGCAAATCCTCTAATCGTATCGTTGCTGAGAGTTCCCAGGAGAAAATCGAAGCCGAAACTACCGTCGATGTTAACCATTTTGCGTTTAATGATGCGTTTAATAGAAGGAAGATTTGGCGATCGGCATCCGCCAACCGGTACCAAAAGCTCGATCGCTAATTTTCAAACCAGGGGCTGCTTGCCGCCGTTTAAACTCCGCTTGCCTCACTAATTTTACTACACGTTTAACCACCGCTTCATCGTGTCCTGCAGCCACAATTTGTTGAACCGATTCGTGATGTTCGATCAACCGCTGCAAGATGTCATCCAAAACATCGTAATCCGGCAAAGAATCTTGGTCAACTTGTCCCGGTTTCAGTTCAGCACTCGGCGGCTTAGTAATAATATTAACCGGAATAATTTCCTTTCCCAAGTCAGCCTGATTTTTAATCTTCTCACTCCCAGAATTCAGCCATCGACAAAGCGAATAAACGCGAGTTTTCGGCACATCGGCAATCACCGCCAATCCCCCATTCATATCGCCGTAGAGAGTGCAGTAACCCACAGCCATTTCCGACTTATTCCCAGTCGAAAGCAGCAAATGTCCGAACTTATTAGAAATTGCCATCAACAGATTGCCTCGAATCCGCGATTGAATATTTTCCTCAGCAATCCCGAAAGTTGTATTGACAAACAAATTGGCGAGAGTGCGATCGTAAGTTTTCATCAAATCGCCGATCGGCAATAGTTCGATCGCGATGCCCAGATTTCGGGCTAATTCCAAAGCATCATTAACCGAATGATCTGAACTATAAGGAGAAGGCATCAGCACCCCTAGAACATTTTCGGGCCCGATCGCGCAACTGGCGATCGCCGCCACCAAAGCCGAATCTATCCCGCCACTCAAACCGAGTACAACCTTAGAAAAACCGCACTTGCGGACATAATCTCGTACTCCCAAAACCAAAGCAGCCCAAATTTCTGCATCTCCTTCTGCCGGATGAAAACTTAAATCTGTTGTGGATCGGGCATCTTGCCCCATCCCGCCGCTGCCAACTAAATCTTGTTTAGCGGCGTCATATTCCAGCACCGCAAAATCCGTTTCAAAAGAAGCTAATACCTGAATCAAATCACCCTTTCGATTCACAGCAAAACTGCTGCCGTCAAAAATAATATCGTCATTTCCCCCTACCTGATTAGCGTAAATAATCGGTATCCCGCAGCGGATGACGCTGTGCTGCAACATCGCCGATCGCACTCCCCGCTTCCCCGCAGAATAAGGCGATGCCGACAAATTCACCACTAAATCTACACCCAATTTTGCCAGATCGGAAACAGGATCGCCCGCGTAACTGCGTTTACCCCAAAACTCCTCATTGTTCCACAAATCTTCACAAATTGTCACGCCGATTTTGACTTCGCCAATAGAAAAGTAATTGCTGTTTTCTCCCGGTTCAAAATATCTATCTTCATCAAATACATCATAAGTAGGCAACAAGCGTTTATGAAAAACTGTTTTGACGGCGCCATTTTGCAACAAAACAGCACTATTAAACAATGATTTTCCGCCGAGTTTAACAGCAGTAGCATTAGGTAAGGCAGTGCCTACTATGACTGCCAACTCCGGCGGCAAAGCTTGCGCCAGTTGCTGCAACTGTGCACCTGCATCTGCAATGAAACTCGGATTAATTAACAAATCGCGCGGCGGATAACCGATCAGGGAAAGTTCGGGTGTTAGCAATAAGTTTGCGCCCTCAACCTCAGCTTGTTTCGCCGCCTCCAGAATTAGGTTGGAGTTGCCCAAGATATCACCAATAGTAGGGTTGAGTTGTGCGATCGCAATTTTCATCTCACCAAATCACTTAATAAATATTGCTAACAGTCCGCTCGCGCGGACTCACTTTCCTATAGTCCTAGATTTGAATGTAGCGAAAAATTACTCAGATTTGTAATGTTTCAACTCTTCCTCAATATAATAATTTACCAAATCCCGGTAAATATTTTCAACCACATCAGGATTCAAACCCGATTCTTGAGCCCACTCGCGCCGCTGCTGTAACATATCGTGAAAGCGATCGAACGATCGAACACTAGCTTCACTCGTTTTGAACCTTGCTGCCGCGATGACGTATTGAAATCTCTTGCTCAAAGCCTCGATCACTTCTCGATCGATAATATCAATTTCCTCGCGAACTTCGTGAATATTAGCGCATTCATCAGGGTCTTTCATCGTCTGCACTCCTTAATAGCTTCTATTCTAATGTTACTAAATTGATCCCACAATGTCATCTAAGGAACAGCTAAATAAACACCAGTGGCTTATTTTTGAAAGGAGCAAAAGCGGCCGCATCAAAGCGGTACAAACTAGCAGGGCGGCCCGCCCCGCGCGAAACCTTAACACCGGTATCGCACAAAAAACCCAATTTCAACAATCGAGCTCTAAAATTAGAATAATCAGAAAAATTTTCCCCCAAAATAGTTGTATAAAGTTGATACAAATCGCTCAAAGTAAAAAGTTCCGGCAAAACTTCAAAAGCTACCGGGCTGTATTCAAGTTTGTTACGCAGTCGCCGATATCCGTATTCGAGAATTTGATTGTGATCGAAGGCAAGCTGTGGAACTTGTTGCACGGGATACCAAGCAATGCCGCCGACGCGGTGGCCCACACCCGCCACTACACTCCCAGCAATTAACTCAGCTTCCTCAAAGCGTACCAAAGCAAAATAACTAACCGAAAGATAACGATCGCCCCTGGTAATTTCCCGAGGATCGCGCCCCGGTTCTCCAAAAGTATACAACTGCTCCAGATACAAATTTTTTACCCGAATTTTCTCAGACAAAATCCGGTAAGCCGCATTTTCAAGGGATTCTCCGTGTCGCACCAAAGTACCGGGAAGACTCCAAGAATCGATAAACGGTTCGTCTTGCCGCATTACCAACAGCACCAACAAGCGGTTCTGCACGGTATCGACGGAAAAAATAACATTATCTACTCCTACTTTAAAGTCAGCTAATGAGCAACCCTCGCTCTTTTTTGTGCCTCGTGCCATGCGTACAAATGCTCCCTATGGATGTAATCTTCGATGGTCGGAGTCAGAGCTTCCCTGTCTCCTTTTTCCCGATAGGAAGTAGAAGAAACATTGGGAGCACTCAAAGATGCGATCGCCACGTCTGCACCCATGCGCCTCAACTGCCACAAATCTAATTGCTCTGATGGATAACCGGGTCGCGGTACTATCAGCAGATTCACTTGTTTTAACAATTGTTCAAATTTGTACCAGCGAGACAGTTGCCCCACCAAGTCAGAACCGATTACCAGCGTCAAATCTGCATCCGGCCACAGCAATCTTGCTTGTTCCACAGTTTCCACAGTCCTCGGACTGCTGAGTTCTGGATGCAAGCAAAGATTGTGTCTGGGCGAATTAATTTCTTGAATGATTAACAGCAGCATTGCCGATCGGTGTTCTAGAGAAGTTTGGTGCGACTTAAAAGGATTGTCCGACGCCCAAACTGCTACCCAATCAAAATGTTGCGAAAGCCAACTCAGAATTGTTTTGTGTCCTGCTGTGGGTGGATCGGCACTGGTTCCAAAAAGAGCAATCTTCTGCATAGGGAATCGGTAATTGTTGACTGTTGACTGTTGACTGTTGACTGTTGATTGTTGATTGTTAATTGTTGATTTATGACTAATGACTAATGACTAATGACTACTGACTACTGACTACTGACTACTGACTCTTTTTCGTTTTTTGAGTAAGACTCTGCAAATCTGTAGAAATTTCCACTGACGGCGAAATCGGGTTGTCAAGTTGGCGAGTTTCGGGTCGAAGACTGGCGACAGAAGCAGCAGTGCGTTTGGCGATCTCCTCCAAACTTTCCTGTTTCTGGACTCGTTTGCCATCCTTGACAACCAACTCCATTAATGGTAAGTAAGAATCACAATTGTGAATAGTTTCTCCCGACAATCCCAAATAATCTCCGAGAATTTGCCCATTTTCAATATGTCTAAAAATTTGCTTTCTTCCTGGATATGTTACCTTGCCGCTGGCCTCTTTCATCACCGGAATTCCGTCAATTTCCACCAATTTATAAACACCGTTGACAGGGGAACCGCTGACTAACTTGGTTCCCAAACCGTAACCGTCAAGGCAAGCACCGCTACTTTTTAATTTAGCAATTTCTCGATCGTCCAAATCGCCGCTAGCAAAAATTGGAACGCCCGGAAGGATCGATCGAACTTCCCGAGACAGCACCGCCAAATCGCCCGAATCCAGCCGCACGCCTTCCAACTGCATTTCACCGCTGTTTACTCGATCGGCTAACATCCGCGCCGCCGCCACAGTATCATAAGTATCGATCAGCAGCGGCGCCCCCGGAAAATAGCGGTGAAAAGCTGCAAACGCCTGATTCTCGCTACCTTCGAGGGCAGCCACAGCCATTACCAAAGCATGGGCGATCGTACCGACAGGCTTGCGGCCCAACTTCAAAGCAGCCAAAACATTAGAAGTTCCGTCGAATCCCGCAGCCAGGGCAGCCCTAGCCGCCCAAACAGCAGCTTGAGGCCCAAAAGCCCTGCGCGTCCCGAATTCCAGCAACTTAGCCTCCGGGCCCGCCACATCCCGCAGCCGCGCTGCCCGCGTCGCAATCAAAGTTTGATAATTTATGGCATTCAATAAATAAGTTTCCACTAACTGAGCCTGCCACAGAGGAGCCTCAATTCGCAGCAGAGGCTCGTTAGCAAACACCGCCGTCCCCTCCGGCACCGCCCAAACATCGCCAGTAAAACGGGCTGTGGCGAGTAAAGTCCAAAATCGCTCCGGGGCGTCGGCAAAAATCCCAGTGGACTGCAAAGCCTCAATTTGCGCCGGCGAAAACCGAAATTTTTCCAAATAATCGATAACTTGAGCCAAACCCATCGCGATCGCGTAGCCAAAACCCTCTGGCAGCCTGCGCGCGAATAATTCAAAACTCGCGGCCCGCCCGTCGATCCCTTCCCCGACGTAACAAGCGGCCATCGTTAGCTGGTAGAGATCGGTCAAAAGGCTGTAATCTGCTGAAGAAACCGTTAGTTCCCGGTCTTCTAAGATTTCTTCAAAACCTGTGAGCTGCAGGCTTTCTGTCGCAGTTTCCATAAGAAAAACCCCGAACAAACTTCTTTTTTTTAATTATAGTGACAAATACCATATCTTTTTGTAAATATTTGATGAAGATTGCAGATATTTGTCGGCAAAATTCGCTTATTATGCCCTTTAATAGCGGATTTAGGTTAATTTTTCGATTAATATTATGGTAAAAGCAATATAAATACTGAATTTAACAAACTCAGGAATTAAGCACAAACACTCAAGCGTTCCGGGTTTTTTGCGAAAATATTTCGTTGCAGCCTTTGAATAGAGTTAGACAACCCGGTTTCTGAGCGTCGGGAGGGGCGATCGCGACTGCTTGACTTGAGTAAGGAAAAATCTACCAGCAAAAGGTCGATCGTCCAAAAATTCGTTATTTCTCAAACCTTCAGCTTGCTTCTATGTTGCAGACCAATAAGTAATTCAAATAAATATTGCTAAACTCATCCACAGCCCAAAAATCAGAGTAATATTAAAAGTATCAGAACTCAGACAAGAGAGGCAGATTCTATGAATCTTTCTAAATCTTTGACAAACGCAATGCGTTACGTTTCGGAAGCAGCGGTGCGGATTTTTAGCCCCAGCGATGACAACTATCCAAATAGTGGAGTTCAACCTTTTGAGGGTAAGCTTTCCAAAAGTTCTAAATCCAAAGAATGAACAGCCATTCCGGCAGTTTCTAGCGAGTTCGGCACAGGGATTCAGTTTAACAGTCAACAGTTAACAATTAACTGTTGACTGTTAGCTGTTGACTTGGCACTTTTGACTTAGGACTTTGACCAATAATTTCTTGATGGTACCCGCCACGTGATTTATCCGTGGAATCAATCCAAAATCTAAAATCTAAAATCCTCAAGCCCCCGAATTTATCCGTGGGGTCAATCCAAAATCTAAAATCTAAAATCTAAAATCGAATGACTGTTAATAGTAATTGTAGGTGTGGTTTCCCTTCCTTCTACCCCACCTACAATTACCAATCACCAATTACATTGAACTTCCCAAATGGACAAAAGGTATATTCAGTGTAGTAAGCTTTTAAAAGAAAGATTTTGGCGTTGCTGATTCAGGGTATGAAAGGCTAAATATGCAAGTCATAGAAACCAGTATTCACAAAACTTCGGGATTTTTAAGTGATTTTTTTCATACGCTGATTAAGCAACGCCTTTTTTGTAGATTTATATAATGATTTAGACCTGCTATGGATCCAGGATCTGGTTTACAAGATTATTAGTTCTAGTTGATTATGGTTGGTAAAAACCGCCCCTACAGGAATTAGGCTCGATTCACACGTATATGATATGAGGTAAATAAAAACCCAGTTTATTTAAGAAACTGGGTTTCCATTGATGTTTTCTGATTGGGTGTTTAAACTCAGCGGAAGCGCGATCGCTTATAGTTACAAGCCGCTCATTTCCCGAAATAGGACTGCAAGTAGTTAATCAGTTGCGTGGATATGCGGGGTTTCAGATAGTCCGGCACTGAGCCTTCGATTGTGATAGTACGCATACCACCTGCGATCGCTTCGAGTTCCAAGTCGCTCAATTCTCGATAGGTTGAGTTTTCCGGTGTAGATGTTGCTTTTTTTATGATGCTTTCACTTGGCATGGAAGTTACTCCTTGTGGATTTTTTATAGCTAGGCTATGGCTGGCCTATGCGTAAATTTAGTTTAGAAAATTCCCTGGCTAAAGTAGCTAGCTCAAAGTTGAGTTTTGAAGCTATAAAAAAAAATCTAGCTTGAACTAACCTTTAGTTGAGGAGATTACCTAAACTTTTGGCTAGGTATCCCAGAGCGCATACAACTATATACTGGTAACACTCTATTGCAATGACTAAAATATGCGTCCGATTCCTGAGTTTCTCCAAGCGATAACAGCCTATTTTTGAGGGCTAGACCTAGCCAAAAGTTTAGGATTTTTCCTCGCAGACGCTGAGTTGCAAGCTGACTATTTGGCTAAGTTCATACTCAACTAAAAGCTAGAAACTTTTTAGGGTTGTTATCTTACGCTTAAAATAGTAAACCAACCAGAAAAAAAACCATGAACTTAATTAAATTGTCTGGATTATCGGCTTCAATCGTACTATCGTTCTCCATCTTTCAGCAGCCAAGCCATGCTCAAAAAGCAAGTACCTTTGCTACCAGTTGCACGGACATTTCAATCAATGGCGCTCAATTATCTGCAACTTGTAACAAAAAAAATGGTACGACTCAGCGCACTTCCATTACTATTAAAGGCGTTCATAATCAAAATGGACAACTCGTGCAAGGTAATCTTAAGGAACAAAGTACGTTCAACCGAACTTGCACAGGCATCAGCATAAAGGGAGACGAACTGTCTGCCAATTGCCGCGGTGGAAATCAGCCATCTTCTGTCACATTACTAGGAATTGATAATAACGATGGCAACCTAACCTATTAGTTAGTGTAGTTGGGCGAGCGCTTACTTAGTCTGGTTGTAAAGCCGATCGAGGAACGCCCCAAAACTTCCTCTCCTCAGCAAGCTGTAGCGAGGGGGGGAAATCGCCACCCTGTACTCTCAATAAATCCTGAAATTAGGGGCAATTATGTTTGAATTTTTGAAACTCTATCCTAACAAGACTAGCTTTTTTGTCGGTACTGCTATAGGTTTATGTACTTTTGTCTTGAGTACATCTCTTTGTGCTTTTGCTTCTGGATGCCCTAAGGGAAATCCCTTTTTTCCTTTGGCTACATTTTTAGGAGCACTTTTCGTTGGCATATATTGCAGTTGGCTGGTCAAAGGAAAACTCAAACTCTTAGTCGGTTTTGTTGTTACCTTGTTAACTATATTTGCTGTAAGTTTGAGTGGTATTAGAGGGATTTTAGATACACTTTTAGGAGGGGAAAGCTTTCTGAGCCATTCACTACTTTATGGTGTTATTACCCTTGTATTTGTTTCTGCTATAAGTGTCTTGAATAAGTCGGAAGCTCAAAATTAATTAGCGGACTATTCTGAATACAGTGCGATCGGGCGGAGTCAAGCGCGCCGCTGACATTATCGAACAAGCTGTATTGACTCGGAAACCTGTTTTGGCTGAAAAATAGTCGCAGACTAAAATCTAAAATCTAAAATCGACTGATGGCTCACGCACCTCTGGTGTGGGGAGCAAATTTATGCTATGTTCGACTGCAAAGTTGACAGCGGTATGAATATGCTGACTCTTCCGGGCGTTGAAATCACAGAGCTCATCTACGAAAGCGCAAACTCCCTGGTTTACCGAGCATTCCGACAACCCGACAGTCTTCCCGTCGTCCTCAAAATCCTTAAAGAAAATTATCCCACACCCCAAGAACTCGCCCGCTATCGCACAGAGTATAAAATTACACAATCTCTGAAGCTGAGTGGCTGTATAAAAGCCTATGATTTGCAGCCATATCAAAACACGCTGGTGATGTTTGTCGAGGATTTTGGCGGTGAATCCTTGAAAATTTGGATGCAGCAGCAAAAATTTAGTATTGAACAATTCTTGCGAATTGCGATCGCCACCACAGAAAGTTTACAACAAATTCACAGCGCCCACATCATTCACAAAGACATTAACCCTTCAAATATTGTCTTCAATCCAGCTAGTGGCGAACTCAAAATTATCGACTTTGGCATTTCCACGCAGTTAACGCGGGAGAATTACACCCTAAAAAATCCCAACATTTTAGAGGGAACTCTTGCTTATATGTCGCCGGAACAAACTGGCAGAATGAATAGAAGTTTAGATTACCGCACAGATTTTTATTCCCTGGGTGCTACCTTTTACGAACTGCTGACAAACAAATTGCCTTTTGACACCAGTGATGTGCTGGAATTGGTACACAGTCATCTCGCTAAACAGCCGTTATCTCCATCTCAGGTGAATCCCGAAATTCCGCAAATTGTTTCCGATATTGTGATGAAGTTGATGGGGAAAAATGCTGAGGAGCGTTATCAAAGTGCGATCGGAATTAAAGCGGATTTAGAAGAATGTTTGGATCAACTGCACAGCAATAACAATATATCCGTTTTTCCCCTAGGAAGTCAAGATATTTCTGACCGCTTTCAAATTCCGCAAAAACTTTACGGCAGAGAGCGAGAAATTGATAGTTTACTAACAGCTTTTGAAACAGTCAGCAGTCACAGGCAAGATGCCTGTCCCACAAGCAATCACAGGCAAGATGCCTGTGCCACAAGCTCAATGATGCTGATTTCTGGATATTCTGGTATCGGCAAATCAGCTTTGGTGCAAGAATTATACAAACCGATTACTCAACAGCGCGGTTATTTTATCTCCGGCAAATTTGACCAATATCAGCGCAACATTCCCTACAGCGCCATTGTCAACGCTTTTCAGGATTTAGCCAAACAACTGTTAGCAGAAAGCGAAGCAAATCTCAAAGAATGGCGGGAAAAATTATTAGACGCATTGGGAATCAACGGTCAAGTCATGATTGATGTAATTCCTGAAATTGAATTAATTATCGGCAAGCAACCTGCGCCGCCAGAATTGGGCGCCGCAGAAGCGGAAAACCGCTTTAATTTTGTGTTTCAAAACTTCATTAAAGTTTTTACCAAACCCGAACATCCTCTGACAATATTTATCGATGATTTGCAGTGGGCTGACGGGGCATCTCTGAAACTGATGCAGCTACTGATGAGCGCTTCGTCAACGGGACTGTTTTTAATTGGGGCGTATCGGGATAACGAAGTTTCTGCGGGTCATCCGTTAATGCTAACGATTGAAGAGATTGTCAAAACAGGGGCAAATGTCGATCGCATTTTTCTGTCACCTTTGGATTTATCCTCTGTTACTCAACTCATTGCTGATGCCCTGAATTGCCCGGAATCAAGAGTCAAATCCCTTGCCGAGTTAGTCTTTTTCAAAACGGGTGGGAATCCTTTCTTTATGAATGAATTTCTCAAATCGCTTTATACAGAAGGCTTGTTACAATTTGATTCGCTCGCTTTCAGTTGGGAATGGGATTTAGACCAAATTCAAGCGAGGGGATTCACTGATAATGTTGTCGAGTTGATGGCTGGCAAAATTCAACGACTGCCTGATAATACGCAGGAAACGTTAAAGATAGCAGCCTGCATTGGCAATCAATTCGACCTGAAAACCCTCGCCTCACTTTGCGAAAAATCTGTGGGAAAAACGGCGGATGATTTGTACGCAGCCGTAGCCGAAAATTTAGTCGTGTTGCTGGGGAATATGGGAGATGTGGAATTAGAAATTGCAGGAAAATTACCCAGTAGCCAATCCGTAGAATACAAGTTTGTCCATGACAGAATTCAGCAAGCTGCTTATTCTTTAATCCCCGATACCCAAAAACCCGCTACCCATTATCAAATCGGAAAAATACTGCTACAACAAACTTCGCCAGAAGCCAGAGAAGATGCCATTTTTGGAATCATCAATCAATTAAATTATGGAACAGCTTTAATTACCTCACAAACAGAGCGAGATGAATTAGCCCAACTCAATCTGATTGCCTGTCGCAAAGCCAGAAGTGCTGCCGCCTATCAAGCGGGCCGTGAATACGCTAGCACAGGACTATCAATGCTGGGAGAAAATGCTTGGGTTAGACAATATGAAATGACTCTATCATTCCATAACTTAGCGGCTGAATTGGCTTTGCTCTGTGGTGACTTTGATACAATGCAACAGATCGTTGACACAGTGATTGCCCAGGTACGATCGTTACCAGAACAGGTCAATGTTTACCGAATTAGAGTTCAGTCAATTATTTTCCGAAATAACTTGAGTAAAGCTCTTGTCATTGCTCGACAATTCTTGCAACAGTTGGGTATTATTTTTCCTGACCAACCTGCACCGCATGATATTCAACAGGGAATTGCACAGGTAGGAGAACTGATGGGAGACAGAGAAATTGAAGATTTAGCTCGCCTCCCTCAGATGACGGATGGCGAAAAAATTGCCATTATGCAGATTGCTAGTAGTCTCATGTCAGTGACTTACTTATCTGGTTCTCCTTTATTTCCCTTATTAGTTTCCATGTCAGTTAAGCTATCCATTCAATACGGAAACACATCGGCTTCAGCCTTAGTTTATGTGCAGTATGGCGTACTTCTTTGTAATCTTTTAAAAGATGTGGAGACAGGGAAAAAATTTAGTTGTTTGGCACTCCAAGTCGCCTGTAAACTGAATGATAAAGTTTTAAAACCGCACGTTTTGCTGGCAACGCAATTACATTTTTTACATCGCCAATCCCACATCAAAGAAACATTAAAACTTATGCAAGAGAGCTATAGAAATGCCCTAGAAGTGGGAAATTATGAGGTTGCAGGATATAGTGTAAGTCAGTGGTGTGCCAATTCTTTTTGGTGCGGTCAGCCCCTTGTTACTTTGGAGCAGGAAACCCGCACATACTACAAGATTTTGATGCAATTGAATCAAGTGTCAACAGCTAATGGGTGTCGGCTTCTTTGGCAATTTATCTCAAGTTTATTGGGAGCTAGGGAGCAGT
This sequence comes from Microcoleus sp. T3_A4, assembly GCF_036700465.1. Classification (NCBI taxonomy): domain Bacteria; kingdom Bacillati; phylum Cyanobacteriota; class Cyanophyceae; order Oscillatoriales; family Microcoleaceae; genus Microcoleus; species Microcoleus sp. T3_A4. The sequence continues at coordinate 52,121 of NZ_JAUBOY010000041.1, read as the reverse complement.
CTACTACGCTGTCTAGAGAACCTTTCGGAGAATCTGAATTCCTACCTCAATGGTTGTCTCCCCATAATATGTATCACGTGTCTGTATTCTATTTATTTAAGCTGATACTTTGCTATCTGTTTGGAGAGAGTGAATCAGCTCAAAGCCATGCCGTTGAGTGCAGACGCCATTTAATCGTTACTGCTGGACTGACTAATGAACCGCCGTTGTATTTTTATGATTCTTTGAGTATTCTAGTACAGTTGACCCCAGAATCTGAAGAGATATCAGAAGCATTAGAGCAGGTGGAACAAAATCAAACAGAACTGCAACAGCACTGGGCAAAATATGCCCCTATGAATCATCAGCATAAGGTAGATTTAGTAGCAGCCGAAAAATGTCGGGTTTTGGGACAGAAATTAGAAGCAATAGACTATTACGATCGCGCTATTCAAGGAGCCAAAGAAAATGAATACATCCAGGAAGCCGCCCTTGCTTATGAACTAGCAGCTAAGTTTTATTTATCGATAGGTAAAGAACTAACAGCTAAAGCTTATATGCAGGAAGCTCGTTACTGCTATCAACTCTGGGGTGCGGCGGCTAAAGTTAAAGATTTAGAAACGCGATATCCCCAGTTATTTGTGATAAATCAGCAGAAAAATCAAGAAATCTCAACCACTACATCAACTACGGGTAGCCGTTCTAGTTCTTCCTTGGATATCGCTACAGTCATGAAAGCTTCCGAGGCAATTGCTGGGGAAATTGTAGAGGATAAATTACTGTCCAAATTGATGAAGATTTTGATTGAAAATGTCGGCGCTCAAAAAGGGTACTTAATTTTAGAAAACCAGACAAAATTGCTGATTGAAGCTAAAGGCGCAATCTATGACGAACGCATAACTGTGTTGCAATCTGAACCAGTTGAAAATTGCCAGGAACTTTCAGAAACAATTATCAATTATGTCGCCCGAACCAAAGAAAATGTGGTGTTAAATGATGCCACTCGTGAAGGTAACTTTACGAATGATCCTTACATCAAATCACGTCAGCCTAAGTCTATTTTGTGTGCCGCTTTGATGAATCAAGGTCAACTCAGTGCTATTGTTTATCTCGAAAATAACCTCACTACACAAGCTTTTACGCCCGATCGCCTGGAAGTCTTACAATTGTTATCGGGACAAGCGGCGATCGCACTTACCAATGCTAAACTCTACGCGGAAGTCAAAGAACGCGAAAACCGACTGACTCAATTTATCGACGCTATGCCGATCGCGGTAACAGTGCATGACACCACCGGACAAATTACCTACGCAAATCAGACAGCACATCAACTAAGCGCCATTCCCACAATACCCGAAGCCAATACTGAGAAATTAGCAGAAACTTATCAACTTTATCTCGCGGGAACTAACGAGTTATATCCCACCGCACAAATGCCAATCGTGCGTTCTTTGGGGGGTGAAACTGTCAAAGTAGATGATATCGAGTTCCACCGACCTGATAAGATTGTTTCCTTGGAAGTTTCCAGCACACCAATTGTGGATGAAACAGGTAAAATTAATTATGCGATCGCCACATTTCAAGATATCACCGATCGCAAACAAGCCGAAAAAGTTTTAGCTGATTACAACCGCACTTTAGAACAGCAAGTGAGCGATCGCACTCTCGAACTCCAGCGAGAAATCATCGAGCGACAACGAGCCGAAGACGCGGCACAACAAGCCAACCGAGCAAAAAGCACATTCCTCGCAAATATGAGCCACGAATTGCGGACTCCCCTCAATGCAATTCTGGGTTTTTCCCAATTAATGAATCGTTCTTCTAACCTATTGCAGGAACAGCAAGAACACCTGAGTATTATCACCCGCAGCGGAGAACATTTGCTTGAACTGATTAACCAAGTATTAGATTTGTCCAAAATAGAAGCAGGACGCACGACTCTGAACGAGACCAATTTTGACCTCCACCGCCTACTGGACGACATCGAAAATATGTTCCAACTTCCGGCAGAAAAGAAGGGATTGCAGTTATTAGTAGAGCGGATGGTAGACGTTCCCCAATATGTGCGGACTGATGAAATAAAATTGCGCCAAATCTTGATTAACCTCATTTCTAACGCGATTAAATTCACATCGGAAGGCGGCATTTATGTGAAAATTAAAAATCAGGATTTGGCTCAGCAAATCTGCTTTGAGATAGAAGACACGGGAGCGGGAATTGATGTTAGTGAATTAGACAAGATATTTGAAGCTTTTGTGCAAACTAAAACAGGGGAAGAATCGCAACAAGGAACAGGATTAGGTTTAACGATCGCACGTTCTTTTGTGCAGTTAATGGGAGGTGAAATGACAGTCAGTTCTCGTGCGGGAGGCGGTACTATTTTCAAATTTGACATTAAAGTTAATTCAGTTGAAAGTGCCGATCGCCAACGGGAGCAGCCAACCAGACGAGTTATGGCGATCGCACCGAATCAACCCCGCTATCGAATTATCGTTGCAGACGACGCTTTTGACAACCGCCAACTGCTGGTTAAACTGCTTTCCGCGATCGGTTTTGAAGTCTACGAAGCCAAAAATGGGAGAGAAGCAATAGAAAAGTGGGAGCAATATTCACCACACTTAATCTTTATGGATATGCGGATGCCGGTGATGGATGGGTATGAAGCCACCAAACAAATTAAAGAGGGCAACCACAGGGGGATTGCCCCTACGGAAAACGAGGATTTTGTAGGGGTAGTGCCCCCGTGCCTACCCCAGACAGCAATTATTGCTATAACAGCAAGTAGTTTTGAGGAAGAGAAAGCCGTTGTCCTTTCTATCGGCTGCGATGATTTTATTCGCAAACCATTTAGAGAAGCAAACATATTTGATGCTCTACACAAACATATCGGGGTGCAATTCGTTTTTGAAGAACTAAATGCTGCCCCCAGTTTCACAGAAAATGAAGTAAATGTATTGACAAAAACCGCTTTTTCTGAATTACCTCCTCAGTTAGTAGCCAATCTCCAGCAAGCGATTAGCAATCTCGATTTAGAACAGATGCAAATAGTCATCAGTCAAATTCGCGAAATCAATCAGCCCTTAGCTAGGGCAAGCGCAGCTTGCATTAAAAATTTTCAGTACGAACAGTTGCTAAATTTAATACACACATTAAGGGATGAGACATGAACAAAAACCTCAGTTTTACCCGCGAAGAAAGTATTTTAGTTATTGATGATTGTCCTGAGAACTTAAAACTTTTAAGCGGGATACTATCGGCTGCTGGGTATAAAGTTCACCTGGCTCCCAGTGGGAAATTAGCTCTTAACTTTATCAATGCCAACTTACCAGACTTAATTTTACTGGATATTATGATGCCTCACATGGATGGCTATGAAGTCTGCCAGCAGCTCAAAGCTACTCCTGAAACTCAAAATATCCCAATAATTTTTATCAGCGCTTTGCAAGAAGTTTTCGATAAGGTAAAAGCATTTTCTGTGGGCGGAATAGACTACATTACAAAACCTTTTCAACAACACGAAATTTTAGTGCGCGTCGAAAATCAATTGCGTCTGAGAAGGATGTCTAAACAACTCCTAGACCAAAATATTTTAGAAGAGCGCAACCGCATGGCGCGGGAAATTCACGACACTTTAGCGCAAACTTTTGCAGGCATTATCATACATTTGGGATCTGCTGAACGGGTAATAGTAGCAAATCCAGAACAAGCACAAGTACACATGAAAACAGTCTGCGAACTGGCTCGCTCTGGACTTGCTGAAGCGCGGCGATCCGTAGAATCTTTGCGCCCGCAACTGTTAGAAGATGGCGATTTGTATAGCGCTCTCAACCAAATTGCTAAACAAATGTCATCAGATACTGATACGCGCACTACTTTTGAAGTGGTTGGCACGGCATATTCCCTACCATTAGAGGTAGAAAATAACCTGTTGCGGATCGGGCAGGAAGCATTAACAAATGCTTTCAAATATGCCAAAGCTACGGCGATAAAAATTGAGTTGGTTTACGAAATATCCAAGTTTTTTTTGCGGGTGCAAGACAACGGACAGGGATTTGATACGGAAAGTTTCGGTTTTAGGAATGGCTTTGGTTTATTGGGGATGAGAGAACGCGCCGATCGCATTAACGCGCAGCTAACAGTAAACAGCAGCCCTGGAAACGGAACAGAAGTTATAGTTTCAGTTAATCGCCAGTAAAGTAAGGTGCACATTTCGCACCATATAGCAATCCTAAATAAGTCGTAAATTTTTTACCGCACCCCAACCCTCCCCAAGGCATCGGGGAGGGAGTAAGAAATTCACAAATGATTTAGGATGGCTATACATAGTAAGTTGGTAGTGAGATGTTCAGTTTTTTTTGATAAAATTAACAGGGTAAACATGATTAACCAATCAAATATTATTCGCATTTTAATTGCCGACGATCATTATATTGTGCGGCAAGGTTTAGTGGCGCTGCTGGAGCAGGAATCAGATGTTAAAGTTGTGGCGCAAGCCAGCAACGGGCAGGAAGCTGTGACAATGTTCCGCGAACATCAGCCCGATGTAACGCTGATGGATTTGCGGATGCCGGTGAGGGATGGAGTCGCGGCCATTACTGCGATTTGTGGGGAGTTTTCCAGTGCCCGGATTGTGGTGCTGACGACTTATGATGGCGATGAAAACATCTATCGCGGATTGCAAGCTGGTGCTAAGGGCTATCTGCTTAAGGATGCGGAACCAGAGGAGCTTTTAGCAGCAATTCGGGCTGTTTTTGAGGGTAAAAAGTACATTCCGCTGGCAGTGGGTGTTAAGTTAGCCGATCGCTTGAGTGGGCCTGAATTGAGCGCTCGCGAATTAGAAGTCATCCGCCTCATAGTCGCGGGTAAAAGCAACAACGAGATTAGTGAAGTTTTGCACATCAGTGAAAGCACCGTCAAGTTTCACATCAACAATATTTTGAGCAAAATGGGAGTTAGCGATCGCACGCAGGCCGCGATTTCCGCATTAAAACGGGGGATTGTCAGCCTGTAGTTTAATGAGCAGTATTTTTTTTACTGCTAAATATAGCAATCCTACATCATTTGTGAATTTCTTACGGACTCCCCTTGATAAAGGGAGGGTTGGGGTGGGGTAAAAAGTTTACGACTCCTGCAAGGATTGCTATATGACTATTATGACGACACATAATGATACATAATATCTTAAGTTTTATGTAAAAACTTTTTAGTAAGGCTAAGCTGGAACTCCTAGGACAAATTAGCCCACCTAAAAAAAAATGCTTTATTCATTTTTGTCCAAGTCTCAAGTCAAAGCCCGCGTTTTAAAACAGTTTGCAGCCGCTATTTCGGCGTCTTTAGCTCTTAGTGCAATAACCAGTGTGAAACCCTCGTCGGTATTAGCGGCTAGCCATATCCCCCCCGCAAATCAAACCTCGACTCAGCTAGCAGCAAAACCTGATTCTAGCTTGCAGCTAGGGCAGTTACGCAGCACTGTTCCCGTGCAGACAATGCAGCTCGATCCGGGCGGATTTATCCCGATCGCGATCGGCGGTATGATAATTATTCTGGTGCTGCCATTATTTTTTGGCGGATTGGTAGTAATTGGCGATCGCGAAGTCGGAATTGTCAGTAAAAAGTTTAGCTTCGGCGGCAAGTCTTTACCGCCCGGAGATTTAATTGCCTTAAACGGAGAAGCTGGATATCAAGCTGATACTTTGCCCCCCGGTTGGCACTGGGGTTATTGGCCTTTGCAGTACAACGTTCGCAAAGAGTCTCTAACTGTAGTTCCCCAAGGTGAAATTGCTTTAATTATCGCCGCCGCCGGCGAGTCGATTCCGCCGCAGCGCATCCTCGGCAAAATCACAGAATGCGACAATTTTCAAGATGCTCGCAAATTTCTTAAAAGCGGTGGAGAAAAAGGTCGCCAACTCGGCATTTTGACGGGCGGCAGCTATCGAATAAATACGGCATTATTTACGGTAATTACAGCAGCTAATGCTCCCAAACACGGGATGACAGCGGAACAGTTGAAACTGTACAAAATTGCTCCCGATAAAGTGGGAGTTGTGACAACTTATGACGGCGTTCCGATCCAAGATGGCGAAATTGCAGGGCCAATTATTCCGAATCACGACAACTTCCAAAACGCGCAAAAATTTATCACCGCTGGCGGGCGACGCGGTTTGCAGGAACAGGTTTTGCTTTCCGGCTCGTGGAACTTAAATCCTTGGTTTGTCGGGGTTGACCAAGTGCCGATGACCGAAATCCCGATCGGCTATGTCGGCGCGGTTATTTCTTATGTCGGCAAAACCTCAGAAGATGTGAGTGGTGCTGCTTTCACTCACGGAAATTTAGTAAATGTCGGAAACAAAGGGGTGTGGGTGACTCCCCTTTATCCGGGGAAACATCCGCTGAATACTCGCATTTTGAAAGTAGAGTTAGTGCCGACTACTAATATAGTATTGAATTGGTCTGGTAAAACAGAAAGGCACAGTTACGACTCTCAACTTTCGTCTTTAACCGTGCGTTCTCAAGACGGTTTTGCCTTTGATTTAGAAGTAGCTCAGATTATTCATGTTGGCGCTTTGGATGCTCCGAAAGTTATCTCTCGCGTCGGTTCGATGCAGAATTTAGTTGACCATGTTTTGCAGCCTACAATTGGCAATTATTTCCGCAATTCTGCTCAAGCTTATTCTGTATTAGATTTTCTCTCGGCAAGAAGCGGCAGGCAAGCGGAAGCCGCCGAGTATATCAAAGCAGCTTTGCGTACCTACGACGTGCAGGCAATTGATACTTTAATCGGGGATATTTTGCCGCCTGCAGAGTTGATGCAAACTCAAACAGATCGCAAAATTGCTGAGGAACAGTGCAAGACTTATGAGGTGCAGCAATTAGCACAAACTCAGCGGCAACAATTGGTGCGGGAAACGGCGCTGGCTGAGATTCAACAAGAGATGGTGAAATCGGAACAAGGCGTGAAGATTTCTGAGTTAAAAGCGAATTCTCAGGTTAAACAAGCTCAAGGTGAAGCTGAGTCGATTCGGGTCAAGGGAAATGCTCAAGCTGAAGCTTATCGCGCGGGTGTTGTGGCTTTGGGAGGTTCCGGTTATACGGCTTTGCAGTTAATGCAAATTATAGGCGATCGCAACGTGCGAGTTGTGCCGGATGTTGCGGTAACAGGCAACGGTAGCGGTGGCGGTTTGGTTGATGGTTTGCTGGGAATGATGATGTGGAATCAAACGAGCAAAAATGGAGAAAATGGCGGGGAGTTGCCGATAGTTAACCTACAGAAATCGGAACCTGCGGCAAAGTTATCAGTAGCCCAGGTGAATTCTGTTAAGCCGTCGGCATCTCGCGCTAATTCCCCTGTTGCGAATGCTGAGGCTGATATTAATTCGCGCTTTGATGAATTGCCGTTTGACCCTGGCTCTTTTAGTTAGGCTGTGCAGTTTGTAGTGAGGACTTCAGTCCTCTCTTATCGAAAGGGGGTATAACCAGTTTGTAGTTGGGCGGGCTACCTAGCCAAAAGTTCAGGTAATCTCCTCAACCAAGGTCAGCTAATGCTGACCATTTTTTATAGTTAAAAACTAAACTTTTAACCAGCTATTTTGGCGAAGACTTTTTCTAAACTTCAAACTTAATTGACAGGTCGATTTTAAAATGCTACTCTCGGCATATTGCTATTTCCTCCTTAGTGTGCAGGTTTACTTTCACTTTAGCCTCAAGGCTTTGCTAGGTAATGCTTTGAGATTATTTACATCCGCTTGCGGGCAACTTGCTCAACTCGGGGCGATTGCCTTGAAATCCTAGCCAGCTATGGTGTAGGACACCAGAAAACTAATAATTTGGCACACTAAGTACGGAAGAGTCCGGCATATTTGGAGTCTACTTCCTTAGCAATTAGAGTAAGTTATGCAACTTTCAACGATGGATTTAGATACATTTTCTCAGGCGAGTATCCTGGGATTCGCGGCCTTAGCAGGCTATATTCTGACACTGCTTCCCACAAATTTGAGAATTGTTTTCCCTCTCACAAAAAAAACTGGCTTTCCCCAATGGCTGCTGAAATATCGCCGTTTCATTGGTCTGATCTCTTTCTTTTTAGCTGTAGCTCACGGATTCATATTTTTCAAACAAAGAAACTTTGATATCTTTGATATCAAAACTTATTTTGTTTACTTCCAGGGAGTAGCAACATTCATTATTTTTACTCTTTTGGCTATCACGTCTAACGATTGGAGCGTGAAAAGACTTAAGAAAAATTGGAAAAAATTGCAGAGTCTCACTTACCTTGCTATGTTTTTAGTAACCTGGCATATCTGGGATAAAATGGCCGGTCACTGGACATATTTAACGCCTGTTGGAATTGCAGCTATAACCGCCACAATAGTTTTATTTCTCGGTCGGGTATTGATTGAGCGCCAATCTAAACAACAAAAACATCAGCCAACAGAAGGCAAAGTAACAGTGCTAACAAGAGTATGGGATAGCATTTCTCAAAGGTAGAATGCAGCAGAAAAATCTTCTATCAATTTCTGGGCTTGAAATCTGGAAATTTATTTTACATAAAGTGAGTGGTGGAGGCCATATTTATGATATCAAAAGCAGTTAAATGGAAAGTTTCAGCAGCGTGGACACTAACAGCGGTTGTAACTGCGGCGGGCATCGGCTGGTCTAGGTCGCTTCCGGAATTGAAAACAACTGTATCGCAGTTTAAATCCGGGCTGTTCACTCAATATTCTCGCAGTTTTAAAGATAATTCGGGGTGGATTTATGCGATCGCACTCAGTCAAGACGGCAAAACTTTAGCCAGCGGGAGTTATGGCGGCATTATCAAAATCTGGAACTTGCAAACCGGCAAATTACTTTACACCATAAAAGCACATACCGATGCAATTGAATCCCTCGCCATTAGTCCTGACGGCAATCTTCTGGCTAGCGGGAGTTGGGATAACCGGATTAAATTGTGGAACCTCAAAACTGGCATACTCATCAATACGTTGAAAGGTCATGCGGATGATGTCAAGGCAATAAGTATCAGTCCTGATGGAAAGTTACTCGCTTCTGGAAGTACCGACAAAACTGTAAAAGTGTGGAATTTTTCCGATGGGAAACTACTCCGCACACTTCCAGATACAGACTGGATTAAATCTGTCGGTTTTAGTCCGGACAGTAAAATTTTAGCAACCGGCAGCGAGAATGGAACTATCAAGATTTGGTGGCTTGATGATGGCGGCAATTACACGCTGACGGGGCATTCCGGGTCGGTGGAATCAGTTGCTTTTAGTCCTGACGGCAAAACTTTAGCGAGTGGCAGTGCGGATAAAACTGTTAAGCTGTGGCAGTTTACAAATGGAAAAGTTCTGCATACATTAACAGGGCATTCCGGCCCGGTGCAGTCAGTTGCTTTTAGCGCGGATGGACAGGCTTTAGCTAGTGGCAGCTACGACAAAACTATCAAGCTGTGGAAGTTGAAAACAGGCGAACTGATGACAAATTTTGCAGCTCATTCTAAGCCTGTTTGGTCTGTCGCTTTTAGTTCTCAAAATCCTGTCTTAGCCAGCGGTAGCGCAGATGAAACTATTAAGCTTTGGCCTGTACCTGTCCCGCTTGCGACTCAGGTTAACTCTCCAGCGCCAGAGGTAGAGGCAACACCTTCTGAAATTATCTCGCCCCGTGAAATTGCACAGTTGAACCGGAAAGTTTACGACCAAATTGACAATAGTTGGCGCTCGACTCCCACCTTCAACACTTCATTAGTTTATCGGGTTGCGGTGGATGAAGAAGGGGCAATTATAGATTATCAGCCACTTAACCACGAAGCGGTTGATTTTCTCCCAGAAACTTCTCTTCCTTCCTCTCGTAAAGCTGCTCGTAAACCAAAGCTTTTTAGTCAATTTCAGGTAGTGTTCAAACCCTCTGGGGTGCTTGAAGTTAACCCGTGGCAAGGGTGGAATTAATCTTACTAATTATCTCGCTAATTAAGTTTAATTAGGACTTGATGAATTTATGAATAACTCGGTGTTATTGTCTTCGGGTTCTTGCTTATTCCTCCTTTACTCTCACTCATAACTCTTGATGCAATTGATCGCGGTTGAAAACTTTGTACCGATCGCAGTACAATCGATCGATATTGCATCCGAGGAATCTCCCCATGTCAGAACTGTTTTCCACTGAGATTAGCGATCGCATCTGCACTCACATGAACGAAGACCACGCGAGTGCTGTCGTGCTATACGCTCAAGCATTTGGCGACCAACCGCAGGCAACAGAAGCTCAAATGCTCGCTATTGATGCCAATGGCATGGATTTAACCGCTAAAGTCAACGACGAAACAGTGGCTGTTAGAGTAAATTTCGATCGCACTTTAAAAGACGCCGAAGATGCTCACCACACTCTCATTGATATGGTGAAACAAGCTCGAAAAGTTGCTAAGTAGTCAATTGCCTACTATTCTGTTATAATTTTAACGTTTGCAGTACGGACTTTAGTCTGGTTAAATAGTTGTTAAGGACTCAAGTCCTTAGTGAAAACCTTTAGTTAGGTTAAGTTTTTTTTAAAGACTAAAGTCCGTACTGCCAAAAAAATATTTAATAAAGTTTAATTTTACTCTAAAATATCCACTAAAATGACAGAAAATTACCCAAGCCCCAAAGAATTAGATGTCGTCAAGGGCAGTAAAAATAACCATTTCGAGGCACTGGTAAAGCGACTAGATTTGATGATTCGCGCCCGCTATTCGCTGCTGTACATTGTCGGCGCGGAGGAGGAACCAGTCGAAGCCGTAATTGCCCAAGTAGCGCTGCAAGTAACTCCCGCGCGCCGGGTGTTGTTCTGGGATCTTGTGCGGGGCTGGGAGGATAACGGTTCTGGGAAAGGCTCGGTAATGGCGGCACTCGATCGCGTTAGCAAAACTGCTGTTGAAGAATATACAATATTTGTACTGCGGGATTTGCACCCAATTTTGAAATATCCATACAGCGAAAAAAGCGCGGCAGTAGTGCGAGAATTGCGAAATTTAACGCGAGAATTGAAGCGCAGCAAAAAAACTATAGTTCTTACTTCTCACACGCTGGAATTGCCGGAGGAATTGAAAGAAGAAGTCACAGTAATTGATTTTCCTTTGCCCAACGTGCAAGAAATAGACAGTTTAATTTCCCACGTTGTGGAAAAGCCGCAACAGTTGCAAGTTAGCGGTTTAGCAAGGGAACAGTTGGTTAAAGCTTGTCAGGGTTTGAGTCGCGCTAGAATCGGGCGGGTTTTGGCTAAAGCTTTGGCCGCCAAACAGCAAATTAACGAGTCAGATATTGACGGAGTTTTGGAGGAAAAACAGCAAGCAATTCGCCAAACGGGCATTTTGGAGTTTTTTAACTCCAGAGAATCCCTAAAAAGTGTGGGGGGCTTGGAGAATTTGAAACAGTGGGTAAAGATGCGACAAGATGCTTTTACTGACGAAGCGCGTCGCTACGGTATACCGAATCCAAAAGGAGTTTTGTTAGTAGGAATTCAAGGCACAGGCAAATCTTTATCTGCGAAAACAATAGCCTCAGAATGGCGTTTGCCACTGTTGCGATTGGATACTGGGAGATTGTTTGGCGGCGTGGTCGGGGAAAGCGAAAGTCGCGTCAGGCAAATGATACAATTAGCAGAGGCGATCGCACCTTGCGTTTTGTGGATCGATGAAATAGATAAAGCCTTCGGCAACATTATCAGCGGCAGCGACGGCGATTCGGGAACTTCGCGCCGGGTATTCGGCAGTTTGATTACTTGGATGCAGGAAAAAACCAGTCCGGTGTTTATTGTCGCCACTGCAAATAACGTCAGGATTTTGCCGGCAGAGTTGCTCAGAAAAGGCAGGTTTGATGAAATTTTCTTTTTAAATTTGCCCTCAGAATCGGAACGGCAAGATATTTTTAAAGTGCATTTGCAGCGTTTGCGGCCAACTAGATTGCGCGAGTTTGATTTGGGGGTTTTGGCGAAACGCGCTGAGAATTTTAGCGGTGCAGAAATTGAGCAAGTGGTAATAGATGGGTTGTATCGGGCCTTTGGCACGTTTGTCAACGGGCAGCGCCGGGATTTGATGACCGAGGATATTTTGAGGTCGATCGAGGATACAGTACCTTTAGCTGCGATCGCGCGATCGCAAATTGAAGATTTGAAGCGCTGGGCGGCGGAAGCGGGCGCGAGAACTGCATCTAACGATACTCACTTAATTGATGAATTGAAACGCTACAGCCAGCGGCGAAGGGATGCGATCGACAATTAACTTAATTTCTAGGGTGCGTCAGTTAATGTCTAATTAATTCTCGAAACAATTACACCTGACGCATCTTCCTAATCGCATGGTGCGTCACTTCATGGCTGATTAATTATCCCAAATATCTCCCGTTATGACGCACCATACTACTACGAACCTAATTTAAAAACATCAGCAAGAATAGCACTTTCCTCAACCATTCTCCCCGCATCCGGCGAATCGTAAACCACTAACAGCGAATTCTGCTCCCCCAAATACGGAAACAGGCTCAACCCTTCAGCATTGTCCGTACCCACTTTAAAAGGCAAGTCAAACAATACCTCCAAATCTCCCCCATCTTGCCCAGTAATACTGTCGCCCGATCGCCCTAAAATCCCCTTTAACCGAAAAACCCTCGTCGCCCCAGATAGAGTCATCGTCGGCCCGGCTAAAACAATCAAATCTTCCCCGTTCCAGCACAATTCTCGCACGCCCAAACCGTTCAAATCAACAAAATGTTTGTTGTACAATTTCCCTCCTTCCCCAATTTCCTTAAGCCTTAAAACTCCCGCTTGGGCCTCTTCAACTTCTATCTCTAAAATTATCGCCCAACCCCGCAGCACCGGCCCCCGCAAACCGAGCAAAATGCGATTTCCGCGCACCGCCAACCCTTCAATATCAAAGCCATTTTCTTTACTCGGAATCGGCACAGATAAATACAAGCCGATGTGGCTGTCATCTTTGAGCGCATCTGTCAGCAAATTGCCTGTTTCTGTCCGCTGAAGACATCCCGCTTTCAGTTGGGTTTCGGGATTGTTTGAAGGGGAAATTGACTCGCACAAAATCCCGTCTTTCATAGGAATGCGCGCCAGCAAATAGCGGTTGACCTCAGTCTCGATTTGTGCTAATCTTTCAATGTCTTTGTCTGCGTCTTTGCCTTTAGTTTTTTTGCGTTTTGTGCTGTGAGAACCCATCAGCCACAGATAATCGCCGCTGAAATCCATTCCTTCGATATCGATTTCGGATTTTCCAGGTAGATCGATAAAATCCGCGATCGCAAATTTTTGATGTTCTCCAAAAATATGAGGCGCTACAGGTGACAAACGCTCGATCGAAGTCGTTTCATCGGAACCCACCCACAAATTGCCATCGGGAGTTAAAGCAACAGCGGATAAGTCTGTAATAATATCAGCCGCTTCGCTGTTTAATTGCAGCATCAGCCGGCCGAGCAAAAAGGATTCTGGCATAATTATTAGAATCAAAAGTATTGTTATGGTCAGTCATTATAGCTAAAGCTGCTTGAAACTGATATCTTGCTACAGGTGTAATAGTCCGCCGGGAATTAATTTTCCGTCTCAAAGCTTGCATTCAGTTAAAACTGAGATGTTGCACCATTCTCAATAAAGCTTTTATGGGCGGGCTAGAAGCCCAACCCCTACTCCCCACAAGAAAATTTAATTTTTGTGGAACAGGCATCTTGCCTGTTCGCGTACCCACCCCACAAGAAAGAAAATTCATCTGTTGTGGAACAGGCATCTTGCCTGTTCATGACAGAGGTGCAAAAAGAAAATTCATCTGTCGTGGAACAGGCATCTTGCCTGTTCATGAAAGAAGTGCAACATTTTAGTTAAAACCGACTCAAAACTAAAACATAAAATTAAAAAAATATCCTCCTCATGCCTGATAGCGAGGGATTCCGCTTTCAGATAGGGATTTTTCACCCCAGGCGGCCCCAACCGCAGTCACCGGTGATTATTCCGCAAACCGAACCTCCACAGACGGATAACACCCTAATGGAAGCATTAACATCGCCGTTACGTTTCGTTACGATAAGGAGACAGAGAGAAAAACCTCTCATTCGTAAAATCAGAGGTAGCCATTATGAACGGTACATTTCGCGTCGGCAACCTGTTTGGGATTCCCTTCTTTGTCAACGCATCTTGGTTTTTAGTTCTGGGTTTAGTAACCTGGCAGTACGGCGGTGCACTAGCTGCCCTGTTCCCCACGTTGGGCCCCGTAGCGCCCTGGATGCTGGGATTATTCACAGCGTTACTGTTATTTGCTTCCGTCTTAGCCCACGAATTAGGACACAGTTGGGTAGCCATTAAACAGGGAATTGGCGTGAAATCGATTTCGCTATTTCTGTTTGGCGGACTGGCTAATTTAGAAAGAGAATCTAAAACCCCCGCAGAAGCATTTTGGGTAGCCATTGCAGGCCCGTTGGTCAGCTTATTGTTATCCGGTTTGTTAACAGCGATCGGCATCGGTGCTGGTCTCACAGGCCCCGCAGCGGCCATCGTCGGACTTTTAGCTTCCATCAACTTAGTTTTAGCCTTATTTAACTTAATTCCCGGTTTGCCCCTCGACGGCGGCAACATCCTCAAAGCAATTGTCTGGAAAATTACTGGCAACCCTTACAAAGGTGTAATTTTTGCTAGCCGCGTCGGTCAAATAATTGGTTGGATTGCCATTGCTACAGGCGTATTCGGCAACATTTGGAATCTAGTAATCGGTTGGTTCTTACTACAAAATGCCGGTCAATCTGCCCAATATGCCACAGTCCAAAATCAACTGGCAGGCCTGACAGCCGCAGATGCTGTTACCCCCGAAAGTCCGATCGTCTCCCAAGACTTGTCCCTCAGAGAATTTGCCAACAACTACGTGATCGGTAGCACTCAAACCTGGCGCAGGTTCCTGGCAACAGATGATGCCGGACAATTGGTAGGGGCGATCGACCTAGACGACCTCAAAACCATTCCTACCGGAACTTGGCCCCAAGTTTTCGTCAAAGAACTCCTGAAGCCGATCGAATTTTCCACCACCGTCAAACCGGAATTATCCCTCCTCGAAGTCGTCACCCTCCTAGAACAACTCAAAGTACAAGAACTCCCCGTCATTCGCGAAAACGGCGTTCTCGTAGGACTTGTAGAAAAAGCTGAAATTGCCCGCCTGTTACAAAGACGAGCCGAAGCCAACCCTGCTTGATATCCTCAGATACTTGACAAATAACAGTTAACCCCCTCGATTTCCCTTACCAAAAGGGCGATCGGGGGGGTTAACTCTAGCTTGAAAAAAGTCAAGTCAAACACTCAATTATTAGCAGCAAATCAAGCATGATAATTATCGGAGTGTATTGAGCATCTGAGCGAGGATTTTATGCCCTATCATGACTATTGTGGCAGTCGCTCAAATAACTGTTCTGGGAGCATCAATGCAGAACAGCTAGTTTATAGATAAGGTGAGCTTAGCCGCACCCGAAAACTCAGCAATCTACAGCTCAATTTCAGCAATCAAATCTAGTATTTTTTGATAATCAAAATTATATAGATGATTCCTCAGAACTTCCGCAAAAACATCATTATCGCTGCCGATTTCCTCAATAGTTGTGGCAATCAAGTCGAAGTCAGCCTCACGAACTGCCTGTTTTAGATTGATCGTCCATTCTGGGGAAACTTTCGGCTTGGAGTTCAGCGTAAATATTGCAGCACTATCAGATAGTTTTTCTTGTACCATACTTGAACTCTTCGATAAATCATTAACTTCAACATATTTATTGATGACTTCACCAGCACCCGCTGCGATAACAACTGGAATGTCAAACTTGAAGACTGTACCGTGTCCCACTTCGCTCTCGACGGTAATGTCGCCGCCCATTAATCTTATGAACTCGCGGCTGATGTTTAATCCTAAACCCGTACCTGTTTGAACTTTCTTTTCGGATGAAGTTTGCACCAATAATTCAAATATGCTTTCTAATTGTTCCGGGGGAATTCCCACTCCTGTATCGGAGATTTCAAAGCAAATAAAAACTGTTTTTTGAGGTTTTCCAACATTTAAAACAGCGTTTGTTGTAGGCTTAATTATTCCTGATTGCTTTTGCCCTACTGTGACTGAAATTGAACCAGTTTCGGTAAATTTAACCGCATTATCTAATAAATTAATCAGCACTTGTCGCAACTTAATATCATCACATTCCACGTATTGGGAAACATCGGGAGAGCAGTCAATAATTAATTGCAATCCTTTATTTTTTGCCGGAATTTGGAACATATTTTGCACGTCCCCCAGCAAGCGGTACAAGTCAAAAAGTTTGGCGTTGAGTGTCATGCGCCCAGCTTCAATTTTAGATAAGTCTAAGATTTGATTGATCACCTGAAGCAGGTGCTCTCCGCTGCGGCGAATAATTGTGATATTTTCTTTTTCCGGCAAAGTTAAATTAGCGCTGGGTTCCATTAATTGAGCGAAGCCGAGAATGGCGTTGAGGGGGGTTCGCAATTCGTGGCTCATGTTGGCGAGAAAGATGCTTTTAGTTTTGTTGGCAACTTCTGCGGCTTCTTTGGCTTGTTTGAGTTCTTGTTCTGCTTGTTTGCGATCGCTCGTATCAATGATTATGCCGTGCCAGACAATATCTCCATTTTCGCGCAATTCTGGTCGAGAATAACCTTGCAGCCATTTGAGTTTTCCCGATGCTGTCACAATCCGCCACTCGTGGGAAAATAGTTCTAGATCAGTGGCACTTTTGACAATTGCCTCGAAGTGACTGGATCGATCGTCCGGGTGCATTTGTTCGTAGAGTAAAGCAGAGTTGTTCAGGATTTCCTCCGGCTCTAATTCTTGAATTTCTCGGCATCGAGGACTGATATATTCCATCTTGACTGAGCCGTCGGGATGCTGCACGAATATGTAAAGTTCTCCGGGAACAGTGCTCGCTAATTTGTGAAACAGAGCTTCGCTTTTTTGCAAGGCTAATTGTGCTTGTTTGCGCTCGCCAATATCAATCCCAAATCCAAACAAGAAATCCAGGCGGCCACCTTCGTCGAGAACCGGTGTGCCGTGCCACTCGACTAACAAAGTCCGATCGTCAGAAGTGAGAATGCGATGTTCGTTAACCGTTTGCTCCCGCGCTGTTACGCCCGTAAAAATTGAATGTAATCCGGCTCGATCGCTTGGGGGTACAAATGTCGCTAAGTAATCCTTGCCTACAACTTCTGTGGCAGTATAGCCCACCGCTTCCAGGATACTGTTATTCGCCAGCAGGATTTTACCCTCAGAGTCGATCGCCACAAAAAAAATCGGAGAATTTTCGATAATCTTTAAGTTAAAGTCGCGCTCTTGACGGATAATTTTTTCAGCTTGCTTGCGTTCCTCAATTTCGAGCTGCAAGCGGGCATTGATCGAGGCTAGCTCGATCGTGCGATCGACTACTTCAATTTCCAGAGTACGGTTGTAGTCAGCCAATATTTGCTCTGCCTGTTTGCGAGCCGTAATATCTTTAAAAACAGTAAGAACATAAAGGATATTCCCCGCACCGTCAAACACCGGCAGTGCTCGCACTTCCAAACGAATATTTTTCCCGTCTCGGCGAATATCCATATCTTCCGCAATCACCTCGAAGCCACTCAACGCCCGTGCAAACGGCATTTGATCGGCCGGGTAAAGTTGATCGGTTCCTGTTATATAAGTTTGATAAGCTTCTGCTAGCTCTGTTGCAGTAGCATCGGGCATTTCTCCCCTACCCAATATCTGCTCACCCGCCGAATTCATGAAAATAACTGCGCCGCCCGGAGTCATCGCCGAGACTCCAACAGGCAAATTTTCTACCAGTTGGGCAAATTTTTCTTCACTTTCTGCCAAAGCTTGAAAAGACTGTTTCAGTTGAGCTGCCATTTCGTTGAAAGACTCGGCTAATTCGCCGACTTCCTCCAGCCTACTGACACTAACAGCGCGATCGAAGTCTCTGGCGGCAATATCTTTAGCTGCTTCGTTGAGCCGCAGCAGCGGCAGCGTTACCCACCTCGCTGTCAGCACTCCAGCAATTGTCGATAGCAGTAGCGCCACCAAACAAAGTAAAATTGTAGTGCGCGTATTTTTGTTAATTTGCCCCATGAAATCGGATTCGGGAACTGCGATCGCAATCAGCCAGTTCAAACCGTAAACATCAGAAAACGGCAGCACTTCCACAAAATATTCCTGCCCGTCTCGGCTAAATTTCAGTTGCTGCCGCTGCTTAATGTCGCCAAAGCCCCCGAAGTGTTGGTACAAATATTTAGCTGCGGTGCGAATGACAGGAGTTTGGCTGTCTAAAACATTCACCCGCTGCAGTTGCTGCTTTCCCGACATCTTTCTAAAGGGTGATTCTTGACTCGAACTGGCAACCAGCAAGCCCGATCGTTCGATCGCGAAAATTTGTCCCGTTTTGCTAAACTTGATGCGATGGAGATATTGCTGAAGTTCCAAGAGCGAAAAGTTTACTGCACTAACTCCCAGCAATTTACCATTTCGATCGCGAATCGGTTGGCTGGCAGCAATAAAAACAGTCCCAGGAGTAAAACCTGGATAAATGCTCGTCCAAATCGGTTTGTTAGCTGCGACAGCTTCTTTGTACCAGGGGCGGAGACGGGCATCGTAGGTTCCGGGTTCTACCTTTAATTTAGCGGTGCGAGTTCCTAGGCCGTCTGTAGCGTAGTATATGTTCTGAGACTTGCTAGACTTGTTCGCCGCGACAATTTGCAAGCTGTTATCCGTGGGGTTGCGCCAAATGCCGAGATATTCTCCTGATTTTGCAGCACCGAAGGATATCCATTGAATGCTTTTAAAAGATCGCATTTGCTGCCAAAGGAACTTCTCTCCCCGAGGCTGCGGCTTTTCTAACTGTAAGTTTAATTCACCGCGCTCGATCGCTTCAGCGTTAAGTTTATTTACCCACTGGGTAGGTTCGAGAAAAGAAATCAGCTTTTCTTCAACTCTCTTTCCCGTCTCCGCGATCAATTTATCGGCGAGTTCTTCGACTGCTTTGTCTCCGTTGCGAAAGGACAGATACCCGACAATCCCGACTACGGCGACAATTTGCAGCACAAAAGAGGCAACTAGAAGGCGACGCAGGGAGATTTTTGTTTGGTGTTGAGAAGTTTTACTCGCGAATCGGGGCAACGGCATAGGCTGATGACTAATTGCTCCCTAACACTTTAACTGTTCCAGCCTGTAATTTCACTCACGGGCGATCGAGGTGTTTCCTTGCCCTCAAAACCCCTCGCATACAGACACAAATCAGGAGCAAGCACGAGACTTATACAATTTTAGATTTTAGATTTTAGATTTTAGATTAAATAATTCCGAATGAATGATGAAGCTCTTGCTTTCGAGCTTCGCTACAGTTGCACTCTTGTTTTCAACGGGTATGACGCACTGTTAGCTGAGAATACCTCCGCCATTTTCTTGCTTTCGTGAGTTTCCTAGCTCAACCAAACCTGCTTCTTGCCTGGAACCTCGACCATCGAAACTCAACATTCATCCGTTAAATCCGCTATACAATCCCTTGGTGAACATCCATGCCTTACATCCATTACATCCGGTAGCACAATCCGTTGCCGAACTTCTCTTTAACAGCTACGCGGAAAATCCCCCGCTTGTCCAAACGGATAGAGCGAGGGGCGAGAATAGGTATTCTCGGAAAATATAAAGTAGTGGCAGTGGCTGTTGTCGAGCCATTGCCATCTATAGAAGCCATACTGTTTGAGGCTCACAGAAAGATTTCAGAGCCAATTGTCTGCTTGCAGTCAATGCTTGAAGTCAAACCAACCTGTTCAAGCAAGAAGTCAAAGCAAGTCGTAAAGGCCTAGGCTACTTCTTCTTCTCGATCAATTTGGCGCAGGTGAATGTGCTTGCGTCCCAGAGAGATTTCAAATTCATCTCCTGGCTGGAGTTCCATCTGTTTGGTGTAGGCAGCTCCAATCAGTAAGTTGCCGTTAGATTGAACGCTAATCCGATAGCTGGCAGAGCGTCCGCCACGTCCATTGCCGTTTTGCTTCCCGTCTAGCTGAATGCCTTCTGCATCAATCAGCGCATTCAGGAATTTCATCATGTTGACCCGTTCTACGCCGTTCTTGGTAACGGTGTAGTAGCCACAGGCTCTAGCTTTTTCTTCCTTGGTAAGGTTCTCTAGGTCTTTGACCTTTTTGATCAGATCTTCGCCTTCAAGGGGTTCGATATTTTTCTTTTTAGCCATTTACTGAGTCCTGAAATATTCAACTGGTGTACGGATTTTTTCTCGGTTGGTTTTTGGTTTGACCAAGAAACTTTAGCTTTATAGCTGGTCGTAAAACTATATTACACCGATCGGCTCAATTGTTAACCACTATTATCTAAATATTTTTAACAACCTGCAGTATTTCTTGAGGAGTAGCTGCAACCGATGCGAGCAATCTCTAAACTCGGTAGCATAAGCTATCAGCTATCAGCTAGCTGAATATTTGCCCCGCTCTTAAAATCCCATGAAGTTAACCACACGCGGACACTACAGTGTCAAAGCATTACTGGATCTAAGTTTGCAACCTCGCTATGGCCCGACATCGGTGAAATCGATAGCGAAGCGACAGGAGTTACCTGCTCCGTATCTAGAAAAATTGCTGATTGAAATGCGACGAGCCGGTTTAGTCCAATCTGTTCGGGGTTCCCAAGGAGGATATCAATTGGCCCGCCAGCCGGCTCAAATCTCTTTAGGACAAATCTTAGAGGCTGTAGGTGAAACTATTGAACCTTTACCTCGACATTTTCCCGACGCGACGCAAGCAGAGGACTGGGTAACATTCAGTTTGTGGAACCGATTGCACAAAAAACTTGCCGAAGCGCTGTACAGTATTTCCCTCGAAGACTTATACTATGATGTCCGCAGTTGGCAAGCGGCTCTTGGGGAAGAAACTAGCTTTATCATTTAAATGGTAAGTTCATTCATTCGATCGCCAGCAAGCACACATGGACGCAACACTTGTTACTTACTTTGGTGGCTGTCACTGCGGAGCTGTCCGCTTCCGTGTCGCCGTTGACAAACACGAAGCATCAGATTGCAACTGCTCTATCTGCAAAAAGAAGGGATTTTTGCACCTCATTGTGCCGCCGGAACGTTTTACCTTGCTCAGTGGCCAAGATGTTTTGACCACCTATACATTTAATACAGGAACTGCTCAACATACTTTCTGCGGAATTTGCGGCATTCACTCGTTCTATCGCCCCCGATCGCATCCCGATCATTTCGATGTCAACGTCCGCTGTCTTGACGACGATGCCATCAAACACTTTCAGATACTACCCTTTGACGGTGTTAATTGGGAGGAGAACGTACACTTGCTCCGCGACGAAAGTAATCTCAGCAGTTAAAATTGCTGCTAAAAAATTAAAGTCCCCAAAGGTAGCAGCAGTTAAAACCTGCGCTACCATTGCGATCGCTCCTGGTCGGACGGACTATCAAGTTTGACAAAATATATAATGATGCCGGATGAATTTCCTGTTTTGATTTTAGCTGCGGTGTTGGATTATTCGATCGGCGATCCTTGGGGTTGGCCACATCCGGTGCAGGCGATGGGTTGGGCGATCGACCGCTATACTCGACTTGTCTTTAATATATGGAATAATCCCGCAGGCAAAATGCCTGAAGCAGAGAATCGTCCCGCTGGCGAGCGGCACAAACTGCTGCTACGATGTGCTGGTACAATACTAGCGATCGGGCTGATTGTAGGCAGTTATACTGTCAGTTGGTCGATCGCCCAAGCTGCTAGTTGGGTACATCCTCTTTTAGGTATTGCCATACAGACCATTTTGCTGGCAAGCTGTTTTGCCGGTCGCAGTTTGAGGGCGGCTGCAGAGGATGTGCTAGCACCTTTAAATGTTGGAGATTTAGTCAAGGCGCGAGAAAGGTTGAGCCTTTACGTCGGCCGGGATACCGAAAACTTATCCGAGCCAGAAATTCTGCGAGCATTGTTAGAAACTGTAACAGAGAATGCAGTCGATGGCGTGACAGCACCGCTATTTTATGCCTTACTTGGGTTCGCTCTGCCGCATCTATTATTAAGTGTTACCGGTTCGCCGATCGATCCTAACTCGATGTGGGCGACTGCTATAGTCCCCTTGGCGATCGCTTACAAAGCAGCCAGCACATTAGATTCTACGATCGGCTACAAAGAAGCCCCATACACAGATTTAGGATGGTTTAGCGCCAAACTAGAAGACGTGCTGACGTGGATTCCTTGTCGGCTAACAGTGATTACTTTAGCCGTTATATCGGGCAAACCGATTTACATTTGGCAAATTTGTCAGAGAGATGCTGTTAAAGATGCCAGCCCCAATTCCGGTTGGAGCGAGTGCGTTTACGCCGCCATCTTGGGAGTACAACTAGGAGGTACTAATTCCTATCGCGGAGTTCTCAAACACAAACCGCTGTTAGGCGAGCCGGATCACCCTATCACAGCGCCGCTAATTTGCCAAGCATTGCAATTAACTCGGTATTGCTTTCTGATTTGGTTGGGACTATCATTGCTTTTTTATACCTTCTTATGTTTGAGCCGCTAACTGATGACCTCACCCGAACAGTCCAGGAGACATAAATAACGTATTTCTGTCATTGTTCGCCCGCTTGCAAGCAATCGCAGCATCTGCTTTTCATCCATTCGGGCTAAGTCCAGCAGAAGACAGAGATCAGCCACCGACAAAAGCAAAAAAAAGTTTTGACCTTTGTTCAAACCCCCAGATTCCTCTGTCAAGTCAATCTCAAATCTCAAATCTCAAATCTCCAATTGTTCGATATGCCAACAGCCAACAATTAGCTCGCAGCAACCCATGACTAAAATTATCGAAATTTTATCCCCTGATGAAGTGAGGCGCACTCTCACCCGCGTCGCTTCCCAGATTGTCGAAAAATCAGGGAATCCCTCGGAGTTAGTGCTGTTGGGCATTCATAGTAGAGGAGTGCCTTTAGCTCAAATTTTGGCAGATCAAATTGAAGTCCTCGAACAAGTCAAAGTACCCGTGGGCGCTTTGGATATTACCTTTTACCGAGATGACTTGGATCGAGTTGCGATGCGGACACCGGCTAAAACCGAAATTCCTTTCGATTTAACGGGCAAAACTGTGGTGTTGGTAGATGACGTTATATATAAAGGCAGAACGAGTCGAGCGGCTTTGAATGCGGTAAACGATTACGGGCGGCCGGAGAAAATTTGGTTAGCGGTATTAGTCGATCGTGGCCACCGAGAAGTACCGATTCAGCCGGATTTTACGGGTAAAAAGTTGCCGACTGCAAAGGAAGAACAAGTTAAGGTTTACGTTCAAGATCTGGACGGGCGCGACGGAGTGGAGTTAATTAAGGGTTGATAAGTAGAAGGAAGAAGGAAGAAGGAAGAAGGAAGAAGGAAGAAGGAAGAAGGAAGAAGGAAGAAGACTTACACAGCAAGCTTGAGCGCGATCCGTATTTTTCGTTTAATTAGGTGGATCTACTTATCGTTTCCGTTGGCATCGGAATCATAATTTTCTGAGGTCGCAAGTGCGATCGACGCGCGCGGAGCCAAGATATCTCCACAAGGAGTCGATCGATCGAATGTCTAGTTTGCAGCGATCGCACTTGCGACCTCAGAAACCTGGTTTCTACGTATATTTATCGTTACTCAACGTAAAAATTCGGAGAAACCAGGTTTCTCGCCTCCCATGCGTCGAGGGAAGCAACCCGGTTTTGGGTTCACGGGGGGAGCGTCGTGATTGATTTTAAATCGGCAGTGCAGGAGTTGAACCTGCCTGGGGCGAATTATGAGTTCGCTGCCTAAACCGCTCGGCCAACTGCCGTTAAATCGATTTGTTCGACCTAACTGAAAATGAATTATAACATAATTTCTCAGTCCGTGCTAGAACTAGAGAACAAAAATCAAAATCTTTAGATCTGCTGAGTCCCGATCGCCTGTTAGCCAATGTTAGGCAAGCCGATCGACCGGGCAAAGCAGTTTCTAGGACTCGGCATAAACTTATAGGCAATGGCAGTGAATTCGACGGTAGTTCTGACTCTAATTCTGCTCGCTCTCATGTTTGGAGCAGGCGTGACGAGTTCTGTTTGGGGATTTACTATAGGTCGCGAAGCCTTGCAAGGAACGACTCAACCCGATGTTCGTCCCAGCAACAATGCTGGCAGCGGCAAGCCTGGAAAGACGGCTAGTAAAGACCAAGTGAGCATTTTGAAAGAAAAAGACATTCTCACAACCGTCAAAGCACGGGTAGAAGGTCGCGATCCCGAAAAAACGGCCGGGGCAAATACTAAAACAGAGAAGGCAAGCTCTAAACCAGCCGCGGCCAAAAAACCGGCTGCACAAAATGCTAGCGCCAAGTTTCCCCTGAACAGTCGCGACGGAGGAATAACCCTGGAAGTGAGCGCGGCCAGTCAGCGCAACAATTCCATGCTGCTAGACGTGAGCATGAAAAATGAAGGGTCGCAAGCTGTGAGGTTTCTCTACAGTTTCTTGAACGTCACTGACGATCGTGGCCGGGCCCTGAGCGCGACTGCCGAGGATTTGCCGTCGGAACTGCCCCCCAACGGGCAGGTGTTTTACGGTACGGTGAGTATTCCCACAGCTTTGCTGGAAAACGCTAAAGAAGTTTCACTGACGCTGACAGATTATCCAGGTCAAAAACTTCAGTTGCAAATATCTGGCATTCCAGTGGCGAAGTAAAACAAAAGGAGCAAAACCTCGAAAGGGATTCTCACGTTTGATCGAGAAAGTTTTTTTAGGGAGCATTGTGTCACTTTTAGGGGCGAGAGTGCAGGAGATATCTGATTTACCCGCGATGAGTTGGACAGAGGTGCTGTCGCGGTTGCTGTCAGTGCTGTTGCTGATTGCGATCAATGCTTTTTTTGTGGCGGCTGAGTTTTCGATGGTGACGGTACGCCGATCGCGCATCAATCAGTTAGTGGATGCTGGCGACGTTGCAGCTTTAACTGTGCAATCTTTGCAGCAAAGTATCGAGCGATTGCTCTCAACAATGCAGTTGGGAATCACTCTTTCTAGTTTAGCTATCGGCTGGATTGGGGAAAGTACGATCGCCGTGCTAGTCCGAATGTCGATCGGCTATTTGCCACTGCCAATTTACATCAAGTCGGCGATCGCCCATTCTTTTAGCATATCAATAGTAACTTTTTTGTTGCTAGCTTACGTGCAAATCGTACTGGGCGAACTTTTTCCCAAATCTGTAGCGTTGCTGCATTCCGAACAACTAGCCAGAAGTTTAGGGCCTCCGAGTTTATTGATTGCCCGTGTGTTCAAGCCCTTTGTGTCGTTTCTCAATCAATCTACTCGATCGCTCTTGCGGTTTGCGGGCATCGAATACGATCTAAGGCATCGCCCGGTTACTCCCGAAGAACTGCAATTAATTATAGCTACTTCCAGCGAATCCAGCGGCTTGGAAGCAGAAAAGCGAGAATTGCTCAACAACGTGTTTGAATTTGGCGAAGTTTGGGTAGAAGAAGTAATGGTGCCGAGGCCTAGCATTGTCGCACTTCCCAAGACAGCAACCTTTCAAACTTTGCTCGACGAAATGGCTATTTCTCACCATTCCCGCTATCCCGTGACGGGAGATTCTTTAGACGACATTATTGGGATTATTGGCTTCAAACAACTTGCAAAACCCCTAGCTGAAGGTTTGCTATCTCCCGACACGCCAATTTTACCTTGGATGGGTTCGGTGAGGTTTGTGCCAGAGATGATGCTGCTGGGGGAACTGCTGCCTTTGATGCAAAGTTCGTCGGAAGAAATTGCGATCGTAGTTGATGAATTTGGTGGCATTTCCGGTTTAGTGACGCTGAGGGATTTGATTGCCGAAATTATCGGCCGCAGCTACGAGTCGCCCGACAGTAAAGAAATTGCTTTGCAAGTATTGGACGATCGCACTTATTTAGTTCAAGCGCAGTTAAATTTAGATGATGTGAATCAAATATTGAATGTGGATCTGCCAGTAACTGACGAATATCAGACAATCGGAGGTTTTCTGAGTTATCAGTTGCAAAGAATGCCGGCAGTGGGGGAAGTTTGGCGCGGAGAAAATGTGGAACTTACGGTTGTTTCTGTGTGCGGGCCGCGGTTGGATCAAATTCAAATTCACTTGTTGTCAGAGGCGGCGGGCGATCGAGCTTTAGGTGAAGTTGCAGCAGCGGATGAGGAAGTTGTGGGGAAAGGGCGAAAGAATAGCGGGGTGAGTAGTGTGGCAAAATTTTCTCATTAAGATTTGGATGAAAAGGGCGCTCAAAATAGCGCAACTTTTTCTCCCAAATCTGAGTTAGCAACCCCGTTTATTCTTGAGTTTTTTAGAGAGGGACGAGAGTTTATGGAGGATCGCTTTCAACCGCCGAGTCGGAATACTGTTTAAGCGTAAGACACCGGATCTTTCAATTCCAATTCCTCAAAAGCCGCCAGCCTCAGCCGACAAGAATCGCAAACGCCGCAGGCATTTTCCCCGCCTGCATAGCAAGACCAAGTTTGCTCCCAAGGTACTCCTAATTTGTTGCCTAATTGAATAATTTCTGTTTTTTTAAGTTCGATCAAAGGTGTTACAATTTTAATAAAATTTCCTTCTCTACCCTGCTTGGTTCCTAACCGAAATACTTCCTGCATGGCTTGGATGTAATCGAGGCGACAGTCGGGATATCCAGAATAATCTAAAGCGTTGACACCGATGTAAATGCGATCGGCTTCTAGGGTTTCTGCGTAGGCGAGGGCAAAGCTGAGAAAGATTGTATTTCTAGCTGGAACGTAGGTAATTGGGATGTTTTGAGACATTTCTGCAAGATTACGATCGATCGGCAATTCCATCTCATTATCCGTCAAAGCCGAACCGCCCCACAGCGTTAGGTCAAAGTTTACCACCTGATGCGCCTTAACACCTGCCGAAAGTGCGATCGCCCTTGCTGATTCCAACTCCCGCCGATGTCTTTGCTTGTAGTCAAAGGAAATAGCGTAACACTCGCAGCCGTCGGCTTTGGCTTGATACAAAACTGTTGAGGAATCCAGCCCTCCCGACAATAAAATAACTGCTTTCACTTAAAACATCCTCACTCGAATTAGCTTTTATATTTATATCAAAATAGTGGCGAATTGACAATATACCAATGCTAAATGCTTTTTAAAACCTACATATTACACCATTGTCAAAAACGGGATCTCCGGCCCGTTCCACAAAACTAAATTAACTCGTTCCCCGGCTCTGCCTAGTAACGAGTAGAAAGAAAATTCATCTTTTGTGGAACAGGCATCTTGCCTGTTCTTGATATTCGTACAAAATGTCAGATTTCTGTTGCTAACAAGTCGTCTAGTTCGCGGTAATCGGGCAAAGTTGTATCAATTTTAATACCCTGCCGCAAAACTGTGCGATCGCCCTGCGCTCTAGATAACAATTCGCTGAAATTCCGCGCCTTAAACAAAATCAAATCAGCAGGTAAACCCACTGCAATTCGTCCTAAATTTGGCAATCCCATTAAATCGGCTGGAGTCTTTGTCACTGCACAGGGCCAGTCTCCATAAGGCCTATCTAAATGAGCGATACGGACTGCCATATTAAAAACTTCCAAAACATCATGGTCGCCAAATCCGTAAAACGGATCGCGACAATTGTCGCTAGCAACTGCAACGGGAATTCCGGCTGCTTTGAGTTCGTGCAGCAGTGTCACTCCCCGCCAGCGCGGTGTATGCTGAGATTCTCTGTCTTGCAGGTAAAGGTTGCACATCGGCAAGCTGACAATGCCAATATTTGCTTCCTTGACTAATTCCAGAGTTTCTGTTACTAAATCTGACGGTTGTCGGGCTAAACTACAGCAGTGTCCGCAGATTATTTGACCCCCAAATTCATGGCGGATGGCGGTTTTTGCGACTTCCCGCAGTGTTGTTGATTCTGGATCGTCGTTTTCGTCGGTGTGGAAGTCGAGGTTTAAATTTCGTTCTTTGGCTAAGGCAAAAACTCGATCGAGTTGTTTGTCTAAGTCGGGATTCATATAGGCGACGCCACCGAGTATACCGCCGATTTCGGCTATGCGATCGGCTAGTTTTTCGCCTGCGGGTGTCAGGTAATAGTCGAGGGAAACCAAAGAAGCTGGTTGTAAGATCATCCGATCGCCCCATTCGGCTTGCAGCGCTTCCAATACTCCCAAACTAACAGTTCCCTGTTCGCCCGCGCTGTCGATGTGAGTGCGGATAGCCTTGGTTCCGTGGGCGTAGCTGCACTTTAGTCCGAACTCCATTCGCCGGTAAACATCGTCTGCATTCCAGTTTTTTTGAGCGTCAGCGCCTACCGCTTCGATCGCGCTGGCAAAAGTTCCATCGGGATTGGGCGATCGTTCCCAAATGTGACCTTTGTCTAAATGGGTGTGCATATCCACAAAACAAGGCCAAACTAAGCCGCCCTGCAAATCTATAACTGGGATATCTCCAGAGGAGGATACAGGTTTTGTACCTGCTGGAGTAATGTGGGTGATCGTCCCTGCTGCAATTTCCAAATCCACCAAACAAAAATTGTTCTCACTCCCCGTTGTCGCCACAGTAGAAGCTGAGGGCGCGATCGATTTCATCTCTAGAAGAGACGCGGGCACGCGAGCATTTTTGAGCAAATAATTAGATGTACTTGGCAACATTAATTTTGTGAGTTAGTATTTTCCTAAGAATTTAGCGCAACCGCAAAAACGCTACCGACAATCATTGTCTGTTGATCGTCAGTTTTCTTATCGGTAACAAATGCTACCTTCTCAGTCTAACCATTTAGACATAAAATTGTACAGCGCCGATCGATCGGGGGTCGAGCGCCAACAAGCCGAGCATCTACAAACACTGATTTGCCAATAAACCTAGTTTTCGATCTGCTTGCATGGGTGTACTCTACCAGCTCAGCTAATGGTAATAAATTGTGGTCGTTCCACTGCCCTTAGCAACTGTACAAATCGTGAAACTGAACCATGCAAAAATTTACAAATTGCCCAGTTTGCAGCTCCCAAAAAATTAGCTTCCTGTACACAGCGGGGACAGCACGCCACCCTAAAGAGGCTCCTACATGGTCAGTTTACGGATGCGAAGATTGTGGCTTAGTATTCGTAAATCCCCGCCCGACATGGGATGAACTGAGCGATTATTACCCCGAGGGCTGGCAGTGCTACAATACTTACGTACCAGACGAAGAAGACGTAGTAAAAGAAGCCAAAAAACTCAATGAATACCGACACATTCCTATCCCTGTAGGCAAGCGGCTGTTAGACGTAGGATGCGGGGGAGGTTCCATTATCCAAGTCTTCAAAAAACTCGGAGTTGAGGTGGCAGGAATTGAGCCTAGCTCCTCAGCAGCAGCAGCAGCCAGGGAATGCGGTATCGATGTTTTCACTGGCACTGTAGAAGAATACGTTGCAGAAAAAGGTACTGACGAAAAGTTTGATGTCATACTCTGTTCACACGTTTTGGGAGCAACGCCTTTGCCTGCAGAAACACTCGACTGCATGAGGCAATTGCTGGCTCCAAACGGTTACATTTGGGTGGCTGTACCGAACGCAGACAGCCCATACGCGCGGCAACTGGGCTGGCGCTGGCACAGCACCGATTATCCTTACAATCTGATCGGTTACACTCCAAAAACCTTGGCTCTAGCCGGCGAAAAGGCAGGTTTGGCAATTCAGCGAAACTACACATACTCTTTGCCGGATAGCCTTCGTTACTCTATCTGTTTGTGGCTGCGCTATCGGTGGTTTGTACCGCACAAAGTTACCCGCTTCTTCCTTTCTGAAGAACGTGTTGATCGCATGGCGAAGGAATTGGACTCGCGCGGCGAAGGTGAGGGAATTATAATGGAATTCTGTCACCCTCACAGCCTGGATTAAGACGTTTTTACCAAAAGTATTTGATTTGAGATTTGAGATTTGAGATTGAGTGCACGTCGGCGGCTCAGAATCTCAAATCTTTTTTTCTCGCACATATCTTAAAACTTCAAAGTTGGCGTTTGGCAGTTGTGCTGGCTTTGGTGTTGGCTATACTGGGAAAGATTGAACTCTGGACTTATATCAAATCCGACGAAAACCTCCTGTTATCGTGAAACCCAAGCCGAGAAAAGGTTGTGTGTGTGTAGCGGGATTGTTTCAACCCTGGAGGTGTGTACTGTTGGTATCATAAATCACTGCTTCAAATTGCAATTTCACTTTCAACTAACAGCAGCATCCATAGCAAGAGCCAAAAACAACTGTGTCAAAACCCAAGCATATAGTTTTAACATCCCATCCCGACAGATCCGGTACAAAACCTCATCCCATCCACTGGGGAGAAATCGATCCGCTGAAACGGGGGCCTGTGATTGGCAGCCTTACCAAATCGTCTCACCGGAATGCGATCGGCACTCATTCGGGTTCCTACTCTGTTTATCGCGCGCTAGCAGTTGCTTCCGGCGCACTCCAAGCAGATCACCGCCCCGATTTTACCAACACCTCTCCGGCCGCACACATCGGGCCGCACGCGAGTTGGGGCGATCGCAATTTGATTGTTTCTCTCGATCCCTTTGGGGGTTTGGTTAGCGAAGTTTATACTTCATTTCTCCAGCAGGGATATGATATTCGACCGACAATTGCTGTCACTAAAGCTCACATTAATATGCCGGAATTGCAAGATGCCATCGCTAAGGGGCGAGTGCAAATTGATGGCAAAATAGTCAAAGCAGGTGGCAATTTAGCAGTAACTAAAGTTGCGATCGATCCGGTGTGGTATTTGCCGGGAATTGCGAGGCGGATTGGGGCCCAAGAAAGCGTTCTCCGCCGTGTCCTGTTCGAGCAAACAGGCGGAATGTTCTCGGATTTAGTGACGCGGCCAGACTTACACATTTTCTTGCCACCAATTGGCGGAACTACGGTTTATATTATTGGCGATGTCGTGAATATTTCTGACCCGGATAAGCAGTTGGCGGTACGGGTACACGATGAATGCAACGGTTCAGATGTCTTCAGTTCCGATATCTGCACTTGTCGCCCTTATTTGGTACACGGGATGGAAATTTGCATCCAAACGGCACAATCCGGCGGTTCTGGGGTAATAGTTTACTTCCGTAAGGAAGGGAGAGCTTTGGGGGAAGTGACTAAGTTTTTGGTGTACAATGCCAGAAAACGGCAGGAAGGCGGCGATCGCGCTGATGCCTATTTTACGCGCACTGAATGTGTTGCGGGAGTTCAAGATATGCGGTTTCAAGAACTAATGCCAGACGTGCTGCACTGGTTGGGGATCTCTCGCATTGACAGTTTAGTTTCTATGAGCGATATGAAATACAATGCGATTATCAATTCTGGCATTCAGGTGGTCGATCGCATCCCTATTCCTGAAGATTGGATTCCCGCAGACGCACAAGTCGAAATCGTCGCCAAAAAAGCCGCCGGCTACTACACGCCTGACCCTGTGCCAGATGCTACAATTCTTGCAGAAGCGATCGGACGCGATTTAGGAGATTAAGAGGGCAAAGACGCGACCGATGGGACGCGAACAATCGCGTCTTTGCTAAATGAAATTTATTGCTGGTTTTTGATCAGTCAGGGTAGGTTATGGCTAATTTGCGTTCTAGTGTGATCGTAAAAACAGATATTTGTGGATATACCGCCAGAGTCAAAAAATTATCTCAGTCGGACTTAAGTAGTTTGTTAAACGAGCATAAAACTTTTGTTTCAGATATTAGCGCCAGAAATGAAGGCAGCGTGATCAAAGGGGAAGGTGATTCATTTTGGATAATTTTTCCCAGCGTCACAGCAGCGGCGGTAGCAGCCATAGAAATGCAGCAAGAATTGAGAGCGCAACAATCTAGCAAGGCGAACGACGAACGATTGGCTATTCGCGTGTCGATTACATTAGGAGATGTCTTGCATCAAGATAAAGATATCTTTGGCGATACGGTGAATTTAACAGCGCGCATAGAATCAGTAACTCCGCCGGATGAGATATATTTGTCCCAAGCAGCATGGCTAGCGCTCAACAAAGCAGAAGTGCAAACGTCTTTTGTTAACGAGTTTTCTTTGAAAGGGATGAGCGAACCTGAAAAAGTTTACAAAGTTGACCAAAGTTACAAAACGCGAATCATCAAGAATCAAGCCATAATTAAAGCTGATTTGAGAGGTTTTATAGCTTATCAAGAATCTAATTCTATCAAAGATGTTGAATATTTGCTCACCAACTTTGATACTTTTGAAAAAACAATTTGCGAAGAATATGGCGGTACAATTCGGAGTATTGTTGGCGATTCGCATTTGTTGACTTTCCCGGAAGCTCACTCAGCCTTAGCAGCAATGGAAAGTCTGTGCGAGAATTGGAAACTTTTTATTGACGCTAATCAAATACCTTGTGGCTTGTCGGTGGGAGTTGCTAAGGGAAATTTATATATATTTCGGTCTTGCACTTACGGAAAAGATATTCACATAGCCGACAGGCTGGAAGATTTAAGTAAAATAGTATGTCCGGGTAGAGAAAGAAATTCGGTCATAGTTTCCGATCAAATAAAACGCGAAGTCAGCGGGTCTAAGTGGGAATATAAGCTGATCAAAATCGATAAAAATGCGATTTTAGATAATCTTTTAGATTACAGTCAGTTTGACTTTTTTCAAGAAAACGATGTTTACCGCTGTTTGGTTGTATGAAGTTGCACAATATTGAACTTGAGACTGTAGAATATCTGAGAACGCCGGCTGCTATTCGCCAAAAGTGCGATCGGCTTTTTGATTTAGCCAGCCAAGACAAACTTCGCTACTTCCGCGTCGATTTATCCCAACTCGACAAAGCAGCAAATTATGTAATTGACACAACGCGCCAACAGTATCCTGATTTTAACATTCCCTTTCACAGTCGCTGGCGACATTTTGAAGCCGGCAACCTGTCGCGAATCGCTGAATTAGATGCAGTTTTAGGAGAATTTGCACTCATAGATCAAGCTAAAATCAAATTTGATTTAGCAATTATCAGCGTTTTGCTTGATGCCGGTGCTGGTGCAGATTGGCAGTATTGCGAACCTGAAACCGGACAGGTTTACCGCCGTTCTGAAGGGTTAGCAATAGCCAGCTTGCGGATGTTTTGTCAAGGTGTTTTTTCCAGCAATCCCGATTTTCCTTGGCAAGCTGATTCTCGCGGACTTTCTCAATTAAAACTAGAAGCCTTAGCTGCTGGATTTCAGGTAAGTCGAGACAATCCGCTAGTTGGTTTAACAGGCAGATTAGAATTATTGCAGCGTTTGGGAACTGCGATTTCCCAGCATCCATTATTATTTGGCAGCGAAAACCCGCGTCCCGGCAATTTGGCAAAATACTTGCTAGACGATCGGGTTTCGGGAGTCAACACTGTGAATGCTACTGAAGTATTGAGCGCTGTTTTGAGAGGTTTTGGGGAAATTTGGCCAGGAAGATATGCAATTGGTGGCGTTAATTTAGGCGATGTTTGGCGGCATCCGGCTTTAACAGGAGAAAATCTGGGAGATGAATTCGTGCCGTTTCACAAACTCTCGCAGTGGTTGACTTATTCGCTGTTGGAACCGCTGCAAGAACTTGGTTTAGAAGTCGCCGGATTGGATGAGTTAACGGGATTGCCGGAGTACCGCAACGGCGGTTTGTGTTTGGATATTGGGCTGCTGCAGGCAAAAGATTCGGATATTTTTGAACAGAGTTACTTGCCTGGTTCGGAAGTTATAGTAGAATGGCGATCGCTCACTGTGAATCTTTTAGATAAAATTGCCGCAGCTATTCGAGAAAAGCTGCATTTGAGTGCGGATCAATTGCCGCTGGTGAAGATTTTGCAAGGAGGAACTTGGGCGGCGGGGCGGAAAATTGCGGGGGAATTGAGGGCTGGTGGAGTGCCGCCAATTCAGATTGAAAGTGACGGGACGGTCTTTTAAAGGGAAGAAGGAAGTTCGGCAACGGATTCTGTAACGGATGTAACGGATATAACGGATGTAACTCATATGTTGCACCATTCTCAATTAGCTTTTTATGAACAGGCTTTTCGGCCTGTTCCACAAGAAAATTTATATTTTGTGGAACAGGCCGAAAAGCCTGTTGCTGACAATGGTGCAAGAAGATATCAGATGTAACGGATGTCAGGAAGAAGGAAAAGGGAAGAGGGAAGAGGGAAGAAGCAAGAAGGAAGAGGGAAAATTATCCCCTCTTCCAACTTAAAACTTAAAATTCAAAATTCAAACCTGAAAACAATACCTCACACTACACTCTCAACAAGCTGCTTAGCGGCAAGTGCGATATTTGACGTGATAAACTAAACCGCGATGAGCCAAATCGAAGGAGTCAACGGTGGCCATGCCAGCACCGCGGGCTGTCATTGCAGCATTTACTCGCATATTTACACTGTCACCACAGCGAGACCAAACATTAGCTAAAGTGGCTAAGCTATCTCGAACATTGTAGTTAGTTTCGCCGCTGAGATTCCGATTAAAAATGGGGCCGCGGGTTCCAGCGAAAAAGTATTCTGCTCGCAGGTTGCCTGTGGTTTTAGGAGCCACGTAGCCGCGATAATCAGCATCGTAGATAGAAATTTGGAAGCCTTGGGGTACTTTGATGGGAATGCTCAGATTGCAGCTTTTTCGGCTTTCTGCTGAGACATTTCCCAGGGCTGCAAACTTGTCAAATAGGATGGTCAGTTCTTGACCGTCTGGGCTGACGCTGACGCTGGCGGAGCGATCTGGGCAACCGCTACCGCCGTAGCTTGCACCTAAAATTTGAACGGCAGGATTAGCCAAGGCGGGGCTGATAGAAGCAGTCATTAATGCCGTAGCTAGCAATAGTTTTACAAACTTCATGGATGTTCTCCTTACTTCATAAGTAAAGTTGTGTGTTAGGAGCACCCTAAAAAATTGGAACTGAATTTAGGTAATGTTTTTTAGACGGGGATATAACCGCTTTCATGTGGAAAGATGAAAAGCCATTACAGCCAAGCTTATGACCTTATGTGAAGTTCCTTATCAGGTTTTTTCAATTAGTGAATTAATCGAAAAAATAGGTTTTCTGCTGATACTTTCTATGATTCATGTCTGCTCCTAAAAGTTCCGGAAGATTTCGGTGCGAAACTCCGGATCTGTGTTAACAGGCTTGGACGGCTCGCGAGAAAGCGAGCGAGACCAGTCGGGAGGCTTTTGTCCCCGGATGTGCGTTCCCAGGCAGAGGGCCGGAAGGAGAGGAAACGAGAGAATGACATATTTGTGTATTTTCAAACCTCGCATATTTAGTGTCGCGCTGCGCGGAAAAAAGGCAAGTGTAGAAGCGAATTTTATTCGCGCGGTATTCCTGTTTTCAATACAGGTTTGATATAAGTAGTCCTGGATGTAGGGGTCACAGAAACCGATTTTTTTTTCGTCAAGAAGGCGTTGATGGCTGATAAGTTAGAATAAAGCTAATTAATTATTCAAAAAAATGAGTCCTAAAGTTACTGTCATTGACCATCCTTTGATACAGCACAAGTTAACTCTGATGCGGCAAACTCAAACGAGCACGGCCAAATTTCGCCAATTGCTGAAAGAGATTGGACTGCTGCTAGCCTATGAAGTGACGCGAGATTTGCCGCTAAAATACGAACTAATAGAAACGCCGATCGCCAAAATGAATGCACCGGTGCTGGCGGCAGAAAAGAAAATTGTAATTATTTCGATTATGCGCGCTGGTCAGGGACTGTTAGATAGTATTTTAGAGCTGATTCCGTCTGCGAGGGTAGGACATATTGGTTTGTACCGCGATCCGACAACTCGGATGGTGATTGAATATTATTTCAAAGTTCCCCAGGATATCGAACAGCGAGATGTTTTAATTGTCGATCCGATGCTGGCTACTGGTAATTCAGCAGTGGCGGCAGTGGATAGGCTGAAAGAAGTTAATCCGAAGTCTATTAAATTTTTGTGCTTACTGGCAGCGCCGGAGGGAGTGGGGCACTTTCACGAACAACACCCTGACGTGCAGATTTATACGGCTGCTGTTGACGAGTGTTTGGACGAGCACGGCTATATTGTACCCGGACTGGGAGATGCGGGCGATCGACTTTACGGCACTATGTGAATTCAACAAAATGATTTTGGGCTGTATATGTCAATACATTCATTTAAAAATAATTTTACTAACATAACTATTGGTTTGATAGTGCCAAACAATGTAAATTGTAAGATTTTAATGTCAGGGAAAGCCTATATACAGCAATGGTTGTAGGATTTTCTTACATTATATTCGTAAATTGCATTATCTCAATGTATTTACTGCATTTTATGGTTAAAATCTCTGCCTTTAGTGTAATTAATCGCAGGAATTAATTCATAAAATAGATGTATGACGTTAACCGTTTGCGATCGACTACTAACAATTTTTGTACGAGGAAAAAACAATGGAGACTACAGCACAGAAAGAAGCCCCAACTCAGCCTGTTGAGGAAGTGAAAATTAACAATATCAACAGTTTGGAGTTTGAGCTTTGGGCTAAAGCAGTCAAACGCCAGATGATTGCAGCACTCTCTAAAAAAGGCGCGATTTGAGAGTTCTGGGTTTTTTGTGTGCAACTTGTGTTAATTTAATTAACAAAATTTTTGTCTGCATTGTTGTTCAAGAGCGATAAGTGGCAAGGGGAAGAGTTTTGAGATTGCGCTTCTCGATGAGTTGCGGGAGGGGGAGAAGAAAGCATTTTCCTTTTTCCTAGTTTTGGACGCATGGGTGCCAGGAAACGGGGTTTTTTTACGAAAATACTTCTGTTGCAATCGGCAGAAACGGTAAAAAAACCCGGTTTCTTTGTGTCAAGAGTGCCTCCGGGACTGTTCTATCTGCCGAATGCTTTCTGCCAGATTACGATCGCTTGTCAACCGCCGCCAGCAAGCGCAGACTTCCGTCTTGAATCTGCACTGCTTTCACCGTTCCTACAGCAACTCTTTGTTGACCGTTAGCCATCGCTACCTCAATTTTAATCTTGGGGTCAGCCTGTAATCCTAGCCGCCCCCAGAGCCACTTGACTTGAGTAGCAGGAAAAGAGCTCACTTCTACATCAGAAAATGGCGAATTAACCCAGCGACTACCATCGTAAAAACTCGCTACCTGCACCTGATACCAAACTTGTTCTCCTGCCAATTTTAACTCATTGTTCGGTTCTGGTTCCAGCCACTCAGCGGGATTGACACTGTTAATTAAAGTAGCAGAACCCATAATTTGACTCTTGTGGTCTTCTAAACTTTCCGCCTGAGAAACTGCTTCCTGAAGTTTGTTGACCAAATTCCGAATTCGAGTTCTTGTTTCGCTGTCAGTATCTGATTGCTGGTCGAGCCAATTCATCGCCTCACGAGTTCCGTCTTGAGACGCTACAATCAGGGCGCCCCAAGCCTTGACATCGGCGTCAGCGGCATTTACTCTCAAGGCGGCGTCGATGCGGTTCCAGATCCGCCCGCTGTCATTTTTGAGGGTTGTGGCTATTTCGTGACTGTTACTCGGATCGGCTTCAAATACTTGCAAAGCTTCGGCCCAGCGGCCGTCGATCAATTCTGCGAGAACTTGTTGACCGGGACTTGCCCAAGATGCGATCGCCTGAGCCCGAGTAATTTTAGCGTGAAATTCGATCGTTTCTAGCTGAGCTTGCGCGACTGCGGGCCAATTTTTTCCAGCTTTCCCCTTCGCCACACGCATAACATTTAATGCTGGAGACCACAGCCCGCTTTTCGCCAGTCGCAGCCCATTTTTGTAAGTCTCGTCATTGAAGGCAAATTCTTCTAAAGAAATCGCCGTTAACTGAACTGGGTTCGGCAAAAATTTGCGCGGGCCAATTTGATAAAGGGTAAATTGCGGCTCTAAACCAACTGTTTGGTCGATCGCCAACTGCGGGTTTTCGCCCTTAACAATTTGCTGCCAATTCGGCGGTTGTCCGGCCGCACTCGCCCACTCCAACAGCGAGATTAAATGATTTTGGCTGGGGTTGTAGCGAACGACTTGTCCGTAGGGAATTTTCTTGTCGCCCCGCATTAGTTTACCGCTGACATTAAACCAAATGCCCGAGGCGGGGGGCTTTCCGTCAAAGCGGCGCAGTTCTGTTAGGGGTAACGACTGATTCGAGGCTTGATTGTCAGATGTAGAGTCAGCTAAAGAAGCAATGACAAAAGATTCCGCAGGGCCTTCTACATTCACAGAACTTGCTAGCTGAAAATACTGCTCTTTATCGGAACTGCGATCGGGCAACTGCACCCGCTTGTACACCCGAAGTTCGACAATTTGACGACAAGGATTTTTGCAAACAGTAGAAGCCTTAACAGTTCTTTCTACCATCACCGGCAATAGCAAATCGGAAATAGAATTATCGCGGGATTGATCGACGGGAAGCGGCAGGGGTTCTCCGGTTACGAATCCCAATTTGCGGATGCTGGCTTTGATTTGATCGAGAGTTTGGATCGAATCTCTGCTACCTGTAGGCAGGCGCGACCATTCAGGCACAAACTGAGAGATCAACTTGTTGCCATTGGGATCGACGATGAGCTGATAACTCAGCCAAGCGCCGCCTCCCATTAAAGCAGCACAGCCAGCCAAGACGCTGAGGGCTGTCAAATTAGCTATCAGTCTTTTCCAGGGATATCTGGCGCGAGTTCGGGGAGTAGGTATTGGACGCTGGGACTCTTGAAGATTTTTGGGGCGTCGGGTTTGGCGCCGGCGTCTTGTCGGAGGAGGAGCAACTTTGGGATTTTCTGGGGGTTTGGCTCGATTTTTTGAGGGGTTAATTTTGTGTTCCATCATGCCATTTTAGAATTTAGATTTTAGAATTTAGAGTTTAAAATTGCAATAGCCGATCGTACTGCCGACCTATGATATCCCAAGTGTATTGGCTTTCCACAAGCGATCGAGCGTTGACAGAGAGTTCCTGTCTTAGCTGCTGATTTTCAAACAAACTGGCGATCGCCTCAACATACTCCTGAACTTTGTTCGCCCGCAAGGCCCTTATCAGTTGTGGGCCGCCATCGACGGCTAAACCCTCCAAACCTCGATCGCTAGCAACCACGGGAGTTCCCGCAGCCATCGCCTCCAAAGTTTTATTTTTAATCCCAAAACCAATCCGCATCGGCACCACACAAACAGCAGCTTGATGCAAATATTCTGCCACCCTTTGCACCCGACCTACTACTTGAATTCCCGGAAGTTCCCCCAAGGCGATCACTTCCGGGACTGGCGAAGCCCCTACTAGGGTGAGGGTAGCATCAGGATAGCGCTGCTGCAAAGGTGGCAGTATTTGCAAACTGAGAAACCGCGCCGCGTCAATATTGGGCAAATTGTTCATTGCGCCTGCAAAAATTAAGGTGTGTCCTCCCGGATCGATCAGCCTATAGGGAAATTGAGTTAAATCCACGCCGTTAGGAATTACATCTATGGGAGGTACAAAAAAATCTTGTTTTCCTCGCACTCGAACCGGAGGCAACAGTAATTCGAGGAGTTGCTCTCTGTCTGTGGATGTTGTCGCAACAATGCGGGAGAATTTGGAACAGTAGCGTTTTTCGTAGCGGGCGAGTAGCGGTAAATTTAGTCGATCGCGCAG
Source organism: Microcoleus sp. T3_A4 (assembly GCF_036700465.1). Lineage (NCBI taxonomy): Bacteria > Bacillati > Cyanobacteriota > Cyanophyceae > Oscillatoriales > Microcoleaceae > Microcoleus > Microcoleus sp. T3_A4. The sequence continues at coordinate 12,606 of NZ_JAUBOY010000041.1, read as the reverse complement.
GGGTTTTTCGGAGGTGCCGGTTGCTAACATTTCCCTGCAAGTTCCCCAAACGGAACTGTGAATGTTTGCCACTGTCAGCAGTTTTTGCCGCCATTCTGGACGCACGTAAATCTCGTTAACGCTGTGTTCGCAGGTGACAGCATCGCATTTGCCTGCTGTTACCAATTCGTCGGCCCAATTCTGCATTGCTTGGGAGTAGCTTGAGAGTACGTTTGGAGGTGTCCCGGACAACAAAAATCGACTGAATCTGTGGAATTTTCCTATTATTTCAGAGAACCCCCCCTCAGTCTCCCCCTTGTTAAGGGGGGGAGGTAAAAATCCTTCCTCAGTCTCCTGCTGGAGTCTTAGCCCCCCCTTAGCAAGGGGGGGTTGGGGGGGTGTCTGCGGATGGGGAAAAACTGCCAATTCTGCAACTTGCTGGCGCAATGCGTCGATTTGTGCATCGGTGACATCGGGCGATCGTACAGTGCCGAGAATTACATCATGTCGCCGGCTCAAGTATTGTAATAAATTAAACGTCCTTACCTGAGTTCCTCCGCGGCTGGGTGGATAGGGAAAAGTCGAGGAAAGCATCAAAATCTTCATGGGATGTGGAATAAATAAAGTTGCCGCTTGCGCGATAAAATTGATTGATAAAATCTTTTTAACAATCTTCTCACCTATGGACGAATTATCTGTTAAGGCGCTGCTCGAAGACTTGAAAAAGCCCGACGAAAGTGTTCGCGATCGGGCAACTACAGAACTCTGGCGCACTTGGTTTAACCAGAAGGGTGACTATGGGATGCAAATTCTCAGGCGATCGCAAGTTTCGCTGGATGCAGGCGATGTTCACCACGCTTTGGATTTGCTGACGAAATTGATTGCGGAAGCGCCGGATTTTGCGGAAGCTTGGAACCGACGCGCCGTACTTCACTATACTCAAGGAAATTATAAAAAGTCGATCGACGACTGCGAAATTGTCCTCAAACTCAACCCGGTGCATTTTGGGGCGTTGCACGGCCTGGGTTTGTGCTACGCTGCCTTGGGAGAATACCTAAATGCTATTCAAGCTTTTCGTCGCGCTTTGGAAATTCAACCTTTTGCTTTGGTGAATCAAAAGTTAATTCTGGAGTGTACGGCTCGTTTGAGTTAAAATACATTGGCCAAACAGGGCATTGGGCATTGGTGGTTTATTTTCCTAGACTGAAGTGCGAATTTTTTCCACAATTTAAAATTGACAATAGTCGTAGTGCCGAAAATTAGCGTTTGCATTCCTACTTACAATCGAGTGCATTTGTTGGCAAGTGCGATCGCCAGCGTGCTCGCTCAAACTTATACAGATTTTGAATTAATTATCTGTGATGACGGTTCTACTGACAGCACTCCTCTGTTGATGTCGGAATTTGTCGATCGCGGGATTCGCTACATTCGCCACCCGCAGAATATCGGCAAGAGTAATAATATGCGATCGGGCTTTGCGGCAGCAAGGGGCAAATATTTTATCAAGTTTGACGATGACGATCGCCTGAGCGCGCAATTTCTAGAGCGGACATCGGCTATTTTAGATAAAGACCCCAGCATCGATTTTGTCAGTACCGATCACTGGGTGATCGACATTAACAATTATATTGACGAAAACCAGACGAAACTCAATTCGCAGCGGTGGGGCCGCACCGAATTATCGCCGGGAATTATTGAAGATTTGCTCCCTGCAGTGTTTCTGAGACAGAGTTTGCAAATAGGGGCGACTTTGTTTCGACGCCGCGCGCTGGAAGAAGTCGGATTTCTGCGGCCGAATTTGCAAAATTGCGAAGATAACGATTTGTTTGTGAGACTTGCGATTGCGGGCAAAAAGTGCTACTACTTGCCGGAGCTGTTGATGGAGTATCGAGTTCATGCAGGACAGCAAGGAGTCGATCGGGCAATTCCGTATTTAAGCGATAAATTGCGCTATTTGACCGGGTACGAGTTTGAGTCGGAGAAGTTGGAAACAGTCAGGCTCAAAAGGATTGCCGAAACTCAATTAGCGCTAGGTTTGCGACTGATTGAGGTGGGTGAAACTGCAAAAGGGCGATCGATGGTGCGGGCTGGAAAGTCGGTTTCTGATGCGAAAATGTGGGCTGGTTTGGGATTGTCGCTGCTGCCCGTCGAGTTGCGTCCAAGGGCGTTTGAGTTTGTGCGAGAGTTGATGAAATAACCATCAATAAGAGTTATTAATTATCAGCAGCGGCTCATATATTAATTTTAATAAGAGTACGGGGTTTTGTCTGGCCTTGAGATTGGTTCAGATTTGGCTAGAGCAGGAACTTGCGGGGGATTGTTCCGAGAGTCGGCAGCAAAAAATAAAAATTCGATCGGACACGTTTTACATTAAATTAAGAAATTAAGAAATACTAAAAAATTAAGTATTTACGAGTTTGACATCGATCGGGCACAAGTACAGACCTTTCCTTGGGTCTGCCCTGCTTGTGCTATCTGTCAGGCGATTAGGGAAAACTTTTGCCCAGACACTGGGTAAAGGGATCAAAGTCAGCATTGTTAAATTCTGTCTAGTTTATTAATGCACCACTCATGTCAATAACTAATCAGATTCGTTTTAATAATCTCAAGGGCGACATCTTCGGCGGTGTCACGGCTGCCATCGTCTCGCTGCCCCTGGCCCTCGCCTTCGGGGTCGCTTCCGGAGTCGGGCCGATCGGGGGACTGTACGGTGCCATTTGCGTTGGCTTCTTTGCGGCGCTGTTTGGTGGCACCCCAACACTGATTTCTGAACCCACCGGGCCGATGACTGTGGTGATGACTGCGATCGTCGCATCCCTCACCGCCAGCAATCCCGAACAAGGGCTAGCAATGGCGTTTACCGTTGTGATGCTGGCGGGGTTGTGTCAAATCATCTTTGGTATTTTCAAGCTAGGGAAATACATCACCCTGATGCCCTACAGCGTGATTTCCGGCTTTATGTCGGGAATTGGCGTGATTTTGATCATTCTGCAAATTGCACCCTTTCTGGGTCAAGCCCCGCCCAAGGGCGGTGTTTTGGGCACTTTTTTAGCAATTCCGCAGTTGCTAGCGAACATAAATCCGCCGGAAGCAATTCTGGGTGCCTTGACGGTGGCAATTATTTTCCTGATGCCCAAACAGGTGAAGAAAATCGTACCCCCGCAATTGATAGCGCTGATTGTCGGCACGGTAATTTCCATGACTGTGTTCCAGGGCGCGGAGATTCGCCGGATTGGCGAAATTCCGGTGGGACTGCCCCCCTTGCAATTGCCGACTTTTTCCGCCGGTCAAATCACGGTGATGTTTGTGGATGCGGTGATGCTGGGGATGCTGGGCTGTATCGATACCTTGCTGACGGCAGTGGTGGCGGACAGTCTAACGCGGACCGAGCACAAGTCCGATAAGGAGTTGATCGGTCAAGGAATTGGCAACATCGTATCGGGGATCTGCGGTGGCTTACCGGGCGCCGGGGCAACGATGGGAACTGTGGTCAATATCCAAACAGGCGCGACTTCGGCGTTGTCGGGTTTAACTCGGGCGTTGGTGTTGCTGGTGGTGGTTTTGGGGGCGGCGAAGTTAACTGAACCGATTCCGATGGCGGTGTTGGCGGGGATTGCGCTGAAGGTGGGGATTGATATTCTTGACTGGAGTTTCCTGAAACGATCGCACAAAGTATCTGTTAAGGGTTCCCTGATCATGTACGGGGTGCTGTTTTTGACTGTGTTTGTGGATCTGATTGTCGCGGTGGGTGTGGGCGTCTTTATTGCCAATATCCTGACGATCGAACGGTTGAGTAGTTTGCAGTCTGCAGGAGTGAAGCTGATTTCCGATACGGATGATGAGGTTCTCCTCAGTCAGGAGGAGAAGCAACTCTTGGATCGGGGTAGGGGGCGCGTGTTGCTGTTCTGCTTGAGCGGCCCGATGATTTTTGGGTTGTCGAAGGCGATCTCCCGCGAACACAATGCTATGAAGGATGCGGATGCTTTGGTGATGGATTTGAGTGCTGTGCCCATGCTGGGAGTGACGGCTTCGCTGGCGATCGAAAATGCGATTCGCGATGCCTGCGATAAGGGTTTGCAGGTTTACATCGTCGGTGCCAGCGAGAAAATTCAGCAGCGCTTGCAGAAGTTGGGATTGTTGGATCTGATCGCGCCAGAGCATGTCATGAGCGATCGTACCGCAGCCTTGCGACAAGCCGTCGCTGTGGTTGACAACAAAGGCATCCCCTTGGGAGTGCCGGCGTAACAAGGCGCGAATTCGCCCAAATAGTAGTGGTTTAGCAGGAGTGCCAGTTTCTCCTGCTATTTCTATGGCTCGATGATCGTTTCATCTCGTTTCCGGTTGTATCAGTATTGTTCAAGTGTCCAAACAGTCAGTTGTCCCGAAAGCATAATTTTAGTCAACGGCCAACAGTCAACAGTCAACAATCATCTCGCTCGTGCAACCGGAATTGATATGAATTCTTGATTTTCTTCAGTCTCCCTCTGCTGGGACGAGAGGCAAGTGTAGACTAGGTTTTAACCGCCGAGTCTTCAGGCGTGTAGCTATCCAACCTGAAATTATCCGATTGATATAGCGGGTAGCCACGGAATATCTGTAACGCCTGGGTCGTAGCCAAGTTGTTTGAGCAGTGTGGTAATTTGCCCTCTATGGTGAGTTTGATGATTGAACATATGTGTCACCAAAACCCAAGTCGGTAGCACGCGGCATTTACCATCTACATTGCTTGTGTACTCAAATGGTTGACTCAACCAGTCAGAATTAAGGTGTCTAGACCATTCTATAATTTGCCGATCCGTTGTCTCCCGTTCTGCTCTCAAAACCTCAAAGTCAGCATACAGTTCTTGACCGATAACGGTACCAGAAAATGGGTGAAGAGTGAAACGACCCATCCATGCTTTGTCACCATACAGTAAGTGATTCAAAGTGCCATGAATCGACTTAAAAAAGGCACCCATATCCTGTTTGCGCTGTTCATCAGGAATTGCCGAGCAGACCGAATATAGATTTTGATTCATCCAGCAATTGTACTCTGCCATTAGCTGGTAGTAGCTACCGTCGTACATACTCAAAACATAATCACATAGTTTGAACAACTTACATTATACAAATAGGTCTTTCACAATACTCCTGACTCTAATTGGTCGAGATAAATAAACTCAGGAGCTTTAACTCCGGCTTCTTCTCTAATTTTAACCAGTCTAGGCGACTCAAAAAACGCCCTAGCATCTGCGATTGATGTCCACGCGGAGAAATGAACAATTTTGTTTGGTTCATTGTCATACTTCAAGACCTGATAGGAGCGCTCGCCAGCTTCTTTTCGGATGCTTTCAGCACGATCGAATACCTGTTTCCAAGCTTCATAATTTTCTACTTCATGAATAATTAAGACATACTGCATAGTAATCAGATTCTCTGAGCCTCTCAAAACTTCAAACGACTAAATTTGATTAGACTAACTCACCTTGTCTCCAAAAGCGACCACAGGAGAACGAGTAAATTATACCGTAGCGACGGTTGAAAATCCTCCCAACACTGAACAGAGCGATCGCGCTTTCCACTAAAGTAGTAAAGAGTGCCTGATGTAAATAAGTTTTTCCTAAATATCGTGTCTATATTTTCTGAAATTCCGACTGTGTGGCTGCAAATTTCCCTCGTGGGAGTCTGGTTGGGCTTGATTTTATTGGTAGCTGAGGGGTTAAATCGCTTTACTTCTGTCGATCCGGAAGTATCGCGGAAGGTGGTTCACATCGGTACTGGGAACGTGATTTTGCTGGCGTGGTGGCTGGAAATACCCGGTTGGGTGGGGGTTTCGGCAGGGGTTTTAGCAGGTGCGATCGCCCTAATTTCTTACCAAGTTCCGATTTTGCCCAGTCTTAACAGTATCAACCGGAAGAGTTTGGGGACTTTTTTCTATGCTGTTAGTATCAGCGTTCTCGTAGCTTGGTTTTGGCCGCTACAACATCAGGAGTACGCTGCTTTGGGCATTTTAGTCATGACTTGGGGCGACGGATTGGCTGCTGTCATCGGCCAGAAATACGGCAAACATATTTATCGAGTTGGGGGAATTAAGAAGAGTTGGGAAGGTTCTGCAACTATGTATTTGGTGAGTTTTGCTGTTAGCAGTTTGATTTTGCTGGCGGTTCAAGGCGCAGTTTGGCAAACTTGGGCTGTGTCGGCTGTTGTAGCTTTAGTTGCTGCTACTTTGGAGTCGGTTTCCAAGCTGGGAATTGACAATCTCACTGTGCCGATCGGCAGTGGGGCGATCGCCTTTTTCCTAAATCAATTTTTAATTGGTAATGTGTAATCTGAACTTCCCCCCAGTCGTTGCTGAATAGAGGTATGAATTCAAGATTTCTCAATTGCTATAAACCCGCTTGAGGGTAAGTTTTGTAACTTCAGCTCAAAGGTGATTCATACCGTGAATCAGCAACGCCAATTATCAATTATCTAAGTCTCGTTAAAGCAGCCGACGTGCTTGTAAAATTTGTTGTTGCCATTGCTCGAAAGCGGGGATTTTTGAGAGATCGTCTGGGGGAAACATCGCCCTGATTTGCTCCATAAGCTCGATCGCCACCACTACACCAAGCTGCTAGCCATTAGGGTGATGATCGCACCTCGTCACCCGTTCATCTCCTCACCAAATAACGGGAAATGAAGGTGAAGAGTGCGATCGCTATCTTTCACTTTTTTAAATTATAGACAAGGCACGCTTGAACGCTCTACAATAGAAGGCGTTTTGTCTTTTAATCCGTAAAGGCATTTTAGAGGTTACTTTTAATGAAAACTCAATATTACACCTCCGCCAGCTTAGATGGTTTTATTGCTGATTCACACAACTCTCTCGATTGGTTGTTTCAGTTCGGCGAGGCGGGAGACAGCTATCCTAATTTCCTCCGCGAAGTAGGGGCAGTAGCAATGGGAGCAACTACTTATGAATGGATTCTGACCCATCAGATGGATGAAGGTGCCGATCATCCCCAAGCATGGCCTTATGAACAACCGGCTTGGGTATTTACCTCTCGGACTATGCCTGCGATCGAGGGTGCAGATATTCGATTTGTGAAAGGGGATGTCTTACCTGTCCATCAAGAGATGATCGCGGTGGCAGGAAACAAGAATATTTGGCTTGTAGGAGGTGGCGATCTGGTCGGTCAATTTTACGATCGTGGGTTGCTTGATGAGGTAATTGTGTCAATTGCATCGGTGACACTTGGTAGCGGAGCACCGTTGCTACCGCGCACGATCACAACACCCCCGCTAAGACTTTTATCCGCGAAGGTTTATGGAGATGCCTTCGCGGAGTTGCGCTATGAAGTTCCTGTCCCGGCCGATGACACAACTGCTTAATCTTTAAAGCAGCCGGCGCGCTTGTAAAATCTGTTGTTGCCACTGCTCAAAAGTCTTTACTTTTGAGCTACCATCTCTCTCAACGATCGCCCTTATTTGCTCCATTAGCTCGATCGCCAGTGGTACGCCAAGCTGCAATTGTTCCAACACATCCCGCTGAGCAAAAACGGTTTCCGGTGTTCCTTCTAAAATCAATTTTCCTCGATCCATTACAAACACCCAATCAGCCCAGCGGTAGATGAAATCGAGGTCGTGACTTGCTAAAAGGATAGTGGTTCCAGCGCTGTGAATTTGTTGAAGTAAACCGATCAGTTGTCGGGTGTGACGCGGATCGAGATAGGCGGTAGGTTCATCTAGCAGCAGCAGTTTGGGCTTGAGAACCATGATATCGGCGATGGAAACCCGCTTTTTCTGGCCCAAACTGAGATTGTGAATTGGTTCGCGGGTGAGTTCGCTTAGATCGAATTGCTCGATCGCCTGTTGCACCTGTTGAGCAATTTCGGATTCTCTCAAGCCTAAATTGTACAATCCATAGGAAATATCTTCTTCTACCGTCGAAGCTACTAATTGATGTTCGGGATTTTGAAAGACGAGTCCGATTTGTTGGCGCAGTTGCATCAAAGATTTGCGATCGTAGCTAAAGGGTTCACCTTGCCAGCTAATGATTCCCTGTTGCGGTTGATACAAGCCATTTGCTAACAGAAAAAAGGTGGTTTTGCCACAGCCATTTTGACCGATCAGCCCGCACCGTTTGCCAGCGGGGACTTTTAGATTTAAACCCTGAATTGCCACTCGCGAACCGCAGGGATAGGAGTAGGAAGTGCGATCGAATTCGAGAATCCATTGAGACATATTTGTTATTTGTTATAGCCTTGTTCCCTGGCTCTGCCTGGGAATAAATACCCGGAGGCTCTGCCTCCAATTACCGATTACCGATGAATGATTACTAATTACCGATTACCGATTTCCATTCTATAGCAATCCTTGCAGCAGTCGTCAACTTTTTACCCCTCCCCAACCCTCCCCTTATCAAGGGGAGGGAGTAAGAAAATTACAAAGGATGTAGAATTGAATTGCTATATTTGTGTCAGCCTAGATCAGATTTTGACAACTGCCAAAGTTGCATTTCATAACAGAGATGTTGCTCAAAAAGTTGACTTGCCTCCAATCCTTCAACCACCAACTTCTTGAACCAGCGGCGAAATATCCAGCGCAGGAATTTGTGGACGGGCGGAACTGTTATCGCAATCAAATCTGCAACATAGATCATTGTATTTAGTCCATATCGGCGGAAAGTATCTACATACAAATCGATTGTTGGCAAAATATGGGCGGAAATATCCTCAGTTTTTACTAAAGTGAATCCAGCCTGCTTTAATGCTGCATGAAGTTCCGTAACAACATGACAATTAGAGAACATTCCCTCTTTATAATTAGCATCAGATCGTAGCATATCAGCCAGCAAAACGTAGCCACCCTGATTGAGGATTTTGGCGGCACCGTTAGCAATATCAACAGCCGACATATACTGGCTACTTTCGCTAAAGAGAATAAGATCGTAGAAATGGGTTGCTTTGAAGTCTTCAAACCTCGTGAGGTGGAAGATTGCCCGATCGCCCGTACACTTAAGAAAGCGCTGCTGTTGAAACGGATCGGGTGCGAGCCCTTCGACTGCAAAACCTCGATCGAGCAAATAAGCCGCATTTCCGCCAATCCCGCAGCCCACATCGAGTATCGTATGAGTGCCTTTGGGGATTGCATCCAACAGTTTTACAGTATAAGCTTGCTGAGCGAGGCGCAATCGGGCGATCGTTAGTTCGTCAGCGGGCACAGGTAGGGTTTCCCAATAGCCGTAGTGAAGGTAGGGCGAATCTGTCAGGCCCAAATAGTAATTAAGCGCTGCATTTTGGTAGCGAGTTACTTTGGAAATTTCGATTGATTTTGGCTGCGGCATTCGGAAATTTTAGTAAGTTTTAGGATTTAGGGCAGAGTTGAAATTCTTCCCAGCGCTTGCATACTTGTTCATAGCACTCAACAGGAGAAATTGCCAACTTTTGCAACAAATTGATATCAATGTGACCGTTGGCGATCGACAAAAAAATAATTGCTTCCTTGGGTTCATAACTAGCAATGATTTGCAGCAGATTGGAAACAGTATTTTCCTCTATTTCTAGTTGCTGTAAATAAACGGTTGCCTCCAAGTCGGAAATAAATTGCAAATCGTACTTTATAGTATCTACACTCCAATTCACCGAGCCATTAATGGGAGTATTGATTTTGCAAGCAACCAAGCCTCGTCCTCGATGCAAAAAACCATTCCAAGCAGTATGCCCGATCGGCAAAATATTTTGGTGAATAAACAAGTTTTGCCAGTAGCCAAAACTACCCTGCCAAACACTATCTTCAACTCGCATTTCTTTTCATTTCCCTTAAAATAAGATACCCTTCAGAACACAAATCGAATTACATCAGCGTTCATCTGTGTTTATCTGCTGATATCTGCGGTTAAAAAACCCCAATCCAATAATAAAAAAAATAATAAACTCACCATCATCCATACCTCGCAGATGAAAAACATGATTGTAAACAAATCGGCGGGCATCCTGACTCAGAGATCCAACGATCTCATTACAGTTGCGGGACAGCGCCGGATTCGCACCGAACTTTCCCCCTTGCGTCTGATGGCTGTTCTCCATCAGAGCCGATCGATATACGGGAATATTACCACTATTGGGGATATTTGACAAAAAAGCGTCCGCCTATTCACCAAACTCAATATTTTCATACAAATCTGCCAGCGAAATCTCCACAGGAATAGAGGTTAAAGTCAGCCTATCGCCCATACAGCTATATTCCGAAAAAATCCACTTATTCGCATCTGTTTTAGAATATTGCTCCACCTGTAGCCGATATTGGTCGATTAATAAATATTCCTTAAAACTAGGAATAGTGCGATAAGCAGCAAACTTTTCATCTCGATCGTAAGCTCTAGTACCTTTAGACAGCACCTCAGCAATTAGCAGCGGATTCGTAATTGTATCCGTCCGTCCAGATTGCAGTTCGATCGGGCGCGCTACCACCATCACATCCGGGTAAGTATAATTATTAAGCTGCGGAACCCAAAGCCGCTGATCCGAACTGAAAGTCCGATATGGTTTCCCTTTTAACGCCAGTTTCAGCGCAACAACTAAATTAGTGGTAATTTCATTGTGATCCGGTGTGCCGCCAGCCATCAGAACAATCTCCCCATTGATAAATTCATGCCGATCCTGAGAATTGATTTCTAATTCTAGATATTCCTCAGCGGTGTAGGTTTTGGTTTCAACTGGCGCGATCATACACAACGCTCTCCTTTAATCTACTCATTTCATTTTATCTTAAAAATTTGGGTAGTTCAACAGAAAAATAGATTTTAATCATGCTAAAAAACAGGCAAGATGCCTGTTCCACAAAGAGGGAATTTTATTGTGGGGAGTAGGGGTTGGGCATTCGGCCCGCCCCTGAAAGGCTGATTGAGAATGTGCAAGATGTGAGCGCGATCGCACTTAACAAACTTACCGCAGCGGGACAAAGTTATAGCCAGTGCTTCCTCCTTGTTTAACTTGCACTAAAATCGGCTTACCAGCCCGATCGCCCGTGGGCAAAAACTTCACATCCTCGCTCGATCCTGCTGCCGAAAAACTCGCATTTCTGAGTGCTTGTTGCAATCCTTCCCGCGTATTGCTTTGTCGCAAGCCAGCGATCACAGCTTGAGTCGCATCAAAACTCGTTGCTGTTCGCCAATTCACAATGCCTCCCCAACGCTGGCGGGCATTTTCTGGGAAACGGCTACCGGGATTAGTTTCAGGATGCCAGGGAACGGGCAAAACAAGCCCGTCAACGTCTTTTTGCCCATCTTTTAAAGTTTGAAAGGTGTAGAGCGTAGTGCTGCCGTAGAGTGGCAATTTGCCTCGATTGCTGCGAGCTAGAGAGATGGCACGGTCAATGCGATCGATGTGGGGCGCTACCATCAATCCTTGTGCACCTTTGGTGACAGCATCGGCGAGGGCATTTTCCGCATTAAAAGAGGGTAAAGAAAAGTCGCAAACAGTTGGAACTAATTTGCCACCAGCAGCAGTAAGAGAGGCAACAAATTCATCTTTAAATGATATGTTATCCGGTGCTTGGGAGTCATAACAAACGGCAATATTAGTTTGACCTGCTGTTTTCACTGCATATTCTGCTAAGGGAGCTGCCATTAAGCTAATATTGGGTACTGTCCGAAAGATGTAGCTGCCAAATCCCGATAGATTATTGGCAAAGCTCGTCGGTGTCACCATTACCAGTTTTTCTTGCTGATAGATCGGAGCAGCTTCGAGAGATGCGTTGCTAGCATTGTGTCCAATTACTGCTAGTATACTTGCATCGTTTGTTAATGCTTTTGCAACATCTCTGATAACCTCTGGACTGTTGTCATCGTTGACAATTTCTACTTGCAGTTTTGCGCCGTTGATGCCACCGCTATTATTGATTTCATCCTGAGCTTGGGCGACTCCTCGGAGGATTTCTTGGGCGACATTGGGGTTGCTACCAATGGGGACACTGACAGCAATTTTTAAGGGGGAACCATTGCTGGCTGGGGTCTTATTCAAATAAATAATGGCATTATTCAAATAAATAATCGTTTCGGGATCGTTGCGATTTTGTTGCAGCGAATCCTGAAATTTTTTGACGGCTGCTTGGTAATCTCCATTGACAAAAGCTTCAACGCCGGCTTTTTTTTCTGCTGTTGTTTGGGATGTCACCAATAGCCGATTTCCTAAACTGATGCGACTTGCGATCGCTCCCGATGCGCTCGTTGTCGGTGTAGATGTATTTGAACTTTTGGCATTCAATAAACCGGGAAGGAACTTGTATGCGCCAAACCCAATTAAGCCGAGTACAATAATAAAAACAATGGGCGGCGGGCTGTTTCTTTTGTTAGTATCTTGATACATGATTTTTTCTCCTTATTTTGATAGTGTTTGGAGGCCGAACCTCGGGGTAAGTATTCCCAGCAGAGCCTGGGAAGAGAAAATTCCATCTAAACCTCACTTTCCCAGAAGTCCCCAATAGAGCGCGCCCCAAAGTTGGAAAACCTGCATTGCTTCCTCGTCATAGCCTTTAGTTTTGAAAATAGCCTCTGCCTGTTTTAGGTGGCTTATTGCTTGTTGTTTGTTTTTTATCAATACTCCGGACAGTTTTTAAGCAGCCAGAGTACCATAAGACAAGACTGAAGGAAGGTTAGGGTGATTTAAA
>NZ_JAUBOY010000101.1:0-6999 GCF_036700465.1 Microcoleus sp. T3_A4 | reverse complement strand
GCTTTCATTAGGTTTGATTACACAATGATATTTCATTATTATTGATTGTACCTCATAACAGCGGGAACCGCTGTAAAGATGACTCTTCCCACTTTTGACCTCGCTAATTGAGTATTTATTAGCTACCTAATGGCTCAGTTGAGTGGCGGCGAGTAACCTTTGCAGCACCACCAAGATTTCTCGCCCGTCCGCTCCAACGTGTTGTTAGACCGGGCTTTCGCGATAAGGTTACGACTTTTCTACCGCTTGCTGCTTCCTTTTTGCGGAGGTCAGCAAATATTGCGTCAAAATCATAATTAAAGGACTTCGCATACTCTTCTCGGATTCGGTGGATCTCTTCAACAATCTCATCTGTCCACATGACCTAATCTCCCATTAGTTCGTTGGGTGTGCAAAGAACTGGCAGCACATAGCCGAAATCGAGACTAATCTCCGCCAACTTCCCCTGGATTTGAGCATTCGCAATATGTTTGCAATTCCAAGTTAACAGATAATCCATGCCGTGAACAGTTGCGGTGGCAATGTGAATTGCATCAACTCTTGCTTTTGGAGGCAGATTGCTCCGGGTTAGGAGTTGTACGGCTAAATCTTGTACGTCTTGGTTCAATGCCAACAAGGGAAAATCACGCAGAATCTCCAGTCGTTGAGTGGCGATTCCTGCATCTCCCTGTACCACTTCATCTAGAACTGCCTCCGAGGTATAAAGGGTAAAGGCGCTTCGACGAAATTCCCACCAATCTCTAGTTATTTCTATATTGGCCGCTAAAATTAAATTCTTGGTCGATCGGGCGGTGAGGTAGCCCAAGATACTGGTTTCGATGTAGACGGTTTCGCTCATAAAGAATGAGTTAGCAGCCCTCTTAATTTTATTGAGTGGCAGCTATTGTATCACCACAAACTCGAAAGCTCCCACAAAGATTGCCATCGCCTATTAATAAAAAAAGTAAGGGGCGATCGCCTCCATACCACTCATCTCCTGTTGTCTGGTGAGGAGAGGATTAGGTGATTCTTGTGCGATCGCCTTGCAAATAGAATGGGGATTGCCCGCCATCTTTGTAAGACGAGCAAGACCATGATACCTAAAGTTATGGATCGCCTACATACTGTAATTGATTAAGCGAGAATCGGATTGTTTGCTCATCACGAGCCACGAAATTGTAACACTGAATCCGTCGTCCTTCAAAGCCACGACCAATGTTGTCAGCTACCAGACAAGCTTTGTATGAAGTACCTGCACGCAATTTATCAGTTACTAACCGTGTTCTATCTTTATTCTATTCTGTGTTACATTTGAGTTCAGAACATTAATATTTGCACATCCTCCTGTACGCTCGTTGACGTTGAATTCAGGATCGGTGCAGATGTTGAAGTAGACAGCACCGCCTACGGGTGTAAAATCCCAAACAAATCTCATTTTTGCTATTTGTTGAGCCAAAGCCCCAGAAGATTGAAATAATGAACCTGTAATTAGTAACCCTAGAAAAACGGTTCCAGGAAGTTGAGCCTTTATCTTCTTCATACTTAACAATTTAAGTGTCAAACAATACGTTCCCAATCAAAAACCACACCCGATCGCCCTGTCAGTCGGATTGAGTCTGAACTTTACCACTCATCTCCTGTTGTCTGCTGAGGAGATGATTCGGTGAGGAAGTGCACTCCCTCTAGTGAGCAATAGCGTCTTCACAGTTAGAACTTCCATAAAGGTGGGCGACCTATTGGATAGGTCTACCGTCTGGGATGCTCACCAAAGCCGGACAAGATATAGGTGTTACCGCTTTTAGAACAAAGTTACGTTCAAAAGCTTTTGGACCTGCAACCCAGCGTTTAGTACCTTGATCCAAAAGATACACTTTGTTATTTAAACGATGACCGTTCTCTTTACAAAGAACAATTCTATTTTCCATTGTTAATGATGATGCTTCCTCAATCAGCTCGACATCTATATATTGCTGAACCTGCCTTCCAGGAAACAAGAGGGCGAAAACTTTAGGACCTGCAATCCACCGTCGTTTTCCTTCATCAATCCAGTAGACTTTACCATTACTAGGATGCGCGAGTAGTAAGCCATTCAAATCTGAGCGGTTAACTAGAGCTTGAGCATCATTAATAAATCCAAGAGTAAAAACTTGGGGTAAGGTAGCCGCAGCAAGGCACATTGTAAATTTCAGTAATTTATTCATCTTGTCACCTAAACATTAGCATCTATTCATTTATAGACCGATCGCCCAAAACTGCAAAGCGAAAAAAGACGGATAAAGACGCGAATTTCTAAAATTGCGATGCAAGGCGGATAAAGGCGGATAAAGACGGATAAAGTCGGGTATACTAACGATAGTTCTCCGACCCCCCTACTGATGGACACTGCCCATATCTTGCAATTTGTAGATGAAGTGCTCAGCGCTAATACAGGCAAACATCTCAATGACTTGCAGCGTAAAATTATCGAGGGAATACTGAAGCGACAAAAGTATTCTGATCTTGCAGATACTTACGGTTGTACGGCGGGTCATGCTAAGGATGTAGGTTACGAGCTTTTGCAAATGTTATCTGATGTTTTTGGCGAATCAGTTGATAAAGGTAATCTTAAATCTGTCCTAAAACGGCAATCCACTATAAAGATTGCTTTAAATAATAGTAATAATATTGATGGTAATAGCAACACCATTAACTATATCAAGACCTGCTCATAAAAACCCAGTCCTACCCCAGACAAAAGTCAGCCTCCGACTCCCGACTTCCAGGAAAGCACGAATCAAGTTAAAATTGAAATGATTGGTAAATTACGACAGTTGGGATTGAAGGATGAGCAAATTGCAGAAGTGGTAGGGTTAGCCTTGGAGGTAGTGAAGCAGATAGATTGATAAATATCTTTTAGTTGTTTAAAACACACATCCTCAGTCAGGAGGTATAAATTTTATGTTCGCAGTCGTCACGCCAGAAAAAATTCAGTTGCCACCAGGAACAGTTGTGAGGTTGCCAGGTAGTTGGCAGGATTACCAAGCACTTGTAGAACAATTGGGCGATCGTCAGATTCCGCGCATCAAATATCGACCAGGAGAGATTTTATTAATGTCCCCTTTACCAGTACACGGAAAACAAGCTCATATTATTGCAATGGTGGCAATGGTTTTGCTAGATTATTTGGGGCGAGATTATGAAGCGTTTACACCAATTACCATGGATTTGCCGGAAGAAAGAGGAATTGAACCTGATTATTGTTTTTATATCGATAATTGTGTGGCAATTATTGGTAAAGATCGGATTGCTTGGGGTGTTGAACCGCCACCCGATCTAGTAATTGAAGTAGACGTAACTAGCTACACGGATTTAGATGATTACTTGCCTTATCAAGTGCCGGAACTGTGGCTATTTAAGAAAAATAAGCTCATAATTTACGACTTGCAAAACGATCGATATGTCGAAAGTTCAGTTAGCCGTTATTTATCCAATTTTAATGTATCAGAAATTTTGGAGGAATGCTGGCAAGTGTCGCGCGAGCGCCATACAAGTGCAATAATTCGAGAGTTGCGACGGAAAATTGAAAGGGAGAACGGTTGAATCATATCGTGTCCGGTGAATCGATCGTACTTCCTGTAGGGGCAGCTTCACCACCAACAATAATTGCCTAAAACCACCAATTCTCATAAACCTGCCCCCGCCCAAGGATTACAAACAATTTTGATTGTGGTTAATCAAACAAACATGGTGTTCTGCCAAATCTTAATACTTTTGTCACTGCTGCCGCTAGCCAAAAACTCTCCTTCCGGACTAAAATTAACAGAGTAAACCGAGTTAGTATGACCCGAAATATTACAAATTTCTTGACCGTCTTTCACTCGCCAAATCTTGATAGTTTGATTGCTGCTGCTAGCCAGAATCTCGCCATCGGGACTAAAAGCAATAGAATCAACATACCAAGAATGTCCTGTGATAGTTAAAACTTCTTGCCAATCTTTGACCCACCAAATCTTAATAGTATTGTCATGGCTCCCGCTCGCCAAAAACTCTCCATTTGGACTAAAAGCTATGCAGCGAACGGAGTCTGTATGACCTGTAAGCGTGCGAATTAGCTTCCCATCTTTGACTCGCCAAATTTTGACTGTTCTGTCCCAACTGCAGCTAGCAAGAGTTTCCCCATCCGGGCTAAAAGCGACAAAATAAACTAAATTGATGTGACCCGCAAGCGTGCGAATTTCTTGCCCGTCTTTGACTCGCCAAATCTTGATTGTTCTGTCCCAACTGCTGCTAGCAATAATTTCGCCATCGGGACTGAAAGCTGTGCCGTAAACTGAGTTACTGTGACCGATCAGGGTGCGGATTTCTTGTCCATCTTTCATCCGCCAAAGTTTGACAGTTTTGTCGTGGCTGCTGGTGGCTAGCATCTGTCCGTCCGGGCTAAAAGCTACTGTATAAACCGAGTTAGCGTGTCCTGTGAGGGTGACAATTTCTTGCCCGTCTTCAACTCCCCACAGCTTGATTGTTTTGTCATCGCTGCCACTGGCTACAACTTCCCCGTTTGGGCTGAAAGCCACAGAGTAAATTAAATTTTTGTGACCTGTGAGGGTGTGAAGACATTGCCAGTTATAGGTTTGTTGTTGGGGCTGGACGGGAGTTTTTCCTGGTTTAACTAACTTGGAATTTGTTTGAGGAATTGCTAGATCGATCGCAACTTGGGGATTAATTTCTTTTAATACTTCAACAGCCGTTTGATAGCGGCGGTTGGTAGCATTTTCAATCATTTTGTCTAAAATTTTTCCGAGTTGTTCACTCACGGGGTTGTTGGCCAAATACTGCCGCCATATCCAGACATCTTCACCAGGATCGAAGAGGTCAAAAGGGCTAACTTGAGTTAGCAAATACAAACAAGCTACGCCTAAACTGTACAAATCGCTGGTAAAAAATGCTTTGCCTCTAGCTTGTTCGGGGGCGATGTATTCGGGGCTGCCGATGCTGGTTCCTGTTTTGAGTAAAGCTGTACCTGTGGCAATTTTTGCGGCGCCAAAGTCTACTAAAACTAATTGTTTGTCGGCGCGACGGATGATATTTCCGGGTTTGATGTCTCGGTGAATAACGTTGTGGGAATGGATGAAGTGAAGGACGGGTAATAAGCTATTGAGTAAGTCTTGAATTTGATTTTCGCTAAATCTGCCTTCTGTTTCTACAAGTTGTGCTAAATTTTGCCCGTCGATAAATTCTTGGACTACATATTGTCGGCCGTCTTGGATGGAATAGGCTAAGAGTTCTGGAATTTGAGGGTGTTTGCCCAATTCGTCTAATCGCATTGCTTCTTGTTCAAAAAGTTCGGCTGCTTTTTTGCTGTTGCGATTACTTGCTGATGGGATGAGTGGGGTTTCTGTGAGTAAAAATTGCTTGATAACGCAGCGAGGTTTTGAGGGTTTGTCTTCGTCAACGGCGAGGAATGTTCTGCCAAAACCGCCTTGTCCGATCGCCTTTATAGCCCGGTAGCGATCGCGCAACAGCAGTTTTGAACGGCAATTTCGGCAAATTTTGGCTGCGGGAGGGTTTTGTGGCTTGGAACAGTTGGGATTTAGGCAGTAACTCATTCGATTTTAGATTGCGGATTTTTGATTTTAACTTTTTGAATATTTCCACAGCGCAGTAGATATTATACCTCATTAGCTTTTTAGGAACGGGCTAGAAGCCCATTCCACAAGAAATTCACTCTTTGTGGAACGGGCTTCGAGCCAGTTAAGCGAGAATGGTGATCTGGGCGTGAGTTCCGGAGTACCTTACTATATATGCCAGTTGCGTCAGTTCTGTTTTAGAAGTTCCACATAACGGGGTTATCGTCTAAATGATCGGTGACTGTTCGCCCGATCGCATCAATCTCTTTTAATTCCTCTTCACTCAATTTTACCTCAGCAGCTTTAGCATTTTCGGCTGCTTGTTCCCCGTCGCGCGCGCCGACAATTGCATTTGTTTGTGGCTGGGAAATCAACCAAGCTAAAGCTAAGTTGCCCAAGCTTATCTGGTGGCGATCGGCAATTGGCCTGAGTTGATTTAATGCTGTTTGCACTCGGTCATAATTTTCTTTGATGAACAGCTTATTTTTGGCGCGGTGGTCGCCTTCTTCAAACTTGTGTTCTGGCCCGAATTTACCTGTCAATATTCCTTGAGCTAGAGATGAATAGGCAATGATGGAGATATGATTGTCCACACAATAGGACATCGCCTCTTTTTCTACCCAGCGCCAAAACAGAGAATAGGGCGGTTGCAAGCTGTCGATGCGTCCGTATTGGGCGGCTTCTTCTATTTGGGCGCGGGAGAAGTTGGAAACGCCGATCGCCCGAATTTTTCCCTGTTCTTTTAACTTGTTCAGGGCGTCCATTGTGTCTGCAATTGGCACTAACTTGGAATTCCAAGTGCCAGCAGGCCAGTGGATTTGGTAAAGGTCGATATAATCGGTGTTGAGGTTTTTTAGTGATCGATCACAGGCTTCGATTAACAAATCGGGTTTCAGGTGGTTGGCGAAAACTTTGCTAGCATAAACTACTTGCGATCGCACATTTGAAAGTGCTTGACCGATAATTTGTTCCGAATGCCCTTCTCCATAAACCTCAGCCGTATCAAATGTGGTAATACCTGCCTCAAAAGCCGCGCGCATTGCTTTGACAGTTTCAGCATCCTCAATTCCCACCCACATCCGCTTCCCAGCTTGCCAAGTCCCCATAATTATCGGGGTAATCTGAATTTGTGATGTTCCCAATTGTCGCTTTTGCATACCCTAAGTCCTCATTTATATTTTTAGTATTCACCCTCAAGCTCTCTAATCTTAACAGAAAAAAGTTGGGTAGTCATGTACAGTAATGCTATCGTTTTATTTTGCAATAAAGAGTGATGTACAAAGTTAAAAATTAAAAATGGGAGCATCTCAACGAAAGCAGCCAAGCCCAGAACAGGAGTTATAGTTATTTCAAATAAAAATGAGACACTAAGTTGCACAATAAGCGCGAATAATCTCATCAAGAGATGTGGCAG
>NZ_JAUBOY010000040.1:0-74196 GCF_036700465.1 Microcoleus sp. T3_A4 | reverse complement strand
TTTTAAATCACCCTAACCTTCCTTCAGTCTTGTCTTATGGTACTCTGGCTGCTTAAAAACTGTCCGGAGTATTGTTATATCAAATCTGAAACTTAAACGGATTAATTATCAGGTATGGCAGTATTCAGGACTGACGTACTCCGAGTAAATAAACCGGGTTTTTTACCAAATTTGTGGGCTGTAATGCGTCTTCTCGTAAAAAACCCGGTTTCTGGCCCCCCTGCCTCAGTCCTGCTTCTCAAATTTTTATCGCCCAACCTCGGCGATACATTCCATACAAAATTAACCACCAAAATAATACCGCAGTCACGGCAAATGCTAGGGAACCATTCAGCGGCCCGGCCCACGGCACAAACCATTTTTCATAAATCCAAGTGTAAGTTGTTGGAGCATTTGCACCAGTACCGATATGAGTTTTTAAGAGAATTCGGGCAACTATACCGGAAGCAACAAACAGGAAAATTGCATTCACTCCCATGATTTCAAACGGTCTCCCCCATTTCCAATCCCGCACTTCTATTGTTTCGTAGCAAGCTGCTAGCAATAGCAACGCCCAACCAGCAGTAAAAACTACATAAGAACTTGTCCAGAGTTGTTTGTTGATCGGAAATAGAAATCCCCACAAGTGACCGATTACCACGCAACTGAGACCGCAGATTGCTAAGTTGATACTGGTGCGGGTTTTGATTTGCTGTGCTCGCAGCCATTCTCCGGTAAAGTAGCCTGTGAGGACTGTGACAACTGCGGGTAAGGTACTCAACAATCCTTCGGGGTCGAAGGGGCCGCCTTTGTACAGGTGTTGGCTACCGAGAATTAGCCGATCGACATATCCCCCTAAATTTCCTTCTGGCGTGAGTTCGCCGGCAATGTACCCCCCTACAGGCACTACGGTTAATGCAGCCCAATAGCCGAAAAGCAGGGCAACAGCGAGCAGTTTTTGATTGCGGGGGGAAAGGTTGAGAATGGCGATCGCACTGATGAAATAAGCTAAGCCGATGCGCTGCAATACTCCCATGATGCGGATTTTACCGAAGTTTTCCACTGGGGCGCTGTTGAGAAGTACGTCAAGGGCGATCGAAGATGTATTTAGCAGCAATCCTAATATAAATAAAATCGCGGCGCGGCGCGCAATTCGCCAGTAAATATTTGAAGAAGGAAGAAGGAAGAAGGAAGAAGGAAGAGGGTTTTTAGCCGATTCTAATTTTTCCTTACTTGGTGTAATTTTTGAGGTTTCTATTCCGGTTTTTGGATAAGTTTGAATATATTTAGGCAGCGAGAAAGACATCGCGCAGCCAACGATGAACAGGAAAAACGGAAATACTAAGTCTGTCGGGGTGCAGCCGTGCCATTCTGCGTGTTCTAGCGGTGGATACACCTGTTCCCAACTACCGGGGTTGTTGACTAGAATCATCGAGGCGATCGCAATTCCGCGAAAAATATCAAGGGATTTGAAGCGCATAAATTAAGTTATTTGTTAACTGTTCACCGTTCACTGTTCACTGTTAAGTATCTTAGCTGATGCCCATTTCCTAATTCTTTTCGGCCCAATTCCCAATGCCCTGTTTTGCCAATGCCCTATGCCCCATGCCCCATGCCCCATGCCCAATTCCCCATTCCCCATTCCCCATTACCTATATCTCTATTCCTTCCAGAGTCATAATGACTGCATTCTTCATCAACATATCGCAGCGTTCTGCATAAAAAGATGCTGCCTTATCATACTTATTGATTTGCAAAACGCGCAGAAACATTTGCCTTGCTTGCGCGAATTGCTGCTGGTAGTGAAAAAAAATTCCCTGTTCAAAATAAGTTTGAGTTTGTGCTTTTAGTTCGATCATTGTCGGCGAGTCGCCATCGTAAATTTCAAATACAGCAACAGGTGTTTGTTTTCCTTTTACTTGAACGCGATCTAGAAACCGGCACTTGTAATGTTGAGGATCGTCTATTCGGCAAAGGGTTTGGACACTAGCTACAATAGCAACTCCATAAAGCTTTGTCAATCCTTCGACGCGGGAAGCTAAATTAACAGCATCAGAAATCACCGTACTTTCCATTCGTTCCGCTTCGCCAATCGTACCTAACATTAAAGTCCCCGTATGCAAACCAATCCCTATCGAAATAGGTTGATAGCCACTGTTTTGCCTGTGTCTATTATAAATTTTTACTTGATGCTGCATCTCAATTGCTGCTTGCACAGCATCTTCAGCCCTGTTAGGAAACAAAGCCATAATCCCGTCACCAATGTATTTATCTATAAAACCGTTATACTCGCGGATAACTGGGCCAACTCGGCTTAAGTAAGAGTTAAGAAATTCAAAATTTTCTCGGGGAGACATACTTTCTGACAGACTTGTAAATGAGCGAATGTCGGCAAACATAATCGTCATTTCTGCTTGTACAGAGTCTCCTAGTCTGGCATCAACAATGCTTTCTCTTTTGAGAAATTTCAAGAATTCACGGGGTACAAAACGGGCTGAAGCAGCAGCTATTTTTTCTAGTTCGCTTTTGCTGGACTCTATTTGATTGAGTGATCTAAATGCTCTCAGTGCGGTGACTACTGTGGTAAATAATTTTTTATTAGTAAGTTCTGTTTTGGTTTTGTAATCATTGATATCGTAGCTGACAATTACTACATCTTCTGGTACTTGTCCGGGCTGTCCAGTGCGTAAAATAATTCGCACAATTTGATTATTTAAAATATCGCGGATGTATTTAACTACTTCCAAGCCTGCTTCTTCTGTTTCCATAACTACATCGAGTAAAATCAATGCTATGTCGTAGTTATTTTGGATTATTTCTTTAGCTTCTTTTCCTGAGTAAGCGCTGATAAATGTTATACTTTTACCTTCAAATTTAAAATCGTTTAACGCTAGCTTAGTAATATTATGAATTTCTATTTCATCATCTACAATTAATATTTTCCAACTTTCTTCTAGCGGTTTTTGTTCCGCCTCGTCTTCCTCGGCAAATATTAATTCATCGTCGCCCGTCGCGATTAATTCGTCATCGCCCCCAGCCAACAGGTTTTTACTAGCTTCTGACATATATCGTTCTCCTATATAAAACTTATATCCATGTTGGCGGTCTAATAACTAACTGCTCATTTTAGCGGGAAATTCAATCATAAATCTTGTGCCTTTATTTACTTGACTTGTGCAGCTAATTGTGCCTTTTAGTTTTTGAGTAACAAGGTTATAAATAATGTGCAGTCCCAATCCCGTGCCTCCCTGACCTCTTTTGGTGGTAAAAAACGGTTCAAAAATTTTACTGAGATTTTCTGGGTCAATTCCTTTGCCGTTATCGGCATATTCAAATATTAGCCGATCGCCCTCTAGTTTGAAATCAAAAGCCAGAACTCCTTCGTCTTCTCCATCGTAGGCGTGAATTAGGGAATTCAACACCAGATTTGTCACAATTTGACACACTACGCCGGGGTAACTGTCCACAACAATATTTTCATCACACTTAATCTCTATTTTGTGCTGAGTTCTTTTTAGTTTGGCTGTTAAGGATGTCAAAATTTCCTCTAGATAGTTTTTAACATTAAACGTGCGTTTTAACTCGCTCGACTGATCTACAGCTACTTCTTTAAAACTGTGAATCAAGTCTGCTGCCCGCGTGAGGTTAGATAAGATCATATTACTGCTTTGCATCGCGGTATCCAGAAACTTTTCTAACTCGGAACGTTTGATTTGACCGTTACTGTAAACCTCAAAAAACTTTGTGGCTTTTTCAGCAAGCAGGGAGGCGGCGGTGATGCCGATGCCGATGGGAGTATTGATTTCGTGGGCAACACCTGCAACCAATCCTCCGAGGGCAGCCATTTTTTCCGATTCTACCAGTTTATTTTGAGCTGATTTTAAGTCTTCTAAAGTTTGGGAGAGTTCGGAGGTACGCTGCTGTACTAAATTTTCGAGATTCAGATTGAATTGGTGCAAGTTGGCGTAAAGTTGGGCATTTTCGATAGAGATAGAAATTTGAGAAGACAGCAGTTTTAATATTTCTAACCTGTCTTGGGTAAAAGCGCCTGTAGTCAGATTGTTTTCTAAATATAGAATCCCAGTGAGTTGACCTTGATTAATTAACGGAGTGCAAAGAATTGATTTAGGTTGAACCGCCATTATATAGGGTGTGCGAGTAAATTGTCCTTCGCGGGTGGCATCGTTTAAAACTATACTTTCCTGGGTGCGGGCGACGTAATTCACAACTGCAACTGCCAGCAAAGTTACTTGTTGATCGTCGGCTACAAAATCTATCGGAATTGATTGCATGACAGCAACGCGATCGACAGCTACAGATCCTGATGCTTCAATCACCCATTGACCGTCTTTTTCTAGTATTAAAAAGCCTCTTTCCCCCCCGGCATTTTCAATAACAATTTTCATCATTTTTGCCAGCAGTTTGTCTAGAACTATTTCGCCGGCTAAGGTTTGCGATGCTTTAACTGCTGTGGTCAAGTCTAGCACGCCTGCACTGTCGTTCGTAGTGGAAGCGCTGCTAGTAGATTTGTGAGTTTCAATATTAGTTGAAATCGAGCTTGAAGTTAGCAAGTGCGAGTATTTTGATTCTAAATGCGCTGCTTTGGCTGTTGCTCCCCAGCGCTGATAGCAATAACGCGCTTCTGTCAAGTAAGTTTGAGAATTTTTTTCTCGTCCTATGGATAGATAAAAGGCTCCTGCCAATTCTGCTGCTAGTGCTTGTACTTGTATGTATCCGTTTTCTTGGGCTCCTTCAATTGCGCGATCGTAATATTCCATGGCTCTCACCATATTACCCAAAACGCGCGCTTTTTCTGCCGTAAGTAAGTCGCATTTATGCTGAAGATTCATGGGCGCCGAAAGCGCTTTTTGTTGCAGTTTTTTCCGGTTACTGACAGCGTAAAAAATATGCTCTTCTTGTTCCTCTTCTGTTGCCGATGGATAGGCAGCTAGGCGGGCTAGAGAATCGTAAAACTGGTATTCAGAAACATTAATAAAGCCTGCAACTCCGTCTAAATATACTTCGGCTTGCGCTGAATTTTCTAGTGCTGTAGCGGTATCTCCAAATAAATACGCTAGTATTAATTTTTGCAAATAGAAGTGCTGTAGTCCCACCCTATCGTTAGCTTTTAACAGCAGCGACAACAATTTTTCTTCGCTGTATGCTTCACCTAACATAAGGTTTGGACTTTCCACTTTCCCCATCAATTGCCAAATAGTGTGTCGATATATTTGATTCCAAGTCAATACAGTTTCTTGCTTGAGTTGAAAGAGCAAATGGTTGTAACTTACCATTCTCCGTTCCAGTTGTGGCAATTCTTGACCGATGAAATACAAAGACTGACAAATATTTACGGCTGCATATCCGACACATTCTAAATCCCCATTTTCTAGCGCGCTTTGGTAGGCTTCCTCTAATAGCGGCAAAGAGTCTTTAACGTGATGCTTGCCGTTCATCAAAATGAATGCTACTAAATTAAGCGTTTTGCTTTTGAATTCTAACGCATTTAATCTCTCGCTCAATTTTAAAGCTAATTGACCAAAGCGATCGCCCGATTCAATATCTCTAATTATCCCTTTTAAAATTGCTCCGTAATTAGCATAACCGAAGGCAGAAAAAGTAGAATTTCCGTAATTAATAGATAAATTAACTTGCTCGCACACAATTAGTGGCAGCAGCACAGGTTCAACTATAAATGTAGCTGAAAACATACTGGAAAGCACGCGCATAGTTGCTAATTTATGCGGATTTGTCATAATTGGCAAGTTAATTAAATCTTCTATTTTCTTTTCGGTCAAATAAGCTGCGGTTTTAGCCAGTGCTTGCTGAATGTGGAGGGGAATCGGCGATTCTGGAAAGTTTATTCCTAACATTTTTAGTGCTTCGCGACCAATTTTTACCGATTCTTGGAGTTTGGTTTGCATCGCACAAGCTATGATTCTGATTTCAAACACTTTGATTTTGTCTAGTTCATTTTTTGCGTGTTGCAGAACAATTTCAGCCCATTTTTCCATTGGTTCAAAGTCGGTATTGAGATAAGCAGCTTCTGCTGCTGACTCATAGAGTGCAAGAGTCAAGTCGTAGTCAGTTTGCCAACTTTTGGGGGGCAGCAGTTCAATACCTGCGGTTAAATATTTCAGGGCAAGTTCGTAAGCTGCACTTGCTTTTGCTTTGCGGCCTGCCATTAAATTTAATTGGCATAGTTGAAATTGTTCTAATTGGCTGGTGATGATTTCTTTGGCAAAATTTAGTTGGTTTACGGTATCAAAAATATGCTCTTCTAATTGCTCTGGCGGTGCACTTTCGAGTAAAAAATTGCCTATCTTTAGATGGATTTCTTGTTTTTGATAATCGGATATTAAAGCATAAGCTGCCTGCTGCACTCGCTCGTGCAAAAATTTGTAAGTTGCGCTAGGAACATCAGCCACTGGCAGGGAAAATTTTTCGCTAATATCTCTAGATATTGTGTCTGTTACTTCTGTACTTGCTGCTAGTGCGATCGGAATATTGTATGTGTTATTCACGAGTAAAATCAGACCTGACTGAAGTGCCTCACCAAGGTCTGTTGCTGCGGACTCCAGAGGTTGTTCGGCGATTGTCGAGAGAGTTTTCAAATCAAATTTATTTCCGATACAAGCGGCTAATTTAAGCAGTTCCTGGGTATTCTCTGAAAGTTTTTGAATATTATTTATCATTAATTCGACAACATTGTCAGTAATTGCCATTTCTTGTATTTGTTCGATATCCCACTGCCACTCGCCTGTAACATGGCATTTTTTCACAATTTGCTCTGAGATTGGTTGCGCTAAGCCCGACAGGTTGGGTTCAGCTAGCTCGACCAAATGATTTGAGGGTAAAAGTTTAAATTGAATCAAACTTTTTGAGTAAAGAAATTTTATTAATTGAGTTAAAAAGAAGGGATTTCCAGCGGTTTTTCGCCAAAGCAATTCTGCTAAACTTAGGGATTTTTCTGGGGCGCAGTTCAAAGTATCGGCAACAAATTGGTTGACGCTGCTTATATCTAAAGGCGGAAGGGCGATCGCCATCACAGTCCCGCCTGCTTTTTTAATTGCTTCGGCGGTCAGCATTAGGGGATGATTTGCATCTACTTCTTGCTCTCTATAAGCTCCAATTATTAATAAATATTGAGTTCCCAGGTCAGTTGCTAGCAGTTCTATTAACTTGAGAGATGCTGAATCGACCCACTGCAAGTCGTCCAGAAAAATTACTAGGGGGTGTTCTTTTTGAGCAAAGACGCGGATGAAGTTTTGAAATACTAAATTAAAGCGATTTTGAGATTCATTTGCTCCTAAATCTGGGACGGGGGGCTGCGGCCCAACAATCAGTTCTAATTCGGGAATAGCTTCAATAATTACTTGGCAGTTACCGCCGAGTGATTTTAAAATTTTTTCTTTCCAAACATGGATTTCTGCGGTATTTTCGGTGAAAATTTGTCGCAACAAATCTTGAAAAGATTGGAGCAAAAAAGCGTAGGGAATATCTCGTTTAAATTGCTCAAATTTGCTGTCTATAAAATACCCGTTTTCCAGCCGCATCGGCTTGTAAACTTCATATACTAACGAAGATTTTCCCACACCTGCAGAACCAGAAATTAGCACGATTTCTGTATTGCCTCGCCTCATCCGCTGGAAGATACTGAGAAGCATATTAACTTCTGCTTCTCGCCCGTAAAATTTTTGCGAAATTTGTAGGTGACTTGACTGATCTTGTTCGCCGAGGATTATGTGGGAAATGTCGCCTGTAGTTTGCAGTTGATCGAGACAATTTTCCAAGTCGTACAAAAGTCCGAAAGCACTTTGATACCTGTCTTCGGCTGTTTTTGCTAAGAGTTTTATGACGATATCGGAAACGACTTGAGGAATCTCCTTGGTTCCTACTTGATTGATTCTGCCTTCGATGCTTTTGCTTTGTACTTTTTGCTTTCTGTTTTCACAAGGAGAAACTGGCGTTTTGGCAATATGGGAGTGTACTAATTCCATAGGATCGATCGCCTGAAAAGGCAATTCGCCACAAAGCATCTCATAAAAGGTGACGCCTAAAGAATAAAAATCGGTGCGGTAGTCGATCGCCCGATTCATGCGCCCCGTTTGTTCAGGAGACATATAGGCGAGAGTGCCTTCGAGTAAATGGGGATGGCTGGGGACGGGGTTTTCGCCCGGTAGCAGGGAGGCGATCGCAAAATCAGCAATCTTGACATCTCCTGTCTCGATATTGACAATAATATTGCTGGGTTTAATATCCTTATGGATGATGTGGTGTTCATGGAGTTGCCCAATAGTTTCTGCTAGTTTGATGGCAATATGCAGAAATTGTTGTAATTCTAGCTGGTTATTGCTGAGAAAGTCTTTTAGGGAAATACCACCAAAATCTTCTAAAACTAAAACCGGAAAGTGATTGTATGTTTCTATTTTGTAAAGCTTGACTATTCCGGGTAAATTCAAATTTTTAAGAATTTCTGATTCGTGCAGCAGTTGAGATATTTGCGCTGGGCTAGGATATGGCGGCGTGAGAGTTTTGAGGATAACGGGTTTTTGTTCCTCAATCTGCTGACCTCGATAAATAACTGTGTGAGAGTTTGTATAAAGTTCTCCGTCAATGCGGTATCCCGGAAGAGAAATCATGATAGTTAGGGGTAATTTCAAAAAGGCGGTTATACAATTTTAGATTTTAGATTTTAGATTTTAGATTGGGAATGATTGATGATATAAGGGTTTGGAGCGCGGGCTGATAGTTGCATTCTTTTTGGCCACAAGTATTATTAAGTAAGTGAAAATACACATTGCCGGTCGAGTGCGGTTTTTACGGAAGTAAACTGGCTAATATTATATAGCTTAGCTAAATCCCTCCCTAAAGAGTCGTCCTAGATACTTTTTTTGTCGCTTATTTAGTTATCTATATTTTAGTCTTCAAAAAATCAGAAGTCGCACTTTGCTATCCCGCCAGTGGCAAAATAAACGGGTGCGTGCAAATCAACAGCTAAAATCTAAAAAAATCATGCAGAATATAACTGCCTCAAATCCAGCTAATGCGACCGATCGCGCTTTTGGCACCGCAGACATTCAATTGCTGGTAGTGGATATAGACGGCACGATCGCAGGTTTGTCAAATACCATCCGAGAACCAGTCAAGCAGGCAATTTTGGCTGCCGAGTCGCGGGGAGTGAAAGTGGCCGTCGCTACGGGCAGGATGTACCGCTCAGCTTTGCGTTTTCACCGCGACATCGGCTCAACATTGCCACTGATTTGCTACCAGGGCGCATGGATTCAAGATCACGCTACTCAAAAACGGCTGCGACACTTGCCGCTGTCGAAACAAACTGCTCTGCAACTGTTAGATCATTTTGAAGAAGCGCATTTGCGATCGCTGCTTTCGATCCATTTCTACATTGACGACCAACTTTACGTGCCGGAAATTACCGCAGCTACCCGAATTTATGCCGAACGATCGGGCATTGAACCAAATGTGATTAAAGATTTGCGGCGAGATATTCCGGGGGAACCGACGAAAGTTTTGGCATTGTGCGAGAATCCAGGGGTACTCGACGGCTTGCTCAGCAGTATGCGGCAGCGCTACACGCCTGCGGAGCTTTATTTGACTCAATCGGTTGCTACTTTTTTTGAAGCTACGCATCCTTCGGCGAATAAGGGAGATGCGGTGCAGTATTTAGCGGAGGAACTTTTGGGTTTGCAGGCGGCGAACGTGATGGCGATCGGCGACAATTTTAATGATGTGGAAATGATTGCCTATGCGGGTGTGGGCGTGGCGATGGGCAATGCTCCTGATGGCGTGAAGGCTGCTGCTGATTGGGTGGCGCCGGATGTGGAGGAAGATGGGGTGGTGGCTGCGATCGAACAATTTGTTTTGGGCGATCGTTGATATTTGTAGCACCAATACCGCAGGGGCGGGTTTGCCAACATCTGGAAAAAATGTATATCAACCCGCCCCGACCCAGCGACAATTTATTATTATATAACTCTCTAGTTTTGAGTTCTATGGAATCAAATTTTGATGATCAAAAACAATCCACACTTTCGGATTTTTCGAGATCAAGTGCAATCAATTACTTTTTTTGCAACATCAGAATATTTATTTAACGAACCGCGAAGACGCTAAGAACGAGAAGGAAGAAGGGAAGAAAGCGGGGCGGGCTTACAGATATTCTAGATGTGAATTATAGATAATTTAAAACTCTTAAAAATGCCTTGCCACAGAAAAAGCACCGACGACTGGCCGTGTTTCGTCTCGGTGCTTTTTCTGGTTCGCTCCTCACACGTCCATCAATATAGCTGACTCAGTAAATTGTGTCAATACTTTTTCCAAAAATTGTTTTTTGAGTCGGCTGCTGCCGGCGTGTAGGTGCGGTGGAGCGAGGCAAAACTTTTGCACTGCAAGGGTTTGACTCGATCGCCCAAGGGTTGCCTCAAGCAGAAAAATTTTACTTCACTTCCAGCAGCCAGTCCAAAATCAGAGCGTTGACTTCACTCGGCCGCTCGTCGTGGGGACAGTGGCCTGTGTTGGGAATGGAAACAAATTTCACTGGTTTATCGTTGGCGGCCAATTGTTGATAAATTTGGCTGCCGGCGATGGGCGTCCAGGGGTCGTCTGCGCCCCAAAGTACCAATAACGGACGATCGACTTTGGGCAGCAATTCTGAGGGTTGAGGGCCTGGAGGGGCAGTGAGAATCGAGGCAAACACTTGTTGAGCTCCGGGCTCACAGGATGGGGCGTGCAGGAGTTCTACGAGTTCGTCAGTGATGGCTTCGCGGTTCCCGTAGACTTGGCGCAGGGTGTTGCGGATGCGGTGTTTTTGGCGGATGTTGTTGAAGACAAAGGGGCCGATCAGGGGCGATCGAACTAATTTAGTAAAAGTCCCCATCACTACTCGCAGCGGGAAATTTAGTTCGTCTGGCCGGTGGTTGAGCCCGCCGGCACAGTTGATTAAGACACCGCCGGCTGATATTTCGGGATGGTTGGCGACTACCATCAAACTCAGCAAAGCGCCGATCGAATTCCCGACAAATACAGCAGGTTCCTGTACCAGATCCGCCCAGAAATCAGTCAGCAATTCTTCCCACAATTCCAGAGTGTAATCTAGGGCTGGTTTGGCGGAAGCACCAAATCCCAGCAAGTCCAAAGCGAATACGCGATAGCCGCCGGCCGCTAGTGGGGGGATATTTTGTCGCCAATGTCCGATCGAAGCTCCAAATCCGTGAATCAAGATCAGAGGGCGGCCGGTTCCTTGGACGGTATATTGGATTTTGTGACCTTTCCAAGTCCAAATTAGCTTTTCAAAACTCGTTGCAGATACTAATTGTTGTGCAGTCACGGCTATTATGTAAAGTTTCGTTAACTACTTTCATCATAGCAGTAGTCAGTAGTCAGTAGTCAGTAGTCAGTAGTCAGTAGTCAGTAGTCAGTAGTCAGTAGTCAGTAGTCAGTAGTCATGAATTATTGGTTATTGGTTATTGGTTATGTGTTATTGGTTATATGTTATTGGTTATTTGTTGTAATACCCCATGCCCAATTCCCCATGCCCAATTCCCCATGCCCCATTCCCATTTTTACTTTTTTTGTAGCAACCAATAAGTCATCATATTCCCCTTACCTTTTACCGGAATTACGCCTCGCCTCTCAAACAAATACTTATCTTTCAAAAGCTCATAAGTAACATCAGTAACTTGAATTCTGCCGGCAAAACCCGTAGCCTCCATCCTCGCCGCTACATTCACCGTATCTCCCCACAAATCATAAGTGAACTTGCTCACACCAATTACTCCCGCAACCACCGGCCCGGAATTGATGCCAACGCGAATTGCCAGTTTTTCCCCTGTCTCGGCGCACAACTTTGCTATTTTTGCCTGCATTCCCAGGGCCATTTGGGCGATCGCCTCGGCGTGGTCCTGTCTCGGCGTAGGCAATCCCCCGACTACCATGTAAGCATCGCCAATAGTCTTAATTTTCTCCACACCGTACTTTTCCGCTAACTGGTCGAAGTGCGAAAAAATTACGTTCAAGCGCTTTACCAACTCGGTGGGAGACATTCTCGCCGACAACTCAGTAAAGCCAACAATATCAGCAAATAAAACACTTACTTGGGCAAAACTGTCGGCGATCGTGCTTTGCTCTGCTTTCAAGCGTTCGGCTATTGGTTTGGGTAAAATATTTAACAGCAACTTCTCGCTTTGTTCTTGTTGAACTTTTAGCGCTTCTTGCGCTAATTTGCGCTCTGTAATGTCAGAAACAGTACCCTCATAGTAGATTAGCTCACCTTTTGAATCTCGAACAGCCCGAACATTTTCTGACACCCAAATCCGGCGCCCGTCTTTGCGACATACCATAGATTCAAATCCCGAAACGGCATTTTCAGTATCCATAGCAGCCACAAATTCGAGGCGGCGTTCTGGGTCAACGTAAAGTTGCTGAGCAATATTTTTAATCTCGGACATCAATTCTTCTGGGGATTCGTAACCGTATAATTTTGCCAAAGCTGGATTAGCGCTGAGATAGCCTCCTGAAGGCGTGCTTTGAAAAATGCCTTCCATCGCATTTTCTACAATGCTGTGATATTTTTCTTGGGCAATACGCAGCAATTCTTCTGCTTGTTTGCGCTGAATCAAAGAACCTAATTGAGTGCCAACTGCATTAAAAACGTCTATAAATCGCGCGTCTTTCCCACCAGACGAATTTTTAAAGAAAACTAGCACTGCCAATACTTCATCGCCTACCAAAATCGGCACGCCAAAACCCGCTTTGAATCCGAGTTCTAGTGCTATTTGACTTCGGAGAAAATGCGGGTAGCCCTTGGAAATATCTTCTACCCATTCCGGTTGCTTGGATGCCCAAACTCGTCCCGGCAGCCCTATATTCCGGGCAAATGTCAGTTGTTGGCTTTGGGTGCGGAACAATTCCATGCTGGGGTTGCTGGCATACCAGCCCCGGGCAGATTGCAGCACAGTTCCTTCTGCATCGGGAATCCAAGCTTCTCCTACATCCCATCCGATTGTTTCGCCAACTTGGTGCAGAATTACTTCTAAAGCTGAGTGAAAGTCTACAGCTTCGCCGATCGCCCGCGTCGTTTCCAGCAAAAACCGGATTGATTCTTCAGCCCGCTGCCGTTCTGCGATTTCTTCCTGTAATCTAGAATTGCGATCGTGCAGTTCCCTAGCTTGCTGTTGCAGTTTGGATTGCAGCAAACGAAGGGAAAGTTGGTTTTGGACGCGGGCTATAACTTCTTCTACTTGAAACGGTTTAGTAATGTAATCCACTCCTCCTACTTGAAAAGCTTTAACTTTTTCCAGCACGTCATCTAGCGCACTAATAAAAATTACCGGAATATCTTGAGTTTTTTCGCTTAACTTTAACTGCTCACAAACTTCATACCCGTTCATTTGTGGCATATTAATATCTAGTAAAATTAGATCGGGAGGAGATATTTGTGCCCCTTGCAAAGCCAAGTGTCCGTTAATAGCCTTCCTGACATGATACCCGTAAGATGTCAGCATAGTGGATAAAAGTCGCAAATTATCCGGCATATCGTCAACGATCAGAATGTCTTTAGGAGTCGCTGGTAATGGATGGTCGTTCATCATAATATAATTGAGTTAAATCGATAATGATATCTATCCGAAAATTATCGACTAAATCTGTTAAAGCGTTAGCGAGATTTGCCTCAGTTTCGGGAATTTGCTCGATGAGTTCGAGGATGCGGTTGTCATCAACACAAAGTGCTGCTCGGTGCAACTCGACCACCCAGTCTGTGGGCATTACACTCAAATCCTCGGTGGTCAAACTTTTAAGCAGCGTCGGTGTTGAAAAAGAAGTAGATAAGTTCTCTTTTTCATAAATATAACGCAGGTTGAGGTGATGCGCTATCTTTTCAAAGAGTACCTCTTCCCGAAACGGTTTACATATCAAATCGTTACAACCAGCAGACAAAATTATTTGCCGCTGCTCGTCAAAAGCACTGGCCGTCAAGGCAATAATTATTGTTTCTCTACCTTCTAGAGTTTTCTTAATCTGTCTTGTCGCTTCATACCCATCCATCACGGGCATCAGCATATCCATTAATATCAAGTGCGGCTTCCAAGTTGAATGCAAAGCAATTGCTTCTTGACCGTTAGTTGCTTCCCGGACTTCAAACCCCAGGGGTATCAGGAGCTTAAGCAGCAGTTGGCGATTTTCTGCTACATCTTCAACTATTAATATCCGATAAGTGTCTTGTCCGGCTTCTAAAGCAATAACTTGTTTAATCGGGGATTTTTCTTGTTCATCACTTTGTGTTACTAAGTTAACCCAGATATTAAAGCTAAAAATTGTGCCTTGACCGAGTTGACTTTCAACAGCAATATCACCTCCCATAATTCGGACAAACTGTTGGCTAATCGGCAACCCCAGACCCGTTCCCTGCATGGATTTTCGACCAGTTTCAGTTTGTACAAATGGCTTAAATAATGTGGCAAGTTCCAAGGGAGAAATGCCGGGACCCGTGTCGGCAATTTCAAAATACAATTGGGATTGTTTTTCTTCTGTGGCGTCTTTGTCAGATTGGCTGCTGACGCGCAAAGTCACGGTTCCCTGCTGAGTAAATTTAATCGCATTGCCGAGTAGGTTAATTAAAACTTGCCGCAATTTAGCTTCGTCTGTTTGAATGTACTGTGGCAAATCATCGGCATTTTCAAAGATTAGGTGTAAACCTTTTGAGTTGGCTTTTAGTTGCAGCATTTCTTTGAGACTGTTGAGAAGGTTGTAGAGATTGAAGCGGCTGGGATTGATGGTAATTTGACCTGCTTCTATTTTGGACATGGACAAAACATCATTGATGAGTTCCAGCAAATGTTCGCCGCTGCGGTTAATAATTTCTATGTATTCTTTTTGTTCTTCCGTGATAGAACTGTTGCGGGCCATGACTTGGGAAAAACCCAGAATGGCGTTGAGAGGTGTGCGGAGTTCGTGGCTCATGGAAGCTAGAAATTGGCTTTTGGCGCGGTTGGCAACTTCGGCGTTTTCTTTGGATTTAATCAGTTCCATGGACTGCCTTTGAGTGCGGGCGAGCAATTCCGCTTGCTGTAATGCTACTCCTAGCTGAGTACCTACATCAACTACAACGTTGATTTCAGCTTCGCTCCACAGCCGGGGAGCTGAATTTTGATAGGATGCTAGTAATCCCCAGAGCGTTTTTCCGCAGAAAATTGGCACAATAATGTAAGATTTAGCTTGAAATTTTTCTAGCAAATTGATGTAACAAATATCGAATCCTTGCTTGTAAATGTCTGGGACACAAAGGTAAGTTGTACCTCGGCTGTAGGGCCCGCCTTGGGTTTCTTGCAAATAGGTATCGCGTACTTCTTGTGAGGGGCTATCTAATCCTTTGACGACGCAACGGTCGCTGTCTAAAGCGCCTTCAGTAAGGTGAGAATCGAGTTCCTGTGCTTGGATGAAAGAAACCCACTTATGGTCACGGGATTCGGCTACAAATTCGCCACTCCAGTCTGGATTGAAACGGTAAATGGCGACTCGATCGCACTTCAGGGTTTGGCGCAATTCTCGGGTTGTGGCGTGAAAAATTTCTCGGATATCTAAAGTTTGCCGCATTCTTTCAATGATGCGGGCGATCGCTCTTTGTCGTAAAGCACTTTCTTGCAGTTCGGTTTCTGCTTGCTTGCGTTCGGTAATATCTACAGCCATTAAAGCAATGCCGATCGCTGTACCGTTATCGTCAATTAGCTGAGTATTATACCACTCGCAGATGATAATTCTGCCGTCTTTAGTCAGATTTTCGGTAGTGCCGCTGGATTTGGCATTCAAGTCATGATTGAAAATCTCAGATAATTGCGGGTGGTAGCTTTCAGGTACGATCAAATCGGCGGCGACTCGACCAATCGCTTCTTGCTCACTGTAGCCAAAAATAGCCACGGCTGCGGGATTCCAAGTGATAATTTCTAAATAGAGGTTTAACTCGATAATTGCGATCGGCGTTTGCTGCAATAAAAACGAGATTCTTTGCTGCGATGCTAGCAGTTTCTCTTCGGCTAATTTGCGGTCTGTGATGTCATTAGCAGTGCCGAGAATTTGTTTGGGTTTACTACCATCTGCTGTTCTGAGAAATACAGTATCCCAACTGTGCAGCCACCGCCATTCACCGTTTTTGTGTTTCATGCGGTATTGACATTCAATGACATCACCGTCTTTGGCTTGATCTACTTTGTGGAGGTTTTCAAAAAACTTTGGCAAATCGTCGGAGTGGAGCAGCGTCGGCATCATTGCTGTACCCATATCTTGTATTTCTTGGGCGGTGTATCCAAGTATCGTCGAAATTTGTCGGTTGGTATAAACATTCCTCTGTTCAATTAAATCGTAAACGTACAATAGGTTCGGGTTGGAATCGGCGATCGCTTGAATGAAGTGCTGGCTTTCTCTGAGTGCGGATTCTGTTTGTTTACGAACGCTAATATCTCTGGCTACAATAATCACTGAATCTGCAGTCAGCGGAGAAACTTTAGCGTCGAGGCAAACGTCGCGCTCTCCGACTTTAAAGCTATATTCAACATTAATGCTTTGCTTAGTTTTTAGAGCTTGTTGGATGGCATTTAACACTAAATCTGCTACAGGTTTAGGCAAGACTTCATGAGCGGTTTTGTTAATCATTTCGCTGGGAGGTTTCACCAAATTTGTTGATGCTGTCGGGGCAATTTTGATGCAGCGCCCTTCTGCATTTCTCACTAAAACTGTGTCAGTCATGGCGGCAAAAATCGCCCGCAATTCTGTTTCCGATTCTTGCAGAGCTTGCTCGGCGCGGACACGGGTGCGAATTTCTGCTTGCAGCACTTTATTTTGCCGATCGAGCTGCTGAATTCGGTTTTTTTCTCGTTCGATCAGTTTAGTTTGAGCGATAGCGAGCCCTACTTGAGCCGCCACAGCTTCTAATAAGTCGATTTCCTCGGAAGTCCATTCCCGGTAGCGATCGCACTGGTGCAAACAGATAGCACCGTTTGCCCTGCCTTGGTAAGAAGTGCGAATTGCCAGCATCGATTTTAACCCAACCTTCTGGCAAATCGGTTGAGCAGCTTGCAACAGAGGGTCTGAATAAACATTGTTGGAGGCGATCGCCACATCTTGTATCATCATTTGTATGACGTGAGGATTGCCCCAAATTGGAACAGGTACGTTCCGAATAGATTCACACTCCGGTTCAAGATACTCGGCCGCCAGAGGAATATCGACTTGGGGGGTAGTAACGTAAGTATGAATCAAACAGCGATTGGCGCAGAATGCCAGACCGATTTGAGTGGCAGCTATTTGAAATATTTGTTCTGGCTGCAAGCTTGAGCGAATTTCTTTAGTTATTTTTGCGATCAGCAATTCTCGCTGAACTTGCCGTTCTAAAGCAGCTTTAGCTCCAGCCATTTCTATTTCTGCGTGCTTGCGATCGGTGATATCAAAAAGTACGCCATACCAAACAATATCGCCATTATCACGCATTTCTGGCCGAGAATTAGATTGCAGCCATTTGAGTTTACCCGACGGTGTAACAATCCGCCATTCACAGGCAAAAGGTTCTAAACTTTGGGCGCTAGTAGCAATTTGTTTCACCAGATATTCTTGGTCATCTGGATGATTTTGATCGAAGCAAAAGTCGGGATTTTTTAAAATTTCTTCACTCTCTAATTCGTAAATCTCTCGACAAGCATAACTAATATATTCAAACTTAAAACTTCCATCTGGCTTCTTTATGAATTGATAAAGAACTCCCGGTATATTGACCGCCAATTTCTGCAAACGCGCTTTGCTTTCCCGGAGTGATTGTTCTGTTCGCTTGCGGAATTCTACCTCTTTTTGCAGTTGGGCATTCTGCTGTTTTAATTGTTTTGATAGCTGTTGTATAGTCAGTTGACTTTCGATCCGCACTAAAACTTCTTCCACTTGAAAAGGCTTAGTAATGTAGTCAACACCGCCGACTTCAAAAGCTTTAACTTTGTGAAAAGTTTCCTCAAACACACTCAAAAAAATAACCGGAATTTCCCTCATCTTTTCGTTGGTTTTAAGTCGAGCACATACTTCATATCCGTTCATTTTTGGCATAGCAATATCTAGCAAAATCAAGTCGGGGAGAACGGTTAAATTAGCATTGACCGCCATTTCTCCCGAAATCGCCCGCTGAACTTTATACCCTTCTTTCGTCAATATGTTTGATATAAAGCGCAGGTTTTGGGGCTGATCATCAATAATTAAAATGTGAATACTTTCTTTGTCAAATATCATTTTTTGTCTGGTCATGGTAATTTTTTTAGTGCTAGCAGCAGATTGATGATTTAATAAATTTTGCGATTCCTTCCGATCCTAATTATTTATTAAACCTTTTCAAACTCAGCAAATAGAAGATTAACTTTAGATAGTAGCCATCAACTAACGCACCTTCTATTTTTTAAACTTATTGGTTGCTTGTCTTAAGTTTGCTACTCAAACTAACCGTACTTAACCACATTTTATTGTCCCCAAAAATCGCCTTATTTGCTGTCCAAATTAAGTCTGCCGAAAAACCATCATCGCTTAGGCACTCCAGAGCAAAGCAACCGGATTGTTTAACTTTGTTCAATGGCTGCGACAAAGTATTTTCGTATAACCCGGTTGATGCGCTCAGGACAGTTTTTTGCTTGACTTTAGGATTAAAACTCCCAGGAGGATAACGCAAGTTTCTGGACATTCTGCTGCCACATTCAAAGGGTTTTAGCCGAGATACACACCTGGACATACCACGAGGCGAAGAAACCGTTTTTTTTACTCTTGTCGCTGCAACAAAGTATGGCTGTGAAAAACCTCGGTTTTGACCCACCCGCCCATCAGTCTTAAGATATTTATAGGTAACTAAGAGTATAGATGCGATCCATCCAGTGGCACCCACAGCCTACCAGATAAACTATTTTATCTGTCTTTTCTATGCCAGCAATTCCTTAAGTTTAGCAATATTTTCATTGCTTAAGTAAATTTTAATTTCTAGTTCTTGGTCAGATTCCCACAGCAGCAGCAGATTATCTTCGCCCAAGGCGATTTCGGGATTGTTTAATTCAAGTGTTTGATATTTAACTTCGGGAATTCCTACGCGAATTACCAGTTCCGCTTCCAACTGAGGATAGATGTACAATTGCTGTTGCAAGTTGTCAAGTTCTAATTTGTCAACAGTGTTGTTACGTTGGACAGGAGAATCGGGTATGTACCAATAGAGAGTTTCCTCCCGAATTTCAGGATTGACTATCACAAATGTTTCGTCAAAACGCTGGGGGTGCCAGTGAATTTCGCTCAGACCGCCGATTTGCGGAATCAGTCGCTGTACCCAGCTAATTTCTTTGCCGTTCAGGTTTGCCCACCACTGACTAATATTATTGAGATTGTCAGCATTTTCGGGGTCGGTGCTGCCGGACTGCCAGACTGTTTTTAGTTGTTGCATATACAAGTTCTCCAGCGAATTTAAATTTGAGATTGCAGGCGTTCAATTGGAGATTCATTCGTTATACAATAATTTTAATGGACTTACCAATTATTTACCACGAAGATTACGTTGCACCTCTGCCACCGGCTCACCGCTTCCCGATGGCAAAGTTTCGGATGCTTTACGAGATGCTGCTCGCGGACGGGGTAGCAGATAAATCGCAATTTCACGCTCCCGAACTTCCCCCTCAAGAATGGATTGAATTAGTCCACGACCACTCCTATGTTCAAGCTTACTGCAACGGGACGCTCGATAACAAAGCGACTCGGCGAATTGGTCTGCCTTGGAGTCGGGCTCTTGCTAATCGCACTTGCACTGCGGTTGCAGGAACTGTACTAACTGCCAAGCTCGCTTTAGACTATGGTTTGGCTTGCAATACTGCGGGCGGAACTCATCACGCCTTCCCTGCTTTTGGGTCTGGTTTTTGTATTTTTAATGATTTGGCGATCGCCTCTCGCGTCTTACAAAAAAATGGTTTAGTTCGCAAAGTTTTAATTGTCGATTTAGATGTCCACCAAGGAGACGGAACCGCCGTAATTTTCCAAGATGACAGTAGCGTTTTTACTTTCTCGATGCACTGCGAAGTCAATTTTCCCGGCACCAAACAAAAGGGCGATTTAGATGTACCTTTGTCTGTAGGTATGGAGGACGACGAATATTTACAAACCTTGGATAAATACCTACCAGATTTGCTGTCAAATGTCAAGCCAGATTTAGTTTTGTACGATGCTGGAGTAGACCCTCATCACGGTGACAAACTGGGAAAATTAGCTTTAACTGATACGGGCTTATTTCGCCGGGAAATGCAAGTTTTGATGGCGTGTTTGGCTGGTGGCTATCCCGTTGCCTGCGTGATTGGCGGGGGCTATTGCGATGACGCTAAGGGGTTAGTTTATCGGCATTCGCTGCTGCACCGAGCTGCCAGTCAAGCCTATAGGCAGTATCGACTTTGATCCAGAGCGGCGAGATTTAAAATTGACTTCAGTATTGTTTGGCGATATGATTGCGTGTTGAGGGTGTCAATTAATACTAAAAACTGGCTAAGCTGTTGTGCATTTAATTTGTATGTTGAGGGCGGGCTTTCGCGCCCAACCCTACTCCCCAAAAGAGGAAAAATTTATTTAACTATGCAATTTAAATGCGAATTAGCTTAAAGTGGTATTAAAATAGATATATCGCATTTAATCGTAGTGTATTTTATGGACTCCAACTCGTTAAATATCACAGAAGATGGGGCTAAAGAACCGACTTTGATGCCCATAGACAAGCGCTACCTGCTAGTCCTCAACATCCCATTTTTCTGCGACTCCAAAGGCAGCAGGTATCTCGATTTAATGTGGGCTAAAGACCTAACCCAACACTTCAAGTATTTGAAAAACTTCACGCTAGCATGTCCGTGCGTGCGAGAAACCCCCCCTGAAGATACAATAGAGGTGGATTCGGAAACATCATTTGCTGATGCTAAATTTATTGACCTTCCCTCCCCAAATAGCTGGGCCCAAGCAATATTGCTGCTGCCGGCAACGGTTGCCCAGCTTTGGGGCGCGATCGCATCTTCAGATCTCGTACATAGTGGCGTAGCAGGCTGGCCGATTCCGATGGCATGGTTAGTGACGCCAATAGTCCTGATACAGCGGAAACCATACGTGCTCATAGTCGAGTCCGCACCGTGGCGGCTGCTGCCGGGCACCCCTGCCAGCATTAAAGCCAAAATTCAAGCTTACATATACGAAACATTTAATCGCTGGTGCATCAACAGCGCCGACTTGACAATCTTTACACAGGCAGAATATCAGCAAAGTTTATTAAAAAAACGACACCAACAAAGTCAGATAATTCATGCTTCGTGGATAGATGAAGAAAATATTATTTCGGAAGCAGAGGCGACTAAAATATGGCACGAAAAACTGTCAGCCTCGCCCAAACAACTAAAAATTCTATTTGCGGGCAGATTGGTTCCAGAGAAAGGCCTGTTAGTTCTCCTAGAAGCAATGAAAATATTGGAGGAGGAAAACATTCCCGTCAAGCTGGACATACTAGGTGAAGGCGAACTGTTAAGCAACTGCCAAGCAGCCAGCAAGGCAATGCAAAAATCGGTACAGATAGAAATTTTGGGAACTATTCCTTACGGCAGAGAATTCTTCGGGCGGCTGCAACAATATCATGCTGTTGTGGTTCCCAGTACCTCAGACGAACAGCCCAGAATAGTATACGATGCTTATTCCCAGGCCGTATCGGTACTGGCAAACAACACCGCCGGACTCCGCGACTGTATCGAAAACGGCATCACAGGCTTGATCGGTAATTGCAATGACCCAGTTGATTTAGCAAACTTGCTCAAACAGTCGGGAGAAAACTTGAACCTACTTCAAAATATGGGCATGGCAGGTCTGAAATATGCTCGCCGCCTGACTCACGAAGAAATGCACCGGCAGCGGTGGCAGCTTTTGTCAATTATGTTGGAGCAATCAAAAAAGTAAGTAGGTAGGCGCAAATAAACCGGGCTGTGTAACCGAATGTAAAGCTGCCAGAACCTTTGGGATTGCTTCGTTTCACGGAGTGACCCTCGCTTTTGACTACTTGTGTATTTTCCCACTCATCTACTTAGGCGATACCTGCACTCCGGGCGATCGCTCCAGCTTGCCAGATGGGTACAACTTGAGCTAAAAAGTTGTTAAACCAACAACGGTACTTATGTCGAAGGCCAGCGAGTCCAATCACCCCTATCCACTGCTGGTTGTCATTGTTAACTACCGAACCTCTAGTTTGACAATAGACTGCTTGCGCTCTCTAGTTAGCGAAGTTCAATCGCTGCCCGGTATGCGAGTTGTAGTTGGCGACAATGCTTCAGGCGATCGCTCCGTCGAAGAAATTAGTAGTGCGATCGCCTCAGAAGGCTGGAATGAATGGGCATCCTTCATTCCCCTAAACCGCAACGGCGGATTTGCCTTCGGCAACAACGCCCTGATCCGTCCCGCCCTCCAATCCACCAATCCTCCTCCTTACTTCCTGCTGCTCAACCCAGACACCATAGTTCGCCCCGGTGCCTTAAAAGCCCTCGTCGATTTCATGGACTCCCACCCCGAAGCCGGCATCGCCGGCAGCCGCTTGGAAGACCCCGACGGCACGCCCCAGGAGTCAGCTTTTCGGTTTCACAACCTCTTTACCGAACTCGATTTTGGTTGGCGGACAGGCTTTATATCCAAGTTATTAGCCAACTGGGCCGCAGCGCCTCCCATTTCTCAAAAAACCTGTCAAACTGATTGGGTAGCTGGAGCCAGCATGATCGTCCGTCGCGAAGTATTTGAAAAGATTGGCTTGATGGATGAAGCTTATTTCATGTACTGCGAAGAAATGGACTTTTGTCTGCAAGCGAACAAAGCTGGCTGGAGTTGCTGGTACGTACCCGAAAGTCGTGTTGTCCACTTAGTCGGCCAAAGCTCAGGCGTCACTGACACCAAAAAGCCCGCCAAGCGGCTGCCCACCTATTGGTTTGATTCCCGACGTAGGTACTTTATCAAAAACTACGGCTTGGTTTACACAGCATTAACTGATATATCCTGGGCTTCCGGTTTTGCAGCGTGGAGGGTTCGCCGCGTACTTCAAGGCAAACCCGATGGCGATCCACCACAATTGCTGAGGGATTTTGTATTAAATAGTGTATTTTTTAAGGGGGGTAAGATTGAAAAATCCAAAAACTTTTAAAGGGAGTTGGTAAATCGGTAAAAGCCAACTAAACCAGGTTAACCTAGGCAAGCAAAATATTTTATGGTGCAGCCGAGAAATTAGTATTCTCGATCGATAAAACCGGATTGCTCCTTCCTCAAAAACCTGACAGACCCATTAATATCGTCGGCATCTAGCAATAGAGTAAACAAGAAATAGCGTGAATTAGAGCTTATGGTAACTGAGCAAAACTTAATCACCAGTGAAAATCAAGTAGAAAGCCCCGGCCTGGGACTGTGGCAGCAAATTAAAGAAGACTGGATTGCTCATGGTCGAGATTGGACAAAACCGGGATTTCGCGCCGTAGCAGTGCAGCGTTTTGGCGTCTGGAGAATGCAGGTAGAACCGAAATTACTGCGAGCTCCTTTGAGCATTATTTATCGAGCACTCTACCGAAAAGTCCGCAATAGTTACGGGATAGACTTGCCTTACACTGTGAAGCTCGGTCGTCGCGTGGTGATTGAACATCAAAACGCTATTATTATTCACGGATATTGTACGATCGGCGACGACTGCATTATCCGCCAAGGTGTAACCTTGGGAAACCGCTATTTGGACAAACCGCTAGAATCCCCTCAATTGGGCGATCGGGTTAACGTCGGCGCTGGTGCAAAAATCCTCGGCAAGGTCAACCTAGGAGACGACGTAAATATCGGTGCCAATGCTGTAGTTTTATCAGATATTCCCGCAGGTCAAACTGCCGTTGGTATCCCTGCCAAAATTATCAAATCCCGGCCTGCTGAAAACAACGCTTAAATCATTTTCTTCCTTATGGCTTCTGCTATCACTCTGCGGAGATTCAATAAATCTCCCTAGTCAAGTTAGAGATTAATCTTAAGATAAACCCCACAAATAGGCACAATTGTCTACATCATCAAAAATTTGGACAAACAATGGTTGAGTCAATCACTAAGTCAATCATTTCTGCTACAGAACCAGACTGGAGCCGCGAAAAACTTAGCAAGTGGTGGGAACCCAGTCGCCAACTGCTCAAATCTATCCGCAACTATCAAAAGTGGCAGCAGCAGGGTGGAATTGGAGGATATATTTTATGCCGTTGGAACGTGATCCAGCATCGATTTTGGAGCGTTGTCACTGCAACAGACATCCCTTTGAACTGCCAAATACAAGGAGGACTGCTGCTGACTCATCCTAATGGCGTTGTCATTCATCCCAGTGCTTCCATTGGCCCTAACTGTCTGATTCTTCAGCAGGTGACAATTGTTGCTGATGTCAAAATCGGCGGTCATGTCGATATTGGTGCAGGAGCTAAAATTATTCGCTCCGTAACGATCGGCGATCATGCTTTGATTGGTGCCAATG
Organism: Microcoleus sp. T3_A4; assembly: GCF_036700465.1. Lineage (NCBI taxonomy): Bacteria > Bacillati > Cyanobacteriota > Cyanophyceae > Oscillatoriales > Microcoleaceae > Microcoleus > Microcoleus sp. T3_A4. The sequence goes on along the minus strand of NZ_JAUBOY010000040.1, from coordinate 49,664 downwards.
CTGTGGTGATTTGTGACGTGCCACCCGGTGCAACCGCAGTGGGAATACCGGCAAAAATAATCGAAAAAAAACCCAGGAAGTCTGAAAAATAATTTCTAAAAGTCGCAGAAAAATTATGAAATTAGCTGGACTTTTATTAAAATATAAAAGGAACTGCTCAGTAGTCGCATTCAAAAGGTAAAACTTGAAACAAATTGGATTAGTGGCGATCGGACGAAATGAAGGGCAGCGCCTCCGCCAGTGCCTAGTCTCAGCCACAGACAAAGTTGCCCGCGTCGTCTACGTCGATTCCGGCTCAACAGACGGTAGCCTAGAGTTAGCCCGATCGCTCGGAGCCGATACAGTAGAACTAGACTTATCTATACCGTTTACCGCAGCCCGCGCCAGAAATGAAGGCTTTGCCCGCTTGCTGGAAATAGCACCAGAAATCGAATTTGTCCAATTTGTGGACGGTGACTGCGAAGTAGTTGATGGATGGATCGATCGAGCCTACAGCGAACTCGCAGCCAAACCCGACTTAGCAGCAGTATGCGGGCGGAGGCGCGAACGATACCCCAAAGCAAGCATCTACAACCAATTGTGCGACATCGAGTGGGATACCCCCATTGGCGAAACCAAAGCCTGCGGTGGCGACTCCATGATGCGCGCCACAGCATTTCAGCAAGTGGAAGGTTTCAATCTCGCACTCATAGCCGGCGAAGAACCCGAACTGTGCTTGCGGCTGCGCCAAAAAGATTGGAAAATCCTTCGCTTAGACGCAGAAATGACCCTGCACGACGCGCAAATGACCAGTTTTGTTCAGTGGTGGAAGCGCGCCCAAAGAGCTGGTTACGCCTACGCCGAGGGCTCCTGGATGCACGGAAGCGAACCAGAGCGCCATTGGGTCAAAGAAACCCGCAGCACCTGGTTTTGGGGCTTAGTCTTGCCAGCCCTAGCCTTGGCAATGATATGGCCGACAAAAGGCTGGAGCTTGTTACTATTGAGTGGCTACCCCTTAGCAACCTATCGCACCTATAACTATTATCTAAAGCATCGGGCTCTCACAACTAAAGACTCAGCCATCTACGCTTTGTCTTGCGTATTAGCCAAATTTCCCCAGCTACAAGGTCAAATCCAGTTTCACCAGCGCCGATTGCTGGGGCAGCAGAGCAAGCTGATCGAATACAAAACAACCAACTCTATTCATTCAGCCAGCTAGAATTAGAGCTAACGTCCCAGAAAGTCCACCCGTGAGTAGCAAACAAATGAGCGATCAACAATTAAAAGTTTTACTAATTGTAGAGCAGTGCAATCCTGACTGGGCATCAGTACCTTTGGTGGGGTACAATTTTTTCCAAAAAATCAATAATTTAGCTGATGTAACCCTCGTCACCCATATTAGAAATAAACCCGCTCTCGAAAAACACCCAGAATACGAAAAAGTTGTCTACCTTGAAGAAGGAAAGTTAACCAAACAATATTATAAAATAGTCGAAAAAATCACCGCAAACGGGCGAGTCAATTGGCCTCTTTATAATACCTTGAGCTACCCAATTTATGAAGAATTTAATCAGCAAGTATATGAAAAATTCAAAGGAAAAATCCTCAACGGAGATTATGACATAGTTCATGCAATTACCCCGATGATGCCGCGGTATCCGTTTAAGGTAGTCAGTGTTTGCCAGCAGACTCCTTTTATTCTAGGCCCTGTGAATGGGGGCATTCCCTTTCCACCAGGTTTTCAAGAAACGGCAAAACAAGAATTTGCTCAATTCAACTTTTTGAGAGCAGTTGGTCGAGCATTAATTCCAGGTTATGTAGAAACTTACAAAAAAGCCGACAAAATTTTAGCAGGTTCAACATATACTTTAAATATGCTAAAAGATTTGTTTGCAATACCGGACCAAAAAATTGATTTGTTTTACGAAAATGGCATTTCGGACGATTTTTTAAACCAGACCAGTATCCCAATTAAAGATGTTAGCCATATCAATCTGCTTTTTGTGGGTCGATTAGTGCCTTACAAATGTGCCGATATTGTCATTGAGTCTATTGGGAAATTAGAGCAGGGAATTAAAAGTAAAATCCGCTTAACTATAGTAGGAGACGGGCCAGAAAAAAATAAGTTGGAAAACCGAGTAAAAGAGCTTAATCTAGGGGAAATAGTTAGCTTTGCCGGATGGGTGAATCAACACGAAACTCTGGATTATTACAGGAAAGCAGATATTTTTTGCTTCCCTTCAATCCGAGAGTTCGGGGGCGCAGTGGTAATGGAAGCTATGGCTTGCGGACTCCCCTGCATAGTTGCCAATAACGGCGGTATTGGTGAATACGTGAATGAAGAAACTGGTTTTAAGATCGAGCCGATTTCTAGAGAGTATCTAACACAGGAGTTGACAAGTAAAATTAAGCTGTTAGTCGAAGATGATCGGCTGCGGGAAAGTATGTCAGCTAAGGCGATCGAAAAAGCCAGAGAATTTGCCTGGGAGAACAAGGGCATAAAAATCGTCGAGATTTACGAAAAAATGCTCGGTGAGAAAGGTGTTCGTGCATCGGCATAGTAGATAAATATCCTTGAACTAAAAATTAGAAAGTAGGTAAGAAATGAAGGCAAAAATCGGATACTTTATTCCCCAATTTCCCGGACAAACACACATCTTTTTGTGGCGGGAGCGACAATTTCTTGCAGAACTTGGAATTGAAACAGATTTAGTATCAACTCAACCGCCACCCAGAGCGATCGCTTCTCACGTATGGGCAGAAGAAGCTCAAAAAAATACTGTTTATCTATTTCCCTTTGCTGCGAAAGATTTTATTAACTCATTCCTAGAGGTTCTCAAAGCAGGTCCCGCTGCATGGTGGCAGTGCCTAGCAGTTATTGCCAAAGCGAGAGATACATCGTTATTTGAAAAAGTTAAACTCTTAGCACTGGTTTTGGTTGCTGGGAAACTAGCAGGGTTAACAAAAACAAAAGGTTGGTCTCACATCCACGTTCATTCCTGTGCCAATTCCGCCAATATAGCCTTATTTAACTCAATTATTACAGGCTGTACTTACAGTATAACTCTTCACGGGCCTACTCTAGAAGTGTACGGGTCAAATCAGGAACAAAAGTGGAAAAATGCTGCTTTTGCGATCGTCATATCTCAACTGCTTCTCAATGATGTCAAAAATAAATTAGCGAACTTTCTTCCCAAACAATTAGCTGTTGCTCCCATGGGAGTTAATATTGCAGAAATTAAACGCAGCAGCCCTTACAAGCCTTGGCAAGAAGGAAGTCCGTGCAATATTTTTGCTTGCGGCCGCCTCAACCCGGTGAAAGGTCATAAATACTTGATTGAGACTGTAGAATTGCTGCGAAATCGGGGATTTGACGTGAGGCTGCAAATTGCAGGCGAGGATGAACAAGGGGGCAGCGGATATCACCAAGAGCTACAAAAAATCATTGAAGATAAATCGATGTCCGAATGCGTGGAGCTACTTGGGGCTGTTTCGGAACAGCGAATTCGCCAAGGTCTAGAAGCAGCTCACATTTTCGCTTTGGCAAGTTTGAATGAAGGAGTTCCGGTTGCTGTGATGGAAGCAATGGCGATGGAAGTGCCGTCGGTTGTTACTAATGTAGGCGGAACTTCTGAGCTAGTAGATGACGGCGTGGATGCTGTATTAGTCCAATCAGAAAAACCTGAAGAAATGGCCGATTCGATCGTCAATATACTGCAAAATCCCGAACTTGCTTTGAGCCTCAGTCAGGAATCCCGGAAAAAAATCATGGCGAAATTTAGCCACGGCCGCAGTGCAGAAACTTTAGCTCAGTGTTTGGAAAAACTTGGAATAACTAACCCGTCTTAGTTATGCCAAAGAACAAATTTAATCTCAGATTACATAAATCCAGTTGAGTCCAAACAAGTTATGCGAATTTTAATTGTTGCTCAGAACGCTTCAACTAAATTCGGTGGCGAGTCATTGCTGCCGCTCAACTATTTCCGGATACTTCGATCGCGCCAAATAGAGACATGGTTAGTGGCGCACGCCCGCACCCAGGCAGAACTCACAGAGCTGTTTCCAGAAGACTGCGATCGAATGCACTTTGTACCGGACACTTGGCTGCACCGACTGCTTCACAATTGCGGGCGATTTATCCCTGAAAGAGTTAATGAGTTTACTTTTGGGCTGCTATCTCACCTGTACACCCAAGTGCTACAGCGTCGTATTGTCCGGTGGCTGGTGAGCAAACACCAGATTGATATTGTACACGAACCGACACCAGTCTCGGCAACAGTTCCTTCGTTGATGTTCGGGTTGGGAGTTCCGGTAGTTATCGGGCCGATGAACACGTCGGTTAAATTTCCTCTGGCTTTTCGATCGCGCCAAAGTCCTATCATTGATATTTTAATCGAGATCGGTTACCAGTGCGTCGATTTCTTCAATCGTCTTTTTCCCGGTAAAATCAAAGCGGAGACGCTCTTAGTGGCAAACGATCGGACGAAGCAGGCACTGGCATCTGGAGTGCAGGGTAAAGTTATTGAACTTGTGGAAAACGGCGTGGATTTCTCGGTGTGGCGATCGGACTCTAGCTTATCAAGAGCAGCGACCGGGCAGGTTCATTTTATATTTTTAGGCAGGCTGATCGGCTGGAAAGCTGTAGATTTACTGCTGGAAGCCTTCGCACCCGTCGTCGCTCAAACGGATGCAGTCTTGGAAATCATCGGTGATGGGCACATCCGAGGGGAACTCGAAGCTCAAACAGTTCGTTTAGGCATCGACAGCAACGTTGTATTTAGTCGCTGGCTGTCTCAGGAAGACTGCGCTCTCAAAATGCAACAAGCTGATGCAATGGTTTTTCCCAGTTTGCGGGAATGCGGGGGGGCAGTGGTGATGGAGGCAATGGCAGTGGGCTTGCCTGTCATAGCAACGAACTGGGGTGGCCCGGCAGATTATCTGAATTCCACTTGCGGTATTTTAGTAGAACCGACTTCTAAAGAAGGATTTGTCCAGGGACTGACAGATGCGATGCTCAAGCTGGCTCATTCACCAGAATTGCGGCAGAGTATGGGTTCTGCGGGACGGGAACGAGTTCGGCAGCATTTTGATTGGGAACGCAAAGTCGATCGAATACTTGAAATTTATCAACAAACGATCGACGATTGCCCCAAGCATTAGGTAGCCGACCATTAAAGCATAAAGCAGCAGCTTTCAACCTGAAAGCTGCTGCTTGGGGGTGCTAAAAAAGTATGTGGCGGCCTAAAGACCCCCCTCTACATCCTAGCGATCTAAAAACGGGTTAACCCGTTTGTTTGGTTAACCCGCGAGCTTGGAAATTTGCAGATCAATTAGTTTTGCACTACCAGCTTAACGTTGGCATTTTGCAAACCGCGCTGCTTGACTGCTGCCAAGGTCTTGTTAACTGCGTACTTCTGGTTGATGGAGTTGATTAACTCAGTTTGATTGTGCTTTTTGGCGACGCCCCAGAGGTCGGCAATCAGGTCAAAAGAACCATCGCTATTGCGAGACCAACCTAGGTCATATTCGCCTTCGAGAATCGCCACGATGTCGGAGCGAACGCGCTGACCGTTATAGCCACGAACATCAGCTTCTGACTTGACTGAAATGCCCAAGTCGCGCAGGGAAGCTTTCAGGATTTCGGCATCGGTGATTTTGGTACGCAGTGTGCTAAAGTGAGACATTGGATTTCCTCCTAATACAACTGAGAGAGAAACAACAACGGTCTGGATTTAACGGTGCCGCTGGGCGGCTCTTGAATCGAACTGCTAGCTGTTGCTAGCCTTTGCTCCTGTTTGGACCAGGAGAAAGCTTTTAGAATTCCATTCGCTGGTATTCAGCGACGGAAGACGCAGCGGGCCGTGCACGCTGTCTAGCCCAATCTCGAAGGGCGGTGACCTGTTCGGTCATTGTTTTAGACAGTGGCATTGTAGATTTAATGGCCGCGATGATGTCTAGCTGCGTAAACTCTCGATCTTGAGCGAAGGCTTCGTACATGGCGGCTACTAGCGCTTGCTCAATCTCTGCACCTGAAAAGCCCTCGGAAACATTAGAAAGTTGCTCTAAATCGAAGCGAGTAATTTCCCGACGGCGCTTTGACAGGTGAATCTTAAATATATCTTGGCGTTCTTCTTTGGTAGGCAGATCAACAAAGAAGAGTTCGTCAAATCGACCTTTCCTCAAGAATTCTCCCGGCAACCGCTCGATTCGGTTGGCTGTTGCCATTACGAAGACTGGGGAAGTCTTTTCTTGCATCCAAGTGAGGAATGAACCGAAAATCCGGCTGGAGGTGCCTCCGTCTGAGTCGGCCGAACCAGTGCCTCCTGCAAAGGCTTTGTCTAGTTCGTCGATGAATAGGAGGGCTGGAGAGATGGATTCTGCTGTTTTGAGGGCATTGCGGAGGTTGGCTTCCGAGCGACCCACCATCGAGCCGTCGTAGACTCTACCCATATCTAGCCTCAGCAGGGGCAGTCCCCAGAGGCGGGAGGTGGTCTTGGCAATCAGCGATTTTCCGCATCCCGGTACGCCGAGAATTAACATCCCTTTTGGTTGGGGCAGGCCGTATTCTCTCGCCCTTTCTGTAAAGGCGTTGGAACGCTGTCTCAGCCACCGCTTCAGCTCTTCTAAACCGCCGACTGCATCCAGGGTTTCGTCTTCTTCAATAAACTCTAGAATGCCGTTGCGCCGAATTAATTGCTTTTTCTCCGAAAGAACTATGTCTACTTCTTCTTCTGTGAGGCGCCCAGTCGAAACTTGGGCTTTGCGATAAACTTTTTCAGCTTCGTCCTTAGTCAATCCCAAGGCTGCTTTTAAAAGTTTTTCTCGCGCTTCTGTGGTAATGCGTCGCGATTGCGTTTGCTCCAACTGACCAGACAATACTTGGTTTAGTTCCTTCATGTCTGGCAACGCGAAGTCTAATACCACTACTTCCTTTTCTAGCTCGATCGGAATTTGCTGCAAAGGAGACATCAGTATAATTGTCTTTTGCGTTCCTTTGAAGTTGGCGATCGCATCGCGCAACCACCTCGTTACCGGAGGAGAATCTATAAAAGGATGCAAATCTTTGAAAATGTAGATGCTAGCGTTACTGTTGGGTTCTCGCTGCCTGATCACCCATTCAATGGCTGCCTCTGGCGAGACGGTGTTGTGTTGGGTGGTGGTGCGGGGTTGACCATACTCCACAATGCCGTGAGTTACAGTCCAGATAAATACTCGTCGCTGTGGTTTGGCTTGAGCTATTGTCGAAATTGCTTGCTCACACCGCTCTTCCTCGGATGTCACGAGGTAGATCAGAGGATATTGAGCTTGGATTAGAATACTGATCTCTTCTTGCATAGTCCTCGACCCACTAGAGACGGTGCTATCTTTGCTGAATCTCAATGCTGCCCTTAGCCCTCTTACTGAAAATTTCAGTTTTAGCTTTTTGGCGAAGCAAGGCATTCTTAGCAGGGAACCAATTCTTCCTCTCCCGGTTTGGCCGTGCTGGCACTGACGCCCGACACCTGCTTTACTGGAAGATCCTGTTCAGCCAATACGCTCGGCTGACTTGTTACGGATGCCAGTTCTCCATCTCGCATTACTACTGAACCCGTGCATTCTGGACAGTTGTATACCCGATGGGTTTGTCCGTAGGAGGCTTCTACTTCGTCAACCAGTTCGGGATTTCCTAGGTAGAAGACAATTGCCCTTTCTGCAATTGATGACATCGGTTCAGTTTCGACTGCGGCTCGGATTTTGAGCTGGCGATGCAGTTCTGGTGGAAGATACAATGTAACTTTTTGCTTTTCTTGCATATGACAGTGAATTGACTTACCCGGGTATGTATATCAGATTAGCCGCTTAATTCTTTGCTGTCAAGCCTCTATGCAGCTTTAGCGTCATCTTGTAATATTTCGTTACACTTGAGGTAAATCTGGGGCAGTTAACAACGAAAAAGTTAGGGCTGTAACTGATGAGTCCGAGGTGCAGCGGCAGGTATGGGTAGCGTCAAGGACGATCGACCAACTATAAATATGAACAATAGATATATAGGAGTGGGGCCAACAAATTCTTTGAGTCGCCATCTGGGGTAAGGTGCGCCATCAGCACCCAGCCCGCTCATGAGTGCGCCGTAAGCGCCGGGGGACTCAGTACACAACGAAGTTACTAACTTTGGGCGTTTTGATTTTGAAACCAAACTCCCCCAAGCAGTTTTTATTGCTTTAAGTTTGAAAAATCCGAACGTGAAATAGCAGTTTTCGGCTTTTGATCGGGCTCAGATTTAACACCCCTGGACAGCGCTAGCGCTCAGCACCCTATGGTTAGACTTTTTGGATGACATTGTGTAAGGTGTTAGCCACTTAATTTTTTGGCCCAAATGCTCGCTACAAGGACTCTAGGCTGCAAAATCTTCAATTTAGAGGGGTGTCAGCTTATCTTTAATAGGGCAGTGCTGGGTAATATATACTTGGATGCGGACCTGCTAACCTGAAATTTTTAATTTTAGATATCAAAGAACTGACTGATGGATTTAGACCAACAGATTCAAGCATTAATCGAAAAAGCTCCGCCCGACGGTTCGACGCCACAAATCTTAAAGGCGATCGCCCCGGCCCTGGTGTTAATTGCCCAACAGCTACAGCACCTCGAATACTCGATCCTGCAAGCGGTAGACCAAAGTTGGGCGATCGTGGTTTTGAGCAATCTCAAGCAACCGGGACGGGAGAAGAAGGTGATTTATGCTTGGACAAGTATTAAAGATGCGTCGCAGGCTGCGGCTGCTGGGGGCGATCGCCTCAGACCGGTGCTTTTGCCTGTTACTCACCTTTTATTTCAGATGATAGCTCTGGAAGGTCTTGACAGCATTGTTTTTTTTGAAAGTCCCGGAAATCAGGAAGTCGGGACGGAAATCCCTCGCGAGCAAGTACAGAGTTTAATTAACGTTTACTTGCAACAGTATCGATCGGCTCCACCGCCAGATATTGCCTAAACAATTCAATTTTCTATTAATTGGTAACAGGGCATTAGGCATTGGGCATTCCCCATTACCAATTCCCCATTACCAATAAAATGTAACTTTTTAACCTCTAATAAAGTCTACTCAAAACGTATTCAGCCAAATCAATCAAAGCTTGACGGGACTCGGAATGGGGCAGCGCAGCTAAGTATTCGACGGCTTTCTGTGCGTGGTTTGTGGCTAGTTCTCGGGATCTCTCTATGCCTCTAGAATCTTCTACCAGTGCCAGGGCCTGCTCTAGATCTCCTTCTTGGGCAAATTCGCGTTCTATGAGAACTTCCAAGTAAGGTTTTTCTTCTAGGGCAAATAGTGCGGGTGCTGTCAGATTACCGCTTCTGAGATCCGAGCCTGCCGGTTTCCCCAAAGTTTCCGTTGAAGCGGTGAAATCTAATATATCATCTACTATTTGGAATGCCAAACCAATGTTCCGACCGTAGTTGTACAAATCGTCTGCTATTTCCGCTGAAACCTCGCTCAAACAGCCCGCTGCTTTGGAACTGTTGGCAATTAAAGACGCTGTTTTGTAATAACTTTTTTCGAGGTACGCTTCGATCGACAAGCTGGTGTCAAATCCATTGAGTCCCTGTTGAATTTCCCCCTCAGCTAAATCCATAATCACTTCTGAAAGCAGTTTGACTACTGGCAGGTTGTCGAGATTTGCCAAATGCCAGGAAGATTGAGCAAACAGAAAGTCTCCCGCCAATACTGCCACTCGGTTGTTAAACCGACTGTGAACCGTCGGCACTCCCCGCCGCAGATCCGACTCGTCCACCACGTCGTCGTGGACTAGACTAGCTGTGTGGATCATTTCCGTAATTTCAGCGAGGCGGCGGTGTTTTTCCGTGATTTCCCGATCGGGCATAGTCGCCTTGGCCATCAACAGAACGATCGCGGGTCTCACTCGTTTTCCCTTTGTGCCGAATAAGTATTCTGCAGCCGCGTACAAGATGGGATGACGGGCACCCACTAACTGTTTTAAGTTTTCTGTCAACAGTCGCAGGTCTTCTTCAACCGAGGAAAATAGGAGAGTGCTAGAGATCATGGATACGCCGACTCAAGCGGTAAAGTAACAAAATTTTACATATCATATCTTTATTTTAAGGTAATTCTCTGCAATAGAAAAGAAAAATCTAGGCGATCGGCAGTTATTTGTCATCTGCCGCCCGATGGGAGTCACCCGACTGCCATCGGCGAGTTGCCGACTCTCAGAGGGGTTGCCCCTATTGTATCGAATTGTTAAGGACACTGCCAAAAAATCTCTAAATCCCAAAAACCCTGTGTTATTATGGGTATTAAGGATTTAAACAATTCTATACATTAAGTACAGCCAGACTGGCAGGTAGCTTTTAGGTGCCTGTAAAAGTTTCGTAGAGCCAGCCTTGTTAGTCGATCGCAGCCAAAATTTCTGGGACAGATTTTTAGTTCCTCGCGGCTAAAAGTTATCAGAAGTTAAGAGTAGCGCATCTTATGTGCACGGTAGCTCAAAGCAGCTAAAGTGGATGGTTTTAGGCTGTTTAAGCATCTGTAAAGCAGTAAATCATTATTGATGACCGGGAACGCCTAAATGTTCCCGCAGGCTTGATATGGAAAAACAGCCTTCAGAACCAAGGCATGGTCTTGCGTGCTGACTTAATGTAGTAGGTCTTGAACTTGTCCTGCTCCTCCTCGTCCTTGACTTTTGGTTCTAATTATGATTTATCGCGATATTCCTCTAATTATTCCCATTCTGGCCGCCGGCTATGTAATGACTATTTATGTAGTGCTGATGTTGGCCGAACGCAGCGCTAAAATAACTCGATTGGGCGAGTAGTGCACTGCTGGGCAGCCGAAGTCGGCAGCAGCGTCCTCGCTTCACCCTTGAGAATTCGGAATACTCAATAATAACCCTGCCTTGAATGCTTGCGCGCAAAGGCAGGGTTATTATTTATAATTGCGGGCACCGTGATTTTTTTGGCTGCTAGTTACTGCAACACATAGCTAAAGTTATCGATGTTCAATGCCAACAGCCTCTGAGGCAGGATATGCTACTTAGTAGCAGCTTGTATCGCTCACAGCAAGTTTCATCTCAGGGAAAGTCGCCCAATGTTCCTAGAAAGCTATTAAAGTGTTCTCCAAAACGCTGAGTTTGAAGTTGTCGGTTATTGTGCCAAAACTCGCAATATTCCTATTTTTCAGGACAATAACTTACAAAAATAAAACGCGAAATTTCTGAATCGAGCATCCTGCTTGCTCAACATAAGGAATCCATAAATTTGCACTGCAATCACATATTTCATCAAAGGGTGCTTAACTTGCTGAGTCAGTCAGATAGTCTCTGCCATTTATTCACAGCTTGCCAAGAAGAGCATCTGGTACACAGAGAGCCACAAAAGTAATTTTTAGTTTCAAAAATATTCTCGATGTAACTGTATGGTAGAAAAGTAATTGCCATTATTAATGACCCATTGAAACTCGATTAAATTTTGATTAAAAAACTACAACACCGAGTAGAAATTGTCAGAGAATCTCAAGCTACACTGCCTAAATTGTTGTGTAATCCAGACGAACTCAAACAAGTTTCCCTAAATAGGATGCACAATGGTTTACAAGCGATAGAGAATTGCGGAGTTTTAAAAGTAAAGGTCAGAGCAGAAAATCCTAGCCTGCTCGTCAGTGGCAACTGAATTACCTGGGAATTTTACCACGAATATGTAATCCGTTCTTTACCACAAAACCCGCCGACGAAGGCAGCGGGTGGGGACGGGAGATTATTAAAAAAAGTGTGGAAAAACATTCGGGTAACATAGAAGTAACATCAGTTATCGGTCAAAGGACGTGTATGGTGTCAATTCCGATCGCCGCTTAGCGCGATCGCACTAAAAATTATACCAATGCGCGACTAAAAATGCACCTCTAGACCGATGTCAAACCAGGATTGCGGTTAGCCTACCGCGACTTTAAAATCGGAAATCTAAAATGGTATGAAGTGCCGGTTCGGCCTGCATCTATCCCCCTTGATTTGCCCATGTCAACAACAGTTTCTGATACCCAAAGCTTGCTAGAACAGGCGATCGACCCCAAACCGCCGGTGCTGCCTCCAGACACACCCTTGAAAGTCGCCATTGCTGCCATGACTGAGGCGAGTGCCAGTTGTATTTTAATCGCGTTTGAGCAGCAATTGCTCGGAATTTTTACAGAACGCGATGTTGTGAAAATAACTGCTAGCGGTATTTCGCTAGCAGGGGTAGCAATTTCTGAGGTGATGACTGAAAACCCGCTCGCCATTTCCGTCGATAAAGCGGGGAATATCTTCAAGGTATTGAGCATATTGCGATCGAAAAGAATCCGTCATTTACCCCTCCTAGACGAAGGTGGGAACTTACTAGGCGCTATCACCTGCGAAAGCATCCGTAAAATCCTCAAACCGGCAGACTTGCTGAAAATGTGGCGTGCCGAAGAAATTATGACTAGACAATTAATAGTTACCTCAAGCAGCGCCTCAGTTTTAGAAGTCGCAAAACAGATGAGAACCCAGCGAAAAAGCTGCATAGTCATTTGCACTGACAGCGACAACAAAAATCAGAAACCTGTGGGCATAATTACAGAACGCGACATTGTTAAATTCCAAGCTTCTGGACTAGATTTCGCAGGTACTCCCGTCACCGCCGCGATGAGTTTTCCGCTGATACCGTTGCAGGTAAAAGCCACCTTGTGGCAGGCTCACCAGTTAATGCAGCAGCACCGCATCCGGCGCTTGGTGGTGGTGGACGAGGAAGGATATTTAGCTGGAATTGTGACTGAAATTAGCCTGCTGCAGGCCTTAGATCCGGTAGAAATGCACGCAAATGTCGAGCTTTTGCAGGAAACAGTTGCCGACAAAATTCAGGAGTTGAACAAAATGAACGAAGAATTGCAAAAAGAAGCGTTGCGAAGAACAGAAATAGAAGAAAAATTGCGAATATTAAACGATAATTTGGAAGAACAAATCAAACAGCGAACTTTAGAATTAATTAATGCCAACAGTCAGTTAAAAAAGGAAATACAAGACCGCACTACCGCTGAAGCTGAAGTTCGCCGCCTGAACACCGAACTCGAACAGCGAGTTCTAGACCGCACGGTTCAACTAGCAGCCAGTAACGAAGAATTGCAGCAACAAATTAGTGGTAGAAAATTGCTAGAAGAAAAATTGCACTTTTCTGAAAGGAAAGTGCGCGCCGTTTTTGAAGCGATGACCGACATCGTTCTCGTGCTAGACATTCAGCGGAACATAGAAGTTTTGCCAACGAATGTGGCAGCGGCTTCTGAGCCAGATTGTGATATAGTCAGCTTGACCATAGAACATTTTTTTGACGACGACAACCCGGATGATTGGTGGGTGTTAGTTCAGCAAGTGTTAGAAACACAACAAACTCTCAATTTTGACTACAGCTTAACAGTTTGTGACCGCAAAATTTGGTTTTCCGCCTGCATTTCTCTGTTCTCAAAAGATGCAGTCATTTGGGTGGCCCGCAACATCAACGCCCGCAAAATAGCCGAGTCAGCGCTGTGCAAAAAAAATGCAGAGTTATCTCATACCTTAGAAGAACTGAAGCGGACTCAAAAAGAACTCATTCAATCAGAAAAAATGGCAGCCCTCGGACAGTTAATTGCCGGAGTTGCTCATGAAATAAATTCTCCTTTAGGGGCGATTCGCTCTTCTGTGCAGAACATCGCCGACTTCTGGACGGAACAATTGCAGCAGTTGCCGATATTTTTTCAACAACTATCCCCGGAACGGCGGCAGGATTTCTTGGCTTTGCTACACAAGTCCAGCCAAGAGACAGATACATTATCTAGTAAAGAAAAACGTCAGTTAAAAAAACTTTTGCAGGGGCAATTAGAATCAGAAAAGATTGACGACGCTGCCAGTCTTGCCTGTACTTTATTAGATATCGGCATCGGCAATAATGTAGAACCTTTTTTACCTTTGTTGAAAGACAGCCAAAGTCGAAATATTGTACAAACCGCCTACCAATTTGCTACGGTACAAAAAAGCACTAAAAATATTGCTACCGCCACGGATAGGGCCGCCAAAATCGTTTTTGCTTTGAAAAGCTACTCTCGTTACGACCAGTCGGGTACCAAAGTAATCGCTAATATCACCGACGGTATTGATACTGTTTTAACGCTTTACCACTACCAAATCAAACACGGTGTGGAAGTAGTCAGAAACTATGGTACTAATTTGCCCTCTGTGCTATGCTATCCTGATGAACTCAGTCAAGTTTGGACAAATTTAGTTCACAATGCTTTACAAGCGATGGGCAATAAAGGCGTGTTAAAAATTGATGTCAAACACCAAGCGAACGCAATATCAGTCAGTATTACCGACAGTGGTCCCGGCATTCCTCCAGAGATTATGCCGAGAATTTTTGAGCCGTTTTTCACAACTAAACCTCCAGGGGAAGGTAGCGGTTTGGGATTAGATATAGTTCAAAAAATTCTAGAAAAACACCAAGGTGAACTGCAAGTAGAAAGCGTGCCTGGTCAAACAAAATTTACTATATTCTTGCCCGTCGGAATCCCTTGATAGCAATAAAAAAAAGAGGGAAATACCCCAATCGTTAAAATTTAATAGAAGTAAAGTTTTATGTCTAAACCAGTAATTTTGTGTGTTGACGATGAAGTTGTAGTCTTAAATAGTTTAAAAATTCAACTTAAAAAAGAATTTGGGGATGCTTATTTCTATGAAGTAGCAGAAAATGCAGATGAAGCTCTGGAAATTATGGAGGAAATTCAAAAAGAAGATGAAAGTGATATTTTAGTCATAGTATCTGACTGGTTAATGCCAGGGATTAAAGGAGATGATTTTTTGATTATGGTTCACCAAAAATATCCTAAAATTGTGAAAGTTATGCTGACCGGGCAAGCAGACGAGGTAGCAATAGCACGGGTGAAAGAGCAAGCAAACTTGCACCGTTGTTTGTACAAGCCGTGGGAACGCAAAGAATTAGTAGAAACTATAAAATCTGGTTGGACAAAAATATGAACAATAAACCTGTGATTATTTGTGTGGATGACGAACCGATAATTCTTGAAAGTTTGAAAATTGAGTTAAAAAAAACCCTGGGGGAAGAACACTTATTAGAAACCGCTGAAGGCGGTGAAGATGCTTTAGAGTTAATCGAGGAATTACTGGCAGAGGGCTGCGAAATCGTAGCAGTGATTTCCGACTATCTGATGCCGAATATCAAAGGGGACGAATTACTGAAGCAAATTCACAGAATCTCGCCAAAAACTATCAAAATTATGCTGACTGGGCAAGCAGACCTAGAAGCAGTAGCGAATACTATTAAATATGCTAAATTGTACCGATACATATCGAAACCTTGGCAGTCAGAAGATTTGAAGTTGACGGTAAAAGAAGCGATTAATAGCTATTTTAGGGAGAAGCAATTAGCGCAACAAAATGCTCAACTCCAAAAGCTAAATCAAGAATTGGAAACTTTAGTCGAGGAGCGGACTGCACAACTGCGCTTGTCTGAGGAAAAGTTTGCTAAAGCTTTTCGTTCTTCTCCTAACCCGATTGCTATTACCAGACTTAATGACGGTCGTTATTTAGAAATTAATGAGGCTTTTTCCCAGACAATCGGTTATTCGGCGGCAGAAATTCTCGATCGCACGGCGCTTGATTTGAATCTTTGGCAAAATATACAAGCCCGCGCTGAGTTGTTTAAAATGTTAGACGAAAAAAAAATTGTTCTCAACTATGAATTTGATTTTCGCACTAAAACAGGGGGACTCAGAACCGGGCTGCTGTCAGCAGAAATCATTGACATTCATGGCGAAACCTGCGTGATTTCTGTGATTCAAGATATTAGCGATCGCAAATTAGCCGAAGAAAAACTCCGATCTGTAGCGGCTTCTTTAGCAGCAGCGCAAAGAATCGCCCGTGTGGGTAATTGGGAATGCGATTTATCGGCCAACACAACTACTTGGTCGGAAGAGTTATCTCGGATTTTTGGGATCGAGCCAACCCAACCTGCGCCAACACTAACTGAGTTTTCGCAATACGTGCATCCGGACGATCGACAAAAGTGGCAAACAACGATCGACGCTGCTATTGCTAATGGGCAATCCTACAGTTTGGAATATCGAATCCTGCGGCTGGAACCGACAATGGGTGCGGATAATTGCCAGTCACAAACAAGTGAAGCCGGCTTCATCCGCTACATCGAAGCCAGAGGAGAAGCAGTTGTCAATCAACAAGGTAAAGTGACAAAACTATTCACAACGTTGATGGACATTACCCCCCGCAAGCGGGCAGAAATAGCCCTAGCAGAGAGCGAAGAAAAATACCGTCATTTAGTTGAAACTTCCCAAGATATTATCTGGTCTTGCGATGCTGAAGGACACCTTACTTTTGTGAACCAAGCAGTTAAACAAATCTACGGTTACGAGCCTGAAGAAATGCTAGGCTGTTCTTTTAGCGATTTCTTAGCCCCAGGAGAAATAGACTGGAAATGGGAACTTCAGCAGCGCTTGCTGACCGGCAAAACTGTGTTTCAGTACGAAAACATAGTATTAGGAAAAGACGGCAGAAAGATTGATGTAAATACGAAGGCGATCGCGCGCATGGACGCTGAAGGAAATATCATCGGCACAACAGGCACTGCTAGCGACATTACTGAACGCAAACAAGCTGAAATAGTCCTGCAAAAAGCCAAAGAAGAAGCCGACAGAGCGAACAGGGCAAAAAGCGAATTTCTCTCGAATATGAGCCACGAATTGCGAACTCCCCTCAACGCAATTCTCGGTTTCAGCCAACTGCTGGCCCGCGACCCAGACCTCGGTGCCGACCAACAGCAATACTTAGGAATTATTATCCAGAGCGGGGAACATTTGCTCGTTCTAATCAACAATATTCTGCAAATGTCAAAAATTGAAGTTGGGCTGGTGACACTTAATAACAGCACCTTCAACTTGCACAAAATGCTAAAAAATACTGAAAATATGCTGAAGCTGCAAGCGCAAAAAAAAGGGTTGCAGTTAATTTTTGATTGCCCAGCAGATCTACCTCAATATATAGAAACTGACGAAAGCAAGTTGCGACAAGTATTGATAAATGTAGTCGGAAATGCTATTAAATTTACTGCGGAAGGTGGTGTTAATTTGAGACTCAAGCATGAACTGGTAAAAAATAAAATTTCCCCAGGAATTTCGCCAAGTGAGAATTGCTCTTTGCTATTTGAAGTGGAAGACACTGGTTCAGGAATTTCTGCGGAAGAAATGAACAATTTGTTTAAACCTTTCGCGCAAACAGAAAGCGGCAAAAAAGCTCAAGAAGGAACCGGTTTGGGCTTGCCAATCAGCAAACAGTTTGTGCAGTTAATGGGAGGGAAGATGACGGTAACAAGCACCCTCGGTCGCGGCAGCATTTTTAGATTTGATGTTAAAGTTTCGCTCCCTAATGCCGTGGAAATTCAGGTGGCTCAAACAGCTCGCCGAGTGGTGGGTCTGGAACCCGGACAGCCAGAATACCGGATTTTAGCTGTTGACGATCGCCTGGAAAGCCGCTTGCTGTTGGTCAGAATGCTGACATCCCTTGGCTTTGCGGTGCAGGAAGCTGAAAATGGCGTTCAAGCTGTGGAAATGTGGTCGAGTTGGGAACCTCATTTGATTTGGATGGATATGCGGATGCCGGTGATGGACGGTTACGAAGCTACTAAACAGATTAAAGCGCATTTGAAAGGTCAAGCAACGGTGATTATTGCTCTGACTGCAAGTGCTTTTGATGAGGAGCGATCGCTGATTTTGTCTGCTGGTTGCGATGATTTTGTAGCGAAGCCTTTTCGGGAGCAAGTGATTCTGGAAAAGATGGCTAAGTATCTAGGAGTCCGCTATGTTTATGATCGAGAAGCTTCGCTAACTTCTGATGCTGCGGTGTCCGCCGAGGTTTCCACGGTAACTGAAACGGCTGATTTGGCTTTTACGCTTAATACTTCATTTTTGGAAGCTATGCCTGCTGAATGGGTTGATGAATTATATTCTGCGGCAGATGCGGTTGATAACGAGGAGATTTTTCGGCTGTTGTTGTCGATTCCTCCTATTAATGCTAGTTTCCGCAGCGCGATCGCCGATTTGGCGAATAACTTCCGGTGCGATCGGATTATCGATTTGATTGACGAGTTTAGAAATTGTTGAAGGATGAAAGAAGAAGGTATAATAGGGGCAAATTCAGGATTATTGATCGTGTAGGTCGATCGCCTATTTGTAAACTCGCCTGCGGGCGATAGACTAATTTACCTGTAGCCAAGCTCCACACCCTGCTAATCATCAGTCATTCCCAATTCTTTAATCTCACATATCAAATCTAAAATCTCAACTACGATAAGTTATGTAAATATCAAAGCAGTTGATTGAAGAGGGAGTGCTATAGTGACTATTTAACAAGTTTTTCTAATTTCAACACTTCTTAAATTAACAAAAAATAGCCAGCGATGACCAACAATCAAATAGAAGAAAATAAAGGCAACATATTAATTGTTGACGATACTCCAGAAAATTTGCAAGTTTTATCAGCAACGCTGTGCGATCGGGGCTACAAAGTCCGCGGCGTAATTAACGGCAAAATGGCAATCAGGGCCGCGCGCTCTGGTTGTCCCGATTTGATTTTGCTCGACATCAAAATGCCGGAAATGGACGGCTACGAAGTCTGCACCCAGCTCAAGGAAGATCCGAAGACATCCGAAATTCCAGTTATTTTTATCAGCGCTTTAGATGAAGTATTGGACAAACTAACCGCCTTTCAAGTGGGAGGGGTAGATTATGTCACAAAACCGTTTCATGTAGCAGAAGTTTTAGCGCGAATCGAACACCAACTGACTATCCAGAGGCTGAAAAAACAATTGCTCGATCGCAATAAAGAACTGCAAGAAGAAATAATAGAACGCAAAAAAGCCGAAGAAGCAGCGGCTGCTGCATCGCTCGCAAAAAGTCAATTCGTTGCCAACATGAGCCACGAATTGCGGACTCCCCTGAACGCCATCCTTGGTTTTACCCAAGTCATGAGCCGCGACTCTTTGCTCAGCCACGAAAATCTCGAAAATCTCCGAATTATTAACCGCAGCGGTCAACATTTGCTGGAACTAATTAACGATGTTTTAGACTTGTCGAAAATAGAAGCAGGGATAATTGGCTTAGATCAACGCAGCTTTGACCTCTATCAACTCCTCGACACTCTCGAAGAAATGTTTCAAATCAAAGCTGAAACAAAAAAAATGCAACTGAGATTTTCCGTCGAGGCTAATGTTCCCCAATATATAAAAACTGACGAAAAAAAGCTGCGCGTTTGCTTAATTAACCTGCTGGCAAATGCCATGAAATTTACTGAGGACGGGGGCCGTATTTGGCTGCGCGTGAGCGTGGAAAGCAACCAGCAACAGCCGGCAGCATCTGAAAGCCATCCTAACTCTACCTCAGTGGAGCCATTGTTAATTTTGTTTGAAGTTGAAGACACGGGAATTGGCATAGCAGCAGCAGAAATTGATACTTTATTTGATGCTTTCGTCCAAACACAAGCGGGGAGAAAAGCGGCTGATGGTACGGGGTTGGGTTTGACAATTACTAAAAAATACGTGCAGATAATGGGTGGGGATATTGGGGTAAAAAGTGTTTTAGGTGAGGGAACAAGTTTTAAATTTAATATCCGAGTATTTGCCGCTATTTCGTCTGAAATAACAATGGCGACATTGCAGCGGGTGATCGCACTAGAAGCAGATCAACCGGTTTATCGGATTTTAGCAGTTGACGACAATCAAGACAATCGGCTCCTGCTGGTTAAAATGTTGCAACCAATTGGTTTTGAAGTCCGAGAAGCGGAAAATGGCTACCAAGCGGTTGAAATTTGGGAAAGTTGGCAGCCTCATTTAATTTGGCTGGATACGCGAATGCCAGTAATGGACGGTTTTGAAACTGTCAGACAAATTAGAGCTAAAGAGAAACAAAGTCAGCGACGAACTGTAATTATTGCTCTGACTGCTAGCACTTTTGAGGAAAGAAAAGGCGAAATTATCGCCGCAGGTTGCGACGATTTTGTGCGGAAACCTTTTCAAGAACAAATCCTCTTTGATAAGATGGCTTACTACTTGGGAGTGCGCTATCTTTATCAAGAGTTGCCCCGGCTCCCAGTTGGGGCTTTACGGCGTTATTGCGTGAACGAAAAACCCGATTCATTTTTCGGAGAGCTGCTGGCTCAGATGCCTCAAAGCTGGGTGAAGGAACTCCATGACGCAGCTAATGATGTTAATGAAGAGCTGGCGATTCAACTTGTCGATCGCATCTGGGAAAGTCATCCAACCTTAGCTGAGGCTTTAAAAGATTTGCTTGCCGATTACCGACTCGACAAGATAATGGATTTAACTCAATCGAGTTTAAAATAAATGGATAATAGCGAAATTAAAGTATTGGTGGTTGATGACCAACCAAGCAATCTGCGGTTCTTATCCAAACTGCTAACATCCCAGGGCTATCAAGTTTACCGAGCTATTAGCGGTCAACTGGCGTTGAATGTTGCGATCGCCCATTGCCCGGATTTAATTTTGCTCGACATTAGAATGCCAGAAATGAACGGTTATGAAGTTTGTCGGAGACTGAAAGCGACACCAGAAACTGAACAAATTCCGGTAATTTTTTTAAGCGTATTAGATGAAATGAACGATAAATTACAAGCTTTTCGAGTAGGAGGTTCCGACTATATTACTAAACCATTTCAAGTTGAAGAAGTTTTAGCACGCATCGACAAGCAAGTCCGCTTGCAAAAACTGCAACAGCAATTAAAAGAACAAAATTATCAACTGCAACAGTCACAGTCGCTGCTTGCTAGCATATTAAATAGTTCCTTAGACTGTGTGGTGGCCTATTCTGCTGTCCGCAACAGTGAGGGAAATATTGTAGATTTCCAGTGGCTCTTGATCAACCCTGCCGCTGAAAAATTTTATGGTCTGCTATTACATGACATAGTTGGCAAGAATTTGTTAGCCCAAGTTTCCCAAGTTAGCAATAACGGGTTATTTGATTTGTATATCTCTGTAGTAGAAACAGGAGAAACTCTAGACCAAGAATTTTATTACGAACAGGAGCGAGATACTATTGTTTGGCTGCACATTGTGGCTGTGAAATTAAACGACGGTCTGGCAGTAACATTTCGCAATATTACCGATCGCAAACGAGCAGAAATTGCCCTACGAGACAGCGAAGAACGCTTCCGCGCGATATTCGAGCAAGCTGCGGTAGGCATAGCTAAAACCGCACTTTGTGGTAAATTTATGCGGGTAAATCCTGGCTTTTGTCAAATTGTCCGCTATGCACAATCCGAATTGTTACAGCAAAATTGGGAGGCAATTACTCACCCAGATGACAGAGAAGCGGACCGAGAATACCTGCGCTCGCTGTTATCCGGGAAGATTCCAACTTTTTCTGTGGAAAAGCGTTTGGTATGCAAAGATGAAGCTGTGCGCTGGGCAAATGTTACTGTTTCGGCAATGCGCGATGTCAAGGGGACGCTGCAGTATTTGATTTGTGCGATCGAGGATATCTCCGAACGCAAGCTGGTACAAGAACTGCTCCAAGCGAGTTTAGACACTCAAACCCGCTACGCTCAAGAATTAACTCGTTCTAATGCCGAACTAGAACAGTTTGCTTACGTGGCTTCTCACGATTTGCAAGCGCCTTTGAGCACGATTGCCGGCTACGCTCAACTATTAGAAAAACGCTTTCCCAACCAAATTGATGCCCAAGGGAATAAATTTATCCGCAATATTGTTAATTCTTGCGAGCGGATGCAGGCGCTGATTGATGACTTGCTGGAGTATTCCCGGGTCGGTCGCAGTCAGAAACCTTTTGAGATGATAGATTGCAATCGGGTTTTTGAGGATGCTTGTGCTAATTTGCAGTTGGCCATCCGCGAGAATCAAGCTTCAGTTACTAGAGGGGATTTGCCAAGGGTAAAAGGTGACTGTTTTCAACTGCTGCAACTGTTTCAAAATTTAATTGGTAACGCCATTAAGTACCGCAGCAGTGAGGCGCCGGTGGTGCAGGTGGACGCTTCGCGTCAGGGGGATAGCTGGGTGTTTTCAGTGGAGGATAATGGTATTGGGATTGCCTCACAGTACCATCCGCGAATTTTTCAGATTTTTCAGCGCTTGCACACCCAAAAACAGTATTCGGGAACTGGTATCGGTTTAGCGATTTGTCAAAGAATTGTCGATCGGCATGGCGGCAACCTGTGGGTAGAATCAGAACCCAATCGAGGCTCGACTTTTTATTTTTCTATTCCTATACCAAAGTGAAGTCAGCAGTCCGCCTGAAGCAGTCAATCGATTTTATATTTTATATTTTAGATTTTAGATTTTAAGAAAGCGACCCCACGGATGAATCCGGAGGCTTGTGAGCAAATTGCTTGATGGTCAGCCGTCCTTTACTTAAGCTTTAAATATCTTTATCTGTTCTTTACAAAAATGCTTATAAAGTGTAGCATATTCACTGATGACATCGAGCTATAAATCTATCAATATAAATCTATTAGCTCTATCCTTACACAACTTATAAATCAGCGGTGCGCGCAAGACTTGTTAATTTTTTTCAAGTGTATCCAGAGCATCTTCCTTTGGGATGCAATAGTTTCCCTAGTAGTTCGCCCAGAAGGATTTGTGATGTGTTGGCAGCTTGCAGGTTCTCGGACAGACTGCCAAGTGAAACAAGCATGATTCGCAAACCTTTGCAAATAGAGAAAAACGGTAAATTACTGCAACACAATTTCAGTGTTCTCAGCCAGATTTACCGGATGATGCGAAGAGATTCTTTGCAGGTACTCAGACACGGCTCAAAGTCCCGCAACCTCACAAAAGACGTTCGTAGTGAGACAAAGCCGTGAATTATCAAAAGAAAAAATTTACTCTTTTAATAGCAAACGATGACGAGGACACGCGCTTTTTGGTAAAGGAAGCACTGCGAGAAGTTTCATTAGCAATTACGAGCGAATTTGTGGAAAATGGAGAACAAGTGCTAGACTACTTGTACCGTCGCGGTCAATATCTTGGTAGCAGCAATTGGCATCAGCCAGACTTGATACTTTTGGATCTGAATATGCCGAGGCTGGACGGGCGAGAAACACTAACTTTGATCAGAGCTGACCCCCATTTGCAACAAATTCCGGTTGTAATGCTCACAACTTCCCACCGCAGAGGAGATGTCTTACTTTGCTACCGCTTGGGAGCAAATTCTTTCATATCCAAACCAGTAACTTTTGAAGGATTGCTGGAAGTCATGAAGACTTTATGTGAGTATTGGTTTGAGATCGTTTCACTCCCACCAGATATGTAAGCTTTAATGGAGCGCTAAATGCCTAGTTTGAGTGTATAGTGAATTTGATAAGCTGAAATATTTGCCGATCGCAAGTATCGCTATCAAAACAAAAAAGTTGCCTTCGACTCGCTCCGAACGCTATAGTTGTGTTAACACGTAACCAATGTCTGAAAATTTTGTTGGTTGAGGATGACCTCGGAGATCCGACAATGATCGAAGACCTTCTAGGGTCATTCAGCGAGTCTCTATTTCTTCTCCAAACTGTTAAGTCTCTGGAGATAGGAGTTGGGCGTCTGGAAGTAGACAAGTTTGACGCCGTACTATTAGATTTGTCACTGTCAGACAGCTTGAAGGGAAGCGAGGCGATCGCAGTTTTGAAAGGGCGATGGCCCACATTGCCAATTGTGGTGCTGACAGATATCAACGATGAAAATATTGCGCGGTCAGTATTGCGCTGGGGCGCTCAAGATTGTTTGGTAAAGGGAAGATTTCACCGAACTCTGCTGGTGCGGGCAATCCATTACGCGATCGAACGCCAGCAAATCGAAGAACAATTGCGGCAGCAGGCTCTGCGACAGCGGCTGTTGGGCAAAATGATCGAACATATTCGATCGTCAATAGATCCGGCAAGCATTCTCCAAAGTACCGTTGCAGAAGTGCGCCAATTTCTCCAAACAGACCGCGTTTTAATTTATCGCTGTCAGGATTGGGTGTCTCAATTGGACGGGGAAGAGCAAAAAGGTGCGATCATCGCAGGTGACGGTTTGCCAGAAGGTTATATTGAAAACCAAAATATTAATGCTGCTTTGGCGGTGTCATGCTTTGTTTTAGTCGAATCCCAGTCGGTACAAGCAATAGCAGATGTCAACACTGCCCCCTTGGCTGGCAGTTGCAAAGAATTGTTGACAGATTGTGAAATTGCAGCAGTTATCAGCGTGCCAATTTGGCAATCAGGTGACTGGGAAACGGCAAAAGAAACACAAGAAGCAACTGTTTGGGAAGTCGAGAACAATCAAGATTCAGCGGAAAATTATATCTGGCACCACGCGAGTGGCAAACCGCAGGCGCAGGGTAAAAATTTGCCGGATTCGATCGCAGAAAATGGCAATAGTTTGTGGGGAATGCTGACAGCATACAATTGCAGCGGTGTCAGGGAATGGCAGCAGTGGGAAATAGATTTTTTACAGCACTTGGCAAATCAAGTGGCGATCGCGATCGAACAATCTCAACTTTACCGCAAGCTAGCAATAGCCAATCAAAAATTGCAGCAACTGGCAACTACTGACGGACTGACTGGCATTGCCAATCGCCGCCAGTTTGATCGGGTTTTGAACTTAGAGTGGCGCAGATTGGCAAGAGAGAAACTGTCGCTGTCTTTAATTATGTTGGACATCGACTTTTTTAAACTTTACAACGAGTTTTATGGGCACCTCGGCGGGGACGATTGTTTGCGCCAAGTTGCCGGGGCGATCGCCAGCGCCACCAACCGGGCTGGGGATTTGACTGCCCGCTACGGTGGCGAAGAATTTGCCCTAGTGCTGCCCAACACTAGCGCCGAAGGGGCAAACGCTGTCGCCCGGAAAATTTGCGACGGCATCGCCAGCTTGAAACTGCCCCACGCGCGATCGTCGATCGGCCCCTACGTTACCCTCAGTTGCGGCATTGCGACAGCGATTCCTTCTGCCCAGGAATCTCCCAATGCCCTAATTCGCAGCGCTGACAGCGCCCTTTTTCAAGCCAAAACCGAAGGCAAAAATCGCATTTGTCACGCTAGCAGTAACTCGGAATCTTCCCCGATTGTTATGTAAAAGTTGAAGGTATTTTGTAATATCGTGTTTGATTTTTCACTCACAACTCATAACTCATATTGTTGACCTTGGCATCAGAATAATAATTTTCTGAGTGCACTGCCAGCAGGATGCGATGGAGTGACCCGGAGCAAGGATAATGCTCGCTTGCAGGGTATGATTCCGATGTTACGGTATTTGATATTACGGAGATGTTGCACCATTCTCAATTACTTGTTTAGGAACAGGCAAGATGCCTGTTCCACAAGAAAATTCCCTGTTTGTAGAACAGGCATCTTGCCTGTTCTTGAGAATGGTGCAAAATGTGATATATTACCCATTCCCGCTTCCCAATTTCTAATTACCAATTGCTAATTTATTGCCCCCAAATTTGAATTCCTACCCGTTAAATTCGGCCGCACTGGAATTTCAATCAAAAACTCCGCTCCCTCTCCCGGTGTCGAAATACAGCTCAATCTGCCGCCGTGGCGATCGACTATAATCGAGTGAGAAATCGACAGTCCCAAACCCGTACCCTTGCCCACAGGTTTAGTCGTGAAAAACGGGTCAAACAGCCTCGATCGCACTGACTCCGGCATCCCCCGCCCGTTATCCGCAATAGATACCGCTACGAAGTCGGCAGCCGCCTGATAACTGCGAATAGCGATCGTGCTGGGATGTCGATCGCACTCCTCGATCGAACGCTGCTTGTCCCGTTCTTCCAAAGCATCGATCGCATTAATTAAAATATTCATAAATACCTGATTCAACTCGCCCGGAAAACATTCAATTTGTGGCAAGATTTGGTAATCTTTAACTATCAGAATTTCTCCATGACTGCTGTGAGATTTTAACCGATTTTGCAAAATCATCAAAGTGCTATCAATTCCCTCGTGAATATTAACCGCCTTCCCCGCGGACTCGTCCAATCGGGAAAAATTACGCAATGATTTCACAATCTCGACAATTCGCTCGGTTCCTACTTGCATCGAATTAAACAATTTCGGGAAATCCTCAGCAATATAATCCAAGTCTATTTCATCAATTTTCTGCAAGACTTGGGCTGGAGGATAAGGACAGTAATGCTGGTAAACTTTAATCAATTCCAGCAAATCTAAAGTGTAATTGCGAGCCGGATTGAGATTGCCGTGAATAAAGCTAACAGGGTTATTAATTTCGTGAGCAACACCAGCAACTAACTGACCCAAACTCACCATTTTTTCATTTTGAACGAGCTGAGCTTGAGTCGTTCGGAGTTTGTTAATAGCTGCTTCTAACTCTAGCGCTTTTGAACGTTCTCGCGCTTCCGATTCCTGCAAAGCTGACTCGGCTTGTTTGCGATCGGCAATTTCACTTTGTGCTTGCTCAAACAGCATTGATTGCTGGATCGCGATCGCCAACTGCACGCTAATTTGTTTGAGACACTCGACCTCAATTTCCAGCCAGTGACGGGGGCCCGCGCACTCGTGAGCAATCAATAGCCCCCACAACTTCTCGCCTTGCAAAACTGGCACTACCAAATTAGCTCGCACCTGAAATTGACTTAATAAATTAATGTAGCACTCGGAAAGATCAGCTTGGTAAATATCATCCACAGCTACAGTACGACCCTGTTCGTAAGCAGAAGCATAGCTGTCTTCAAAGCAGGAATCGTCAATAGTTATTCCCTGAATAGCCAGCCAATTTTTGCCCACCGATTCGACATTTACAAAACCACTCCAATCGGGATTAAACTGATAAATAATAGTCCGATCTGTCTGTAAAAATTGCCGTACTTCAGCAACAGTTTTTGTCAAAATTTCTGCTAAATTGAGAGAAGAGCGAATGCGTTCCAGTATTCCTACCACCAGGCGTTCTCGCTTTAATTGCTGGCGCAATATAGCCTCGGCAAGTTTGCGAGTGCTAATATCTTCAATCACACCAATTACATAGCTAGGTTCCCCAAACCCCTCCCGCACTAAAGATACAGTCATATTAGTCCAAACAAATGAACCATCTTTGCGAATAAAGCGTTTTTCAAGGGAATAATTAAAAATTTCCCCAGCTAACAGTCTGTCGCGCGACTCGACATCGGCTGCTACATCTTCGGGGTGAGAAATATCCCCAACATTTCGTGATTTCAGCTCCAATTCTGAGTATCCGACAATATTGCAAAACCCTTGATTGGCATTCAAAAATTGACCGTCTGGCCACACTTTCACAATGCCGATAGCCGCTTGTTCAAATACAGCTCGAAATCGCTGTTCGCTTTCTTGTAAAGCAATTTCTGCTTTTTTGCGATGGCTAATGTCCATTGCCGTGCCAAACAGCCGCACCACCTGACCCAACTCATTTTTAACAGATTGTCCTTTAGCGTTAACGTGCCTGATTTCTCCTGATGGAACATAGATGCGGTGGTCGATGTCGTAAGCTGTCCCTTCAGTCACTGCGTTTTGCACAACTTCTGAAAACCTTTCTTTGTCATCGGGATGAATTTGCTCTAAAAGTTCTTCCATTGTTGGCGGCTGATTCACTCCTCGGCCGTAAACTCGAAACAGTTCTTCCGACCAAGTAATAATTCCTGCCTCAATATCCAATTCCCAATTGCCGATGCGGGCAATTTTTTGTGCTTCTTGCAACTGTTCGGCAAGTTGTTGCAAAGATGCAATCAACTGAGTTTTTTCGGCTTCGGCTGCAACGCGGGTGCTGATATCTTTATGAGTGCCTGTTATCCGCAACGGCGCACCCCATTCGTCGTACTCGACCACCTTGCCCATAGCCAGAATCCACTGCCAATTGCCCGCTTTGTTGAGCATCCGAAATTCAAATTCATAGATATCAGTCTCACCTTCCAAATAGAAATTTAAACATTCCATTACCTTCGCTCGGTCTTCTGGATGCACCAAACTTTCCCAACCTTTGAGGTTATTTTCAATTTCGGATTCTGCGTAGCCTAGCATTGATTTCCAATAAAAGTCGAAATAAGTTTCGCCAGTAGCTATATTCCAATCCCACAAGCCCAAAGAGCTGCCTGAAACCGCCAACTGCAATCGCTCTTGACTGAGTTTTAATGCCGATTCAGTGCGTTTTATTTCTGTGAGATCGGCAATTATGGCTATCATTCCTATCGGCTGACTAGCGCTATCTTGAATGCAATCAGCTCGCAAAAAAGTTTCTATAATATCGCCATTTTTACTTTTAATTTCTATTTCCCTTGCCCAGGAAAAACCTTTTCGCAGCACCCTAAATAACTTTCTCAAATCTTGAGATTTGGGGTACATTACTGCTGGGCCTCCGGCATTATTTAGTTCATCAACTGTATAGCCGTAGCGCTGAATAAATGCTTGATTGTGATAAACGGAATAACCATCCAAATCTGCGATCGCGATCGCATCACTAGCGCTGTCTACAGCTTGAGTTACCAGGCACAGAGTCATTTCGGCTTGTTTGCGATGGGTAATATCAAAAATCGCTCTGTCGAGCCACAAAACCAGCCCTTCTAGATTGTAAGTTGGCCTACCTCTTTCCGACACCCACCGCACCGTCCCGTCATCGCGAACAATCCGGTATTCTAGATTGTACGGCTGTTTCGACTCTACTGCTGCGCTGATTTGTCGATCGACCATTTCCTTGTCTGCCTCGTGGACAATGCTGGCAAAACTCAAGCCGTTGTTGCCAATAAAATCCCCAGCAGGATACCCGCTAATGACCTCAATTTCATCACTAATAAATACCATCGTCCACTCAGCATCATACAAGCTGCGGCAGATAGCGCCTGGGATATTCTCAACGAGCGATCGAAATCTGGCTTCGCTCTCCCGCAAAGCTGCCTCGGCCTGTTTTAAATCAGTAATATCCAGCACCATGCCTTCCCAAACTATATCCCCTTCGTGCCCTATTTCTGTGGGACAATCAACTCGTTCCGGTCTCGACGAACCGCCTTGCATCCACTTAAGTTTTCCCGACGGTACAATGGTGCGCCATTCCTGCTGCCAGGGCTGCATATTTGCCACAGAAACAGCAATAGATTCTTCAAATTTTTGACGGTCATCTGGATGAATAAAATCAAAAAGTAATTGAGGATTCTGCTGAATACTTTCTGGTTCCAATTCATATAAATCGCGGCTGCCCGACGAAATATAAGGAAAACTTTTTTTGCCGTCGGTTGAGAGACGAAATTGATAAATTATTCCCGGTAAATTGGCAGCAAGTTGCCGCAGTCTAGCTTCGCTTTCTTGCTGCGCTAATTGTTTGCGCCTATCCTCAGTGATATCTCGAATTATCCCGACGAGAATTTTACTGCCATCACTATTTTCAAAGACAGTTTTTTTAGTAGACAGAATATGTTTTGCACCGTTGGCGTCCGTAAATATTTCCTCACTCTCGTTTTCTTTGCCCGTCTTAAACACTTGTTGGTCACTATGCCAAAAAATCTCAGCTTCTTGTTTTGGGAAAAAGTCATAATCCGATTTGCCCAGTAGTTCCTCGCGCTGCTTCCCGATCAGCTTGCAAAAAGCATCATTTAACAGTATCCAGCGGTGCTGTTCATCCTTGACAAAAAGTGGGTCTGCAACTGCGTCGATTGTATAATTCAAAAACTTTTTACTAGCTTCTAGTTTGGAAAGTGCTAAAATTTTATCTGTAATATCATTGATAGTTCCTGTCGTCCCCTGCGCCTCGCCGTTCCCCCCAAAAATAAAAAATTCTTGCACTTCCACCCACCTAATTTCCCCATTTTTGGTAACATATCGGCTTTGATAACAACAGGATATTTGTTGATTTGGTCTCCGACCTCTAAACGAATTTAAATATTGGTGTTTATCCTCAGAATGAATGTAACTCAAACAGGAAGTTCCTAAGCTTTCATCAACGGTAAATCCGGTAATTTCCGTCCAAGCCGGATTGAGAAAAGTCCAATTTCCAGCAGTATTTGTTTCAAAAACGACTTCTTTGATATTGCCAACAACCTGCTGGTATTTTTCTTGACTTTTTTGCCATTCTGCTTGCCGTTTCTGGCGGGCGATCGCGCACCTGAGCGTCCGTACCAGCAGCCGGCTGTCTACCTGTCTTTTCACCAGATAATCTTGGGCGCCGGCGGCAATTAACTCGACAGCCAGTTCTTCGTCATCGGCCGCTGTCAGAATGACGATCGGAGTATTTATACCGCAATCTTGAAGTCGGAAAAAAGTATTAAATTTTACGCTGTCAGGAAGTGAAAGATCTAATAAAATTACATCAAAAATTTTGTCGCTTAAAATTTCTATAGCTTCCCGGAGGCGAACTACATTAGTCAGATCAATTGATTTTCCTAGTTGGGGCTCAGACAGCAGTTCTTGAATGAGTTCTGCATCTTCTGCACAGTCTTCTACTAAAAGAATTTTTAAACAAGCAGGCGTTAAAGTTGACTCAAAAACAGATGTCATACCATTTTATATTTTATATTTTTGATTTGAGATTTGGAATGACTGATGACTATCGCCGTTTGGTTCATGCGTACAGTGGCATTTTTTTGACTGCTATCCTTTTGCTATTTTTTAGTAATTATAAAATCTCAGCAGCGGATGCAGCTACCTAGCTGATGATTGCGGAACTTGAACCACACGCTTGAGAGTGCGCTATGTGCTTGCAGACCCCGCAGATTTATTTATAGAATTGAGTTGTTCGCTGCAAGCTTTCCGCCTCGCCCCAAACCTAGTGGCCCAAAACTATCATACTCTTACCAATATTGCAACTCAATTCTATTTTAATTTACAACCTTTGGCAGGGGAATAGCAAGAGGCAAGTCAAAAGAGCGCAGAGTAATCAAGATTTGCATTGCTGATAGCCTTTGAAACTTTAGATTTTAAATAGCCGTTTAAAGCTTGCCTAAAGTGGGATTATTTTTTTTTAATGGTATTACTACTAAGTTACGAGAATTACCGTTAGTTTACAAGATACGCTCTGAGATTGTGTTCGCTTAATTGCCCGCAATTAGCGCCTATTTGTATTGAGAAATGCAAGTCCTCTCTTGATGATGAAGCAAGACTTGCATTGCTTACTACAAACCTAATTACCAACTTAATTACGGTTGTCTAACCGGACACAATTTAACTCTGTTGAGTCGCTCAATTTTTCTGCGGTTTGGGCAGCACAACTGTAAACACGCTGCCTTGACCGACATTGCTGCTAATAGCAATCTCACCGTTAAAAGGTTTTAAAAGTTCAATACAAGTATAAAGTCCTAGGCCAGTGCCTGTCGGTTCGCCTTCGGTTTTTTCCTCGCCTTTAGGCGGCTTTGAGGTGTAAAAAGGGTCAAAAAGTTTTGGCAAATCTTCAGATGATATGCCGCATCCCGTATCTGCAATATCCATGTATATGTTCGAGTCGTCTTGCCGAGTCACGATAGTTATTTCTCTGCTTTTCTTTGCCCACATAGCATCCATTGCATTATTAATTAAATTATAAAATACTTGAGAAAGATAGGAATAAATTAATGGAATACTGGCAATTTCTTCGTCATAAAAGTATTTTTTCCTAATTTTATTTTTAAAATACAGGTTGCCTTCCAATAGCTGAATTTCTCTCTGCACTAAATCGTTGATATTCACCGGGTGCAAATCTTGCTTTTGCTCGTTTCGGCTTTTCATCATCAGAGTATCCATGATCTGATTGATTTTTGTGACAGCTTGAAAAATATACTTAGTATAATTAAACAGAGAGTCGTCTTGAATTTGTGCGGCTTTTGTTTCAATCAAATCGACGCTAGTCTGGATCACTTGTAGGGGACTTTTGAGGTTGTGAACCATGCCCTGAGTCAAACGTCCGATGATGGCTGTTTTTTCCTGGTTTATTAATTGCTTGGTTTTTTGTTCAACAAGTCTTTCAAGGTTTTGGTTGAGGTGGGCAAGTTCGAGGTTTTTTTCTTCGAGTTTTTTTTGCAAGCTGCGGATTGTCAAGTGGGTTTGAATCCGGCTCAAAACTTCTTCGTGCTGAAAAGGCTTAGTGATGTAGTCAACTGCTCCTGTCTGAAAGCCTTTTACTTTATCAGGCGTATCGGAAAGGGCGCTCATAAATATGATGGGAATATCTTGCGTTGACGGGTCTGCTTTCAAACGTCGGCAAGTTTCAAAACCGTCAATTCCTGGCATCATGATATCCAAAAGAATCAAGTCTGGATGGATGTAGTCAATTTGCTCGATCGCACTTTCGCCGTCTAGAGCCACTAATACTTTAAACCCGTAATTCCTTAACAACTCGAAAAGTACGTCAAGATTTGTTTGGTTGTCATCGACAATTAGTATGATGCTTCTTTCGGAATTCTTATCGTTCATATTCAAGGGAAACATTCAAATTTTTGATTTTTGAGTTGTGGGTTGTGAGGTTAAATGGGATTCAATGAATTTTCTGCGGCTCTAGAAACCCGGTTGCTTCCTAGATGCTTCTATTTGCAATAACCCTTTGAGGAGCCGGCTGCGAGTCCGGGCCGCCCAAGCAAATTAAGTTGTCGCTTCGCGGGAGGCCAGAACACCTGATTGAGAATGGTAGTCAGGGCGCGAGATTTAACTGATTTTGAGTTGTCTGTTAGCTACCGTCAATTTTAGGACAAATGTTGCTTCAAAAAATCTCGAATTTGCTTGAGCTGAAATCCTTTAGCAAGTTGGCGCAGGTGATGAACGAAAGGCACTAATGTTGGGTCAGAATGTTCGAGTTTAGCAGTTTCTTCCAGAATAGCTTCAATATCGCCCATTGCAGCCAATCTTAACAGCGCCATGATTGACTCTGAGGCAGGAGACACCATCGTTGAGTCAGCAGCAGCAATCTCAGAAGATGCTTTTGCAGTTGGATCTGTGCGCTTTTTGGTTTGTGATCCTTCTTCGTAAACCCATTCTAGTCTCAAATGCAGGCGCAATAATTCTAAAAGCTCGTTAGTTTGAATCGGCTTGGTGAGAAAATTATCGCAACCTGCAAGTATGCTCTCTTTCTTGGTAGTCTCGTAAACGTTAGCAGACAAAGCAAGGATAACCGTATTTTTTAATTCCGGCAACTGTCGCAGCCGCCTGGTAGCTTCCCAACCGTTCATGACGGGCATCAGCAAATCCATTAAAATTATATCCGGTAGAAATTCCTGTGCTTTGTGCAAGCAGTCTTCGCCGTCTGTAGCTTCTGCAATTTCAAAGCCTAAATGAAAAAGTAGCCTGTGCAACATGGCGCGATTTACTTCGTGATCGTCCACGATTAGCACTTTCCGCTGGGGGCCGGTAAAACCGATAAGCCGCCTTTTTTCTTGCCGGGAGGGGAGTTCAGAAGACTGGGCGACTGCGGGCAAGTCTAGATCCACCCAAAATATACTGCCTTTGCCGGAGGTACTTTGGACGCGAATTTGGCTGCCCATCATTTTGGCTAATTTTTGGCTGATGGAAAGTCCCAGTCCCGTACCTTCAACGAAATTGTTATGATCGCCCACTTGATGAAAAGGCAAAAATATTTCTTCTAATTTATTCTGAGAAATGCCAATGCCGGTATCTTCGATTTGAAAGCGAATTTTAGGGGTAGGAACACGGCTGATATTTTCTGCTGTTGTCACCTCGCGCGCTTCTGTTGTTCCTAGGGGCTGGCTCGACATTTGCTGCGCGTCTAAATTCGCGGTCACATTGAGCGTTTGAGTGGCAATTTCCGCTGTCAAACTAGAATTTTCGCAGGTGGTTTGAGGATAGTTATCGGGAAATTTTTCTGCATAACCGACTTTGAATGTAACGCTGCCGCTGTTCGTAAACTTAACGGCATTGCTGAGCAAATTAATCAAAACTTGACGCAACCTTTTTTCGTCTGCCAAAATGCCGTCTGGCAGCGCTGACAGTTGCTCGTAATTAAAGGCAATTCCTTTTTGAGCCGATCGCATCTGGAACAAATCAATAATACTTTTCACAAAACTGGAAAAATGCACGTTTGTCAGCGACAGCTCCATTTTACTAGCTTCGATTTTTGAGAGGTCTAAAACATCATTAATCAGCATCAGCAGGTGGTTGCCACACTGGTGAATGTTGTTAAGACTTTCCTGCTGATCGGCGGTAAAGTTTTTATCGACTTTGAGCAGTTGAATGTATCCCAAAATCCCGTTCAAAGGCGTCCGCAATTCGTGGCTCATGTTAGCGAGAAAGTCGCTTTTAGCGCGGTTGGCGGATTCGGCGGCTTCTTTAGCTAATTGCAGGGCGGCTTCTGCAAGTTTGCGATCGGCAATTTCGGTTTGTGCTTGTTCAAATAGCATTGATTGCTGGATCGCGATCGCCAACTGCACCCCCAATTGTTTTAGGCACTCTCCCTCCAATTGTTGCCAGGGACGCGGGCCCGTGCAGTGGTGAGCAATTAATAGCCCCCACAAGTTTTCGCCTTGCAAAATCGGCACTACCAGATTCGCTCTCACATCGAGCCGGGTCAACAAAGCCAAGTGGCAGTCTGCCAGGCCGGCATTGTGAACATCTTCTATGGATCTAACTCTACCGTCTTGGTAAAGAGGAACGTAGGCTGCCCCAAAACAGGGGTCATAAATTTCCATTCCTACAATTGGTCGGACATTTTCGGCAACCGACTCGACAGCGATAAACCCACTCCAATCAGGATTGAATTGGTAAATAATAGTGCGGTCTACTTGCAAGAACTGCCGCACTTCTTCGACACTTTTGGTGAGAATTTCTTCAAGATTTAGAGAGGATCTAATGCGTTCCAGCATGGCTACCGCCAACTGTTCGCGCTTTAACTTTTGTCTCAAAATCAACTCTGATTCTTTGCGTTTTGTGATGTCTGTAATGACTCCAATTAAGCCGATGTAATTCCCATTAATATCTTGAATAGTGTCGGCGCGCACCAGAGCAGTTACTGGTTCGTCGCTCTTAGTCTGCAGTGCAACTTCGCCACACCAAGAGCAACCTTTGCGAAGGCTTTTATAGATTTGTTTGGAATTTTTATGCCGGACATAAAGTGCCGTCATGTCGCCAATATCATTGAGCTCTTTCACCGTATAGCCGTAGCGCTGAATGAAGGCTTGATTGTGGTAAATAGACCGCCCTTTCAAGTCGGCGATCACGATCGCGTCGCTGGTACTTTCGACGGCTTGAGTGACCTGCAGTAAAGCTAATTCTGCTGCTTTGCGATCGCTAATATCCGTCATTGAACCCACCATCCGCAGAGGGTTTCCGGCTTCGTCCCACACTGCTTGAGCGCGGGCGAGAACCCACTTATAGCTACCGTCTTTACACTGCAAGCGGTATTCGGCGGCGTAATTGGGGGTTTGGCGATCGAGATAACCTTGGATCGCTGCTTGCACTCGTGAGTGATCGTCTGGATGGATGCGCTCGATCCATGCGCTGTTGGTGCTGTCGATTTCGCCCTCTGCGTAACCGATAATTTCTTGCCAGCGGGCCGATCGAAAAGCTTCATTTGTTTGAAGATTCAGATCCCAAATTCCGTCTTGATTGCCTTTGAGAACTAACTGCCAGCGTTCTTCACTTTTACGCAATTCTTCTTCGGCTTGTTTGCGCTGAATATGATCGCCCAACTGCGTCGCTACAGCCTTGACCAACTCTACTATACGCGGTTCCATAATCGAGCGGTCGCGCTTGCAGAATACTAAAACTGCTAGCACCTTTGAGCTAGTGTGAATTGGCACTCCGAAACAAGCTTTCAATCCGACTAATGCCGCCATTTGCGATCGGGCAAAAAGATGATTTTTAGCTAGAGAAATATCTTCAATCCATTCTACTTTTCTGCTAGACCAAATCCGTCCAGGTACTGCCACTCCAGCGGCAAATCTAATTTTTTTACTTTCGCGGCCGAAGGTATCTAAATCGCGATCGCTAGCGTACCAAGTTTCGCTGTGTTCCAAAAAAGTACCATTAGCATTCGGTATCCAAGCTTCCGCAAAATTCCAGCCGATCGCATTGCACAGCAACCGCAGGATATCTGGGAGGGCACTGTGAAAATCTGCCGACTGACTAATGGCTTGAGTTGCTGCCAGCAACAGCTTTATTTCATCTTCTGCTTGCTTGCTTTCTGTAATATCAGTTCCCGTACCGAGAATTTGTTTTAACTTACCGTCTCCTGTTTTCGCAAATACAGTATCTCGGCTGACCATCCAGCGCCAAGAACCATCCTTGTGCCTAATTCGGTATTCAATTTCAAAGATATCCCCTTCGCTGCCTGTTTCGACTTGCAGTAAATAATCAGGCATTTTGATTGAATCTTCGGGGTGGATTAAAGTGGACATCATCCACGGCCCGATTGCCTGAATCTCCTCTACTGTATAGCCGAGAATGTGGTATATAGAAGCGTTCGCATAGATATTTTTTTGTTCTATTAAGTCATAAACATACAACATATTAGGACTTGCCCCAGCAATTTGTTGAGTTAACCGCTGGCTTTCTCGCAGTGCTGCTTCTGTTTTTTTTCTTTGGGAAATATCGCGAACAATGCAAATGATTTCCCCGTCCGGCAGCATTGTCAGCGAGACATCTATAGGGACTTCCGAGCGGTCGCGACGGCATCCTACTGCTTCGGTGCTGTAAGAACCTTTCTGCACTAAATTCGGCAGGACTTCTTGCTCGAACCTTTGCAGCTCTGCACCTTGGTAGAATATTTTCCAACTTTTACCTAAGATTTCTTCGAGAGAGTCGTAACCGTAGATTTTTAGTCGGGCTGCGTTGCAATAAATCACCTCTTTGTCGGCACTGAATATGGCGATACCTTCGGAAGCAGCAGCCATTGCTGCTGCTTGCCTGTGGAGTTTTGACTCAAAACGTTTACGATTAGTGATGTCGCGGACGATCGCGATAATTTCGTCCTCTGTGCAGAAAACAATTCTCGCTTCAAAATCGTACAGTTCATCATTAACTGGCATTTGATATTCTACAACTTGAATCTCGCCGGTGGCGATCGCTTGTTGATTGCCCGACAAGATTTTGTCAGCAAAAGCAGCCGGCAATATGTCTTGTGCTTTTTTGCCAATTAGTGCTTTTTGTGGTAGGATATTCTCGAAATCTTTGGCAGGTTTGAAGTCTACAAAAGTGCCATCTGCCCGACAGCGAAATATCATATCTGGTATCGCATTTAAAAGAGCGCGGTTAGTGGCTTCGCTCTTACGCAATTCAGCTTCAGCTTGCTTGCTAAATGTAACGTCGCGAGCCACTGCATAAATCAAACCTTCTTCTGCAAACGGCGATGCTGTCCACGACAGCCATTTATAGGTACCATCTTGGCAAAGATAGCGGTTTTCTAAGCTAATAACGGGGTGGCTTTTTTTAAGTTTTTCTAATTCCGCTATAGTAATTTCTAGGTCTTCTGGATGCACGAATTCAATCAAAGGTTTGGCTAAGATTTCATCACTGCTATAACCTAATAAATTTGACCAAGCGGGGTTTAATCGTTTGAAATAGCCGTCAAAACCTGCAATGCAAAGTAAATCCAGCGAGAGATTAAAAAATCGATCGCGGTCTTGCTGGGTTTGTTTCAATTCCGTAACATCCATCACCAAACCGTCCCAAACTATATCGCCGTTGGCTTGCTTTTCTGGCTTAGACGCGCCTTGCAGCCATTTCACTCGATCTCCCATAACTTGCCGCCACTGGTGTTGCCAAGCTTGCTGAGTCGCCGCTGAAGTTGCGATCGAGCGCTGCAAGTCTGAGATGTCGTCGGGGTGAACTGTTGCAAAAGCCAACGTGGCATTTTCTTCTATTTGTTCTGGCTTTAAATTGTAGAGTTGCCAACTGCCCGAGGAAACGTAAGTAAAAGATGTTTTACCATTTCCATAAAGCCGATATTGATAAATCATTCCCGGCACGTTGTCGGTCATTATTTGAAATCGAGCTTCGCTTTCCTGCAACGCTATTTGCTGGCGTTTGTAGTCAGTCACATCTCGCATTGTTCCGACCAACATTTTAGTCCCGTCGGCTTTTTTAAATACTGTTTTTTTAGTAGATATAATGCGTTCTTGACCGCCGCCATCGGTAAACAATTCTTCTGTTTCCTCCGCAAGACTTCTTTGCAATACTTGCTCGTCTCGGTGCCCAAAAAAAGCCGCTTGTGCTGGGGGTAAAAAATCGTATCCTGACTGGCCAATCAGTTCCGATCGCCTTTTTCCTATCAAATTGCAAAAAGCATCGTTTAATACGATCCATCTGTGCTGCTCATCTTTGACAAAAATAGGGTCAGGAGTAGAATTAATTGTGTGATTTAAAAACTCTTCTGATGCTTTTAATTGAGCTTCGTAACGGTAGCGATCGCTCACGTCCAAGACTACTTTAATCAGGTGGTCGATCGAGCCGTCTAGGGCGCGAATACAGCGCAGGGAAACTCTAGTATAAACTATTTTTCCGTCTTTTCTGCGCCACCTTTGGTCTAAAACATAGCCTTCACTCTCCCCTGCCAAAATTTTATTTAACTGCTCTAAACTTGCCTGCAAGTCTTCAGGAAAACCCCACATCTCCCAATTCTCGTGCAAAAAGTCTTGGCGATCGTATCCCAGCAAATCGCACAAAGCATCGTTGACTTCTAACCACTCGTATTTTTCTGGTTCTGAGGGGGAATTCGGAGGAGCAAGAATGGCAATTCCGACGAGAGAATTCTCGACTACCGAGCGATATTTTTCTTCACTTTTTCGCAAAGCTTCTTGGTTGTGCTGTCGCTCGACTGCGTAACGCAGCGATCTAATTAACACTTCGCTGTCGATTTTTCGCTTAACTAGATAATCTTGAGCCCCGGCTTGGATTGACTGCACGGCAAGCTCTTCATCGTTGCGGGCAGTCAGTACGACAATCGGAGTATTTAGGCTATATTCTTGTATTTTGACAATTGTATTTAAGTCTTGGCTATCGGGCAGCGAAAGATCTAGTAAAATCACATCAAAATGTTCGCTGATCAAAAGTTGCTGCGCTTTGCTGAGACGGTCTGTACAACTTACTGATAGCCTTTGGGGTTCGGCTCTACTGACATTTGTTTCTAATAATAATTCTTCGATCAGATCGGCTTCTGCTTGATTGTCTTCGACCAGAAGAACTTTAAAGCCATTTCGCTTTGCGGGTGGGCTCAAAACTGATATCATATACCTTATTTTTTGTCAGAAGGCAGTGTAGCCAACTATTATAGCATATAAAGAATTGTCTAGCCACAAATCCTGCCGTTACCAGTTAAAAACTCTTTGGTTCAACAATTACAATGCACTTGATCTCAGATGTTGAACG
The DNA here is from genome assembly GCF_036700465.1 of Microcoleus sp. T3_A4. Classification (NCBI taxonomy): domain Bacteria; kingdom Bacillati; phylum Cyanobacteriota; class Cyanophyceae; order Oscillatoriales; family Microcoleaceae; genus Microcoleus; species Microcoleus sp. T3_A4. The sequence goes on along the minus strand of NZ_JAUBOY010000040.1, from coordinate 10,395 downwards.
ATTCTCAAAAACTGGCTTTCCGGCCCATTTCACAAAGAGTCAATTTTCTTGGGAGGGGTTCTTCTGACCAGCCCTTAAAAGGCTTATTGAAAATGGTACAATATCTGATATCTATGCGATTGTGTTTTTCCTCTAAGTAGGTTAACGCAATCAGAGAGAAAATTTTTATGGTTTTTAGAAGCTGGGTTTCAGGAGGAAACTAAGCTGCGTAGTATTTTTTTGGGCGATCGCCCCTGTGACACGATGTTAGATTTTAGATTTAGTCCACAGATGAATCGGGGATGTGGAACTAGAATCTCCAATTTTCGGCGACTCAGGACTCTTGTCGGAAAATAAGTATCGGTTTTTGGGCGGGTTCAGCCGATCGCGCGATCGAATCCCACCCTTTGTTGCCCTTGGATTCCGCTACCAACACAATCCAAGCTATATCCCCACACCCATGAGCGCTCAACGCCAAAAAAGCCGTGGGAACTATCTTCGCTATTCATATTTTTACCACTTCTTTTATAATACCTTACATAAACTCATTACTGCAATTTCTTTACTTTTTGCAATCAAATAAAACATCTCCACAGGCCTTGCTATTTAGCCAAAAAGTGATAGTCTTGAAATAGAGGCAATCGAAAATTCGGTTGATACAGCCTAGGAAAAAAATTGAGAATTTTTGTAACAAAATTACAATTCCCAATAAACTGTCTTTTGTTTACTGTCCGTTGACCGAAATGAGCTGAAGTTGAGAGGAAAAAAGCAATGCTCGACAATTTAGCAATTGAACAAAAACCCGGTTTAATTCCCAAAGAAAAAGCCTTAGTATTGTTGTTTGATGAAGTCGGAATCGCCGACATCCCATTAGTAGGGGGAAAAAATGCTTCTTTGGGCGAAATGATTCAACAGTTAAGCCCCCAAGGAGTTAGAGTTCCCAACGGATTTGCAACTACAGCATACGCTTACCGGTACTTCATCCAGTCAGCGGGTTTAGAAGCTAAATTGCGCGAAATTTTTGCCGATTTAGACGTAGAAGATCTGCAGAACCTGCGACAAAAAGGCAAGCAAGCGCGGGCACTGATTCTCGACACACCATTTCCGCGAGAACTCCAAGCGGCGATCGCGGATGCTTACGAAAAATTGTGCGATCGCTACGGCGACAGTACAGACGTAGCAGTGCGTTCCTCCGCCACCGCCGAAGACTTACCCGACGCCAGTTTCGCGGGACAGCAAGAAACCTACCTCAACGTCCAAGCTTGCGCTGGCGTGCTCGAATGCTGTCACAAATGCTTTGCTTCCATATTCACAGATCGCGCAATTTCCTACCGCCAACAGCGGGGTTTTGACCACTTTGAAGTCGCCCTATCAGTCGGCGTCCAAAAAATGGTGCGATCGGACTTAGCATCCTCCGGCGTCATGTTCAGCATCGACACCGAAACCGGATTCAAAAACGCCGTATTAGTAACCGCCGCCTACGGATTAGGCGAAAACGTCGTCCAAGGCACCGTCAACCCCGACGAATACTTCGTCTTTAAACCAACCTTAAAACAAGGTTTTCGTCCGATTTTAGACAAACGCCTCGGCAGCAAAACCCTCAAAATGGTGTACGATATCGGCGGTTCTAAATACACCAAAAACGTCTCCGTCATCGCCGCCGAAAAAAATAAATTTGCCATCCAAGATGATGAAATTCTGCAACTCGCAAAATGGGCCGTCATCATAGAAGAACACTACTCTAAAGTGCGCGGGACTTATACCCCGATGGACATTGAGTGGGCAAAAGACGGCAATACGGGCGAATTGTTTATTGTCCAAGCACGACCCGAAACAGTACAATCTCAAAAATCTGCTAAAGTTTTGCGAAACTACAAATTGGAAGGTAGCAGTGCAGTTTTAGCAAAAGGACGCGCCGTTGGCGAATCAATCGGACAAGGCAAAGCCCGCGTAATTTTAGATGTGCACAGAATCGCTGAATTTCAATCAGGAGAAGTTTTAGTTACCAACAAAACAGACCCGGATTGGGAACCGATTATGAAAAAAGCCAGTGCGATCGTCACCAATTCCGGTGGCCGCACTTGTCACGCCGCCATCATCGCCAGAGAAATGGGAATTCCCGCCATTGTCGGCACTGGCGATGCCACCCAAATCTTAAAAAACGGGCAAGAAATCACTGTTTCTTGTTCGGAAGGAGACGAAGGCAAAGTTTATGCCGGTTTGCTTCCTTTTGAAATTCAAGAAACCGCGATCGAGAATTTACCCCGCACCCGCACTCAAATTTTAATGAATGTCGGGAACCCAGAAGAAGCGTTTGGTTTATCAGCGATTCCTTGCGACGGCGTAGGCTTAGCGCGGTTGGAATTCATCATTGCCAATCACATTAAAGCACACCCGCTGGCACTGATTCACTTTGACGAATTGGTGGATGAATCAGTCAAAGAAGAAATTGCAAACCTGACAGCACTTTACCAACACAAACCCGATTTCTTCACCGACAAACTCGCCCACGGGATTGCCACAATTGCCGCCGCATTTTATCCAAATCCAGTTATCGTGCGGATGAGCGATTTCAAGAGCAACGAATATGCTAATCTTTTGGGAGGGCGGCAGTTTGAACCCAAGGAAGAAAACCCGATGATCGGGTGGCGTGGCGCCTCTCGCTATTACGACCCAAATTACCGCGAAGCTTACGCTTTAGAATGCAAAGCATTAAAGCGAGTTCGCGACGAAATGGGCTTGACAAATGTGATTCCGATGATTCCATTTTGTCGCACCCCGGATGAAGGGCGAAAAGTGTTAGCCGAGATGGCAAAACACGGTTTAGTTAAGGGCGAGAACGGCTTGCAAGTTTATGTGATGTGCGAATTGCCGAGCAATGTCATATTTGCTGACGAATTTGCCCAAGTTTTTGACGGATTCTCGATCGGCTCTAACGATTTAACTCAGCTAACATTAGGATTAGACCGGGATTCTGCTTTAGTCGCCCACATCTTTGACGAACGGAATGAAGCTGTCAAGCGCATGGTAGCAATTGCCATTAAAGCCGCCAAAAAGTACGATCGCAAGATTGGGATTTGCGGTCAAGCGCCCAGCGATTATCCTGAGTTTGCTCGTTTCTTGGTTGAGTTGGGAATTGATTCGATTAGTTTGAATCCCGATTCGGTTTTGAAGACTTTGTTGGATGTTGCTAAGGTGGAAGGCGCGGGTTCGTTGATGGATTTAGCGGGGGATGTTGCTAAGATTTAACCGTTTTGGTTTTGAAGAGCAACCGGCTTTCTCAAAAAGTTTGTGGGATGGGCGTCCCGCCCGTCCCACAATAACAATTAAAATTGTAAGTTATTTAATTCGCCTTCCTCAGCCGCCAGCTAACGGTTAACACAGGGGCGGCCTAGTTTGAGAATTGCTCGGGAACTTTTCTTATTTAAAACCGTCTTGTCGAGGAGGATTTTTTGTTGCCGATCGCCTAAATTAAAACAAATATTCTCCACATAAGCTCTGAAAAAGTGCTAACTGCTCTCCTGATTATTTTCATAGGTTTAGCTCCCTCGCTGCTGTCTTTGTGGGTGATGCGCTCTGCCCAGAGCCAAGCCCGCGATAGAATTGCTGCGGCCAGACTGGCGGTAGCGAATAGATCCATGCGAACTCAACTACAAACTGCCGATCGCACTTACATACAAAGCCTCGGTTATTCGATCGGCGATATCACTTGCGAGTATAACGCCCGCTCTAATTACATTCGCTGCGCGGTCAATCCTTCTGGGCCCTGTCAAGATTGTCGGTACTACCAAGCCAGAACTCTTGACGCTCGCGGTGAAAAGATATAGCTTATATTCGTGCTTGTATCTACGCCTATTTGCGGATGTAATAATCAATGAGTTAATATGTACTTACGTGTAAGGATTATGGTTGAAGCTTCTTTTGGACGACCCACGCCCAAACTCAGCAGTTAAAACCTAATCGAGCATTATTGCTTGGTTACAGTTGGTGGTTAAAATTGCCATAACAGGGGAATTGCGATCGGTGTTTTTTTAGTTGAGGATTTACGATCAGAAACGAAGTTTAGATGATAAATTTTGGTTGGGTGGCGAGAAATCTAGAAATAAATTGGGTTTCTAGTCTCCTGCGCGTAACTCCTGCAGTTAAGAAAATTAGCCAACAAAAATCGTAAGTAGCTGAGGGGCCAATCTCCAAATCAGTTTCTCCAAAACATCATGAAAAATTTTGCACGAAACATTGTCCCGAGCTTTTATCTTAAACAGAAACCAGCTCGAAGACTAGCTTGTTGATAGTTTGAGAAGTTGCTTCTGGGCGGCACTAATCTGTTTTTGCGATCGTAGCGAAACAGTCTCAAACCTAGATTGCTATCTCCAGACTGCAAGTCATGAATTTTTAAGACGCTTCGTCGATACAGGGTATGCCGATTTCAATTGAATCTCATATGTTGCACCATTTTCAAGAATAGGCTTTCAGGCCTGTTCCACAAGTGAATTTTCTTATGGGCTGGGCAGGAGAACCCCCCCCATAGAAGGGTTATTGAGAATGGTAAAAGATCTCAGTTGAATGACACTTCGGGCACGGTCGCCATAATTATGTGACGGCTATCACTCCCTAATTAATGTCTGGTTGCTATTGTGAACAGGGCTTGTACACCAAAACCAAAGAAACCGAGTTGTTTACCGGGAGCGAGGGCTGCAAAGAAGTCTTTTCGTCCCTCAAACCAGGTTTATACGTCTAGAAATAGTGAATTTTCTCGGCAAATAAAGTGCATTAGACGATGTACAGAAAACCTCATTAAGTAAATTTTTGAGAACTGGTGTTATTATCTACTGCGCGATGTAAGAGATAAGCGTGTAACAGATACACTCGCTAACAGAAAAGAAAAAAGTCGAAGGCAAAATATCCCCGATAGAGAAATTATTGCGATTTAAACCCCAAATCCTCAGCGCTTCTGCCAGCGATATTTGCAATGCTATCAAATATCAATATAGGACTGCTTTGTGCTGAGTAAAATTCGCTTTTTGCTCTAAGTTCAAGTCAAGCAGCAGAGCCTCTTACTCGGCAATTAATTTTTTTCAATAGGTGATAATGATCATCTGGAAATGGGTACATCATCTACAATCCGTGAGACAGTTTTACCATGCAAAGCATCTGCAACAAACCAATTTTTATCACCCCAAAAATAGGTGACTCTACCGCAAGGATTGCGGGCACAAAATCCCGAACAACAGCAACTTATCCTCATAAAAAACCAATAAAACAAGTAAAAACAGAGGAGTGTTTCCTGTCCCAGAAACTTCCTGGCGGCACGAGAATTGGGCATCCCCACAGAGAATTTTTTCGAGCAACCGTAAGGGAAAACCCCCCGTGGTTGCCTCCTCGGAGTATAAAAAATGTACTGTTTCTCGATGCCAGAGTAGAGAACAGGGACAGCTTGGCAAGAGGAGCAACAGCCGATACAGAGGTATTTGTACTGGACTCGACGCGGGATGGAGTCGAGCAAATTACTAGAATTTTGGCGGTTTGCAGCGATTTAGACAGCCTTCAGATAGTTTCTCACGGTCGAGAAGCTCTGGTGCAGCTAGGGTCGATCGAACTCTGCAACGACAACTTAAAAACCTACAGCCATTTGTTACAGCAGTGGGGAAAAGCCCTCAGCGAGAGAGGAGATATCTTGTTATTCGGGTGCAGCGTCGCAGCGGGGGAAAGCGGCGAGGCCTTCGTGCGGCGGCTAAGCTTGATTGCCGGTGCAGATATTGCAGCTTCCGACAACTTGACGGGGAGTGCGGCACTCGGCGGCGACTGGCAATTAAAATTTGCGATCGGGGAAATAAAGGCGAGAATCGCCATTGAAAAAGAAGTGCTCGAAGCCTACCCTTACGCCCTCGGCACATTAGTTAACGAAACTTTCAAAAACTCCACAGTTAGGGGGCCTTGGATTTACGGGGGAAACGACGGGGCACTGTTTGATCCCACCAGCGGGGTTCCAGCAGCCAATCAACTTATCCCTGGCATTACCGGAGGCACTGTATCCGGCGTACTTCCGGCTTTGGGCGGTGCAATTCCCGGCGAGGGCGCTCTGCTATTAACTCCAGCAGTAAACCTTCGGGAAGCCTTCGTCATCTACAACAACCCCATTCCTTCAACCGACGGTCTCAGAGTCCAGTTTGATTTTTATTCTTACGGTTCAAACCAGCAATTTCCGTCTCCGCAACCCTCTATTAGCCCTCAGCCCGGGGACGGGCTGGGTTTCTTCTTGATTGACGGCACTGTTAGCCCAACCAGGACTGGGGGTTTTGGCGGTTCTCTGGCTTACGCTCCACGAACGGGTATACCCGGTATTGAGGGAGGTTATTTAGGCATTGGGCTTGACGAGTTTGGCAATTTTTCAACATCCACAGAAGGGCGCTCTGGCCCTGAGCCGCCTCCGATTCTCGGCTCCTCTATTGGTTCTTTCAGACCAGATTCAGTAACTGTTAGAGGAAATCAAGCAAAGGGTTATCAGTTTTTAACAAATGCCTTCGTTCCCTTCGGCATCGATAACATTCCTACGACCATTGACTTTAGTGGCCCTCAACCAGGCAGCAGTTTTAACTTCAGCAATACGTTCACGAGCGATCGCAATTTAGCCAAAAGATCCGTTCAAATTACGCTAAATCCATCTAACGATCCGGTGAATCCCTCTCGCCTCACCGTTGCTTTCGATCAAAATTTCGACAACATCTACGAAACTACATTGATCGACATCCCCAACTTGGCCACCGAAAACGGGCCAGTACCGCCAATTTTCAAATTTGGTTTTGGCAGTTCCACAGGAGGCGCCAACAACATTCACGAACTTCAAAACGTGGTAGTTGAAACTATCAATCCTCCCAGTCTTGCCGCAGAGGTTGCCACTATTAAGACCGGCCCGCAGTTCGTCAAGTCCGAAGGCAGCATTACCTACACGATTACTACTGTAAACAGGGGGCCAGCGCCTGCTACAAATGTTCTGATTCAAGACGAAATACCTTTAGAACTGCTGTTTTCGGGCGGATTGCCACCGGCTCTGATTGCCTCCAACAACGGCACTTACGTGAACCAAACGAAAGCTGTCACCTGGCCGTTAATTCCGGTTCTCAATGCGGGTGAGACTGTGACTTACACCCTGACTATTGATTTGCCGCCTGGTTTAACCAGCGGTAGCAGTTTTGCCAACGTTGCATTCAGCACTAGCTCGACTTTCGACCCCGACCTCAGCAACAACAGCGGTATACTCGCGCCAGGGCAAATCGAGGGGCCTGGTGTAGTCTCTACCACAGTTGTTGATACAGTAGCGGATTTAGTTACTACCAAAAGTGGCCCTGTGACTAGCTCGGCCGGGTCAAGCGTCACCTACACGCTGACTACGACTAACATCGGCCCAGACCCCGCTGCCGATGTGACCATCACTGACAGCATTATTCCGGGTTTAACAGAAGTCAGCGTATCGGACGGCGGGACTTACGACCGAGTTTCGGGCATTGTCACCTTTCCAGCACTGACAGCGCTGGCAAATGCGGCTACTGCGACCCGCACTGTCAGTTTCAGTGCCCCAGCCACCGTTACTGCCATCAGCAACACGGCCCGGAGCAGTTCGGCGACTTTCGATCCGATCGTCACTAACAACAACGGTTCGACAACCAACAAAGACGGCACTCCCACTAACTCTACGGTTACGACAAGTATTGCGCCCAACGCCGACCTCGCAACCACAAAAACGGGCTCTACGAGTGCTACTGCTGGTAGTTCGGTCAGCTATACGATCGCCACAGTCAACTTAGGGCCGAGTCCTGCAGAAGCTGTAACCATCACGGACAGCATAGTTCCTGGGTTAACCGGAGTCACAGCATCGAACGGCGGCGTTTACGATCCAGTAACCGGCATTGTCACCTTCGCGCCCGTGGCAATCGCCAACGCGGAGACTGTCACCCGAACGATCGACTTCACAGTACCGCCCACCCTAACTTCCATCAGCAACACGGCCAGAAGTACCTCCATCACTCCCGACTCCACTCCGACCAACAACAACGGTACAAACCTCAACGCCACCGTTATTACCTTGATCGAGGCTGTAGCCGACGTTGTCACCCAAAAAACGGCTCCGGCCACCATCAAGGTGGGCGACACGCTACTTTATACAATTACTACTACCAACAACGGGCCGAGTCCTGCGACCAACGTAGTCATCACCGACAGCCTGATTCCCGGCTTAACTAATGTCAGCGTATTCGATGGCGGAACCTACAACCCAAGCACAGGGGCGATCGAGTTTCCAGCGATCGCGACTTTAGCCAGCGGCAGCAGTGTCACCCGCCGCCTAATTTTTGTACCCCCGCCTACCCTGACGAGCATCACCAACATTGTATTAAGTCGATCGGACACTTTTGACCCGGACTTAACAAACAACAACGGCTCGACAGTCGCAGTGCCCGGTGAAGCGGGGGGTCAAGTCATTACCTCGATCGATCCTGTGGCCGACCTGGTTACGTCCAAGAGCGGTCTCACATCTGCTCCTGCTGGTAGTTCCGTGACTTATACTATAACTACCGCCAACAATGGGCCGAATGCTGCTGAAAACGTAGTGATTACAGACAGCATCATTCCCGGTTTAACGGGAGTCAGCGCATCCGATAACGGCACTTACGACCCGGTGACAGGGGTTGTCACCTTCCCAACAATTCCCAGTTTGACTAGCGGCAGCAACATCAACCGCGAGGTAACATTAGTCGTTCCAGCGACGGGCACTATTAGCAATACTTCCCAGAGTCGATCGACCACTTTTGACCCCAAACCCAGCAATAACAACGGTTCCGAGTCCAGAGCCACTGTCACCACCGCCATTTTACTCGCCCAGCCCACACCCAACAAACTTCCATCAGCCAACAGCAGCAACGCTGCGCTAGCGCCCAACAGCATTGTCCAAATTAGCGGGCTCGGAGGCAGAGACTCAGACGGTACAGTGGTTACATTCACCATCAGCACCCTGCCGCCGGCAAATCAAGGCGTCCTGTTCTTGGGCGACCCCGCAACGGGGGGAGTCGCCGTCACGGCTGGTCAAACCCTGACAGCCGAGCAAATGACGCAGTTATTCTTCCAGTCTGCCGGCAATTTCACAGGAGCTAATTTTACCTACAGCAGCAAGGACAATCTCGGTGCCAGCAGTCCTGCCGCCACAGTTTCTCTGGTCTCCCTGGCGTTCAACTACCCGCCAGTACCCACAAACTTCAGCAAGACATTGGCGCCAAACAGCACCGTCAACCTCACAGGGCTGACGGCCAAAGACCCTGACGACTCGATCGAATTCTTCACTATCAACACCCTGCCGGCAGCAAATCAAGGCGTCCTGTTCTTGGGCAACCCCAGCCAGGGAATCCGGGTCACTGCAGGCCAAAGACTGAGCACAACTCAAATCAGCCAGTTATTCTTCCAAGCAACCAGCGAATTCGCAGCCACCAACTTTACCTACAGCGCCACAGACCGCCGCGGCGCTATTAGTCCAGCCCCCGCTACAGCCTCCCTGCTAGCCCTATTACCTCCCACCGACCAGCCACCCGTCGCCAACAACTCCAGCCTCGCTGTGTTGCTGGGAACAACCGTGAACATCCCCGGACTCGGAGGAACCGACCCAGACGGGACGGTGGTTTCCTTTACCGTAAACACCTTGCCGCCAGCCAATGAAGGCACGCTGTTCTTAGGCGAACCCAGCCAAGGAGTGCGGGTCACGGCAGGTCAAACCCTTACAGCCGAGCAAATTACCCAGTTGTTCTTCCAGGCATCGGGCAATTTCATAGGGGCTAACTTCACCTACAGCGCTATAGATAACCTCGGCGCCACCAGTGCGGCAGTCGCCACTGTCTCTCTCATTCCCCTTAAGGGACCGATACCGACGCCGACACCCGTGCCGACACCACCAACACCGGCACCCGCGCCGATACCCGCGCCGATACCCGTGCCGACACCACCAACACCCACACCAGCGCCGGAACCCACACCAGCGGCGGAACCAACACCCACACCAGCGGCGGAACCAACACCCACACCAGCGGCGGAACCAATACCCACACCCGCAGTGGAACCAACACCCACACCAACACCCACACCAACACCCACACCAACACCCACACCAACACCCACACCAACGGCGGAACCAACACCCACACCAACGGCGGAACCAACACCCACACCAACACCCACACCAACGGCGGAACCAACACCCACACCAACACCAACACCAGCGCCAGAACCAACCCCCATCTTCAACCCAGTACCCGAACCGGATACCAGTTGCGGTTGCGCCCCGTTGCCCTTGCTGCCCCCGATCACATTTATCCAACCCCAGCCAGAGCCCATACTCAACTTCGACTCCAACGCCGCCCAACTCATCGACATCCAAAA
>NZ_JAUBOY010000100.1:0-7285 GCF_036700465.1 Microcoleus sp. T3_A4 | reverse complement strand
TGCCACATCTCTTGATGAGATTATTCGCGCTTATTGTGCAACTTAGTGTCTCATTTTTATTTGAAATAACTATAACAGTTCTAGAGATTGTCTAATCGCCGGAAACAACCTAAAACCCTATCAGGGATTGAAACATCACCGCAAAAGCGAGGGATTCTGAAGAGACAGAGCCGGAAACAACCTAAAACCCTATCAGGGATTGAAACTTCGCGACCAACGTTGATACGGTTGCTCGTACAGCCGGAAACAACCTAAAACCCTATCAGGGATTGAAACAGGTGCATTCTTCAATTCATCAGATTTGTTCTGAAGCCGGAAACAACCTAAAACCCTATCAGGGATTGAAACAAGAGTATCATAAAGCCTTTGATTCATTAATCGCCGGAAACAACCTAAAACCCTATCAGGGATTGAAACCAAACCATTGTACAGCTCTCTGAAAACTAGATCCGCGCCGGAAACAACCTAAAACCCTATCAGGGATTGAAACTGGAGCCATACCTAAGCTAACAAATGAAGCACCGGCCGGAAACAACCTAAAACCCTATCAGGGATTGAAACTTAAAATCTTCCTCGGCGATCGGCTCGTCATTAATAGGCCGGAAACAACCTAAAACCCTATCAGGGATTGAAACAAATCCCATACATAATGCTATTCAATAAATTAGATTGCCGGAAACAACCTAAAACCCTATCAGGGATTGAAACCAAATGAAGCGATGGAGCGGGAACAGATATAGGACCGCCGGAAACAACCTAAAACCCTATCAGGGATTGAAACGCAAGATAGCATTCTGAGCGCAAATTCAGCATCCCGCCGGAAACAACCTAAAACCCTATCAGGGATTGAAACTCGCTGGCTTTGAACGCGATCGCAAAATGGTGAGCCGGAAACAACCTAAAACCCTATCAGGGATTGAAACAGACCTTGGTAAATCGTACCTGCTGTCATTCCCAGGCCGGAAACAACCTAAAACCCTATCAGGGATTGAAACCGGCTGTTCTAGTTGCTGGATATACTGCTGAGGAACGCCGGAAACAACCTAAAACCCTATCAGGGATTGAAACTTTAGCCCGGTAATATCATCAGTTGTGTTAGACGCCGGAAACAACCTAAAACCCTATCAGGGATTGAAACTAACACGTCGGGTATTTTAACCTCTAACCTAAAAGCCGGAAACAACCTAAAACCCTATCAGGGATTGAAACAGACAATTCTACTTCGTAAACTTGACAAAGCAGCCAGCCGGAAACAACCTAAAACCCTATCAGGGATTGAAACTTTCGGAAGTATTCAGCAGAGGAGGAGACAGGAGAAAAGAGGGTATTCTTCTCCTGACTCCTTCTGAGCCGGAAACAAGTTTACTTCCCACACTTGTCACAACACAGGTAGTGGTGATGGATAATCTCACATTTGATAAAAGTGGTCGGATTCAGGAATTGATTCAAACAGCAGGGTGTAGACTATTATATTTACCGCCATACTCTCCAGAGTTTAACAAAATTGAACAAAGAAGAGCCTTGGCTAAAAAGTCAAATTCGTAAACAGCTTGATGAGTTTGATTGCTTACATTTTGGCGACCCTTGGATGTCTTGCGCCTGGGAGCATAACACCGGCCGTTGCTATATGTAATTTCCCAGATTCTTCAGTTGAGACAACCTCAAAATTATGACCAATCAAACAACTTCTCCACTCCTACTCAGTCCCTTCAAAATCGGAGATTTACCCTTAAAAAATCGGGTAGTCATGGCACCCCTAACGAGAGCCAGAGCCGGTGAAGCGCGGATACCCAACGCCTTGATGACAGAGTATTACACTCAACGAGCCTCTGCTGGTTTAATCATTACAGAAGCCACCGTGGTTTCTACTCAAGCTAATGGTTGGCTCAATACGCCCGGTATTTATTCAGACGAACAAGGCGAAGCTTGGAAACAAGTTGTGAGTGCGGTTCATGCCCGCGAAACGCCGATTTTCATGCAGCTTTGGCACTGCGGACGAGCTTCCCACAGCAGTTTTCATGAAAACAATCAATTGCCAGTTGCAGCCTCTGCCATCAAAATAAACGGAGAAGACATTCATACCCCTGTGGGCAAACAGCCGTACGAAACTCCCCGCGCTCTAGAAACCGATGAAATCTCCCTGGTTGTAGAAGATTATCGCAAGGCGGCGGAACGGGCAAAAATGGCAGGTTTTGACGGTGTAGAAATTCACGCGGCAAACGGCTATCTCATTGACACATTCCTACAAACCAAAACCAATCACCGCACTGATTCCTATGGTGGCTCAGTTGAAAACCGTTACCGTTTTCTTAAAGAAATTGTAGAGGCGATTATCACAGTATTTCCGGCCAACAGAGTAGGGGTGAGACTTTCTCCCAATGGTATTTACAATGATATGGGTTCTCCCGAATATCGGGCAGATTTTCTGTATTTCGCGGAGCAGTTAAATGCCTATGGTTTAGCTTACCTTCACTTGGTGGACGGTCTGGCATTTGGCTTTCACGAATTAGGCACGCCGATGATGATAGGAGAGTTTCGCGATGTGTTTACAGGTGTGCTCGTCGGCAACTGCGGATATACTCAAGAACAGGCTGAAACGGCCCTGAGCAGCAAACTTGCGGATTTAATAGCTTTTGGTCGGGATTTTATCAGCAATCCTGACTTGGTAGAGCGTTTTACTAATGGTTGGCCGCTCAATCCGCCTGCTGAAATGGGCGTCTGGTATTCTTTTGGGCCTGAAGGTTATATCGATTTCCCTAGATATCAGGAATCGGCCACTATTTCTTAGTTTAGTTGGTTGGGGCGGGTTTATCAATAAATACCGAGTATGTGCATCATAGATAATGGTGAACCCGCCCCTAAAAGATTTATGGTTAGTTTCTCAAAATAAAAGTCGGAGTTGGAGCCATATTTAATTTTCATCGGCCGTTGAGAGCAAGCATCTCCTATTTGTAAAAACACTTCTTCTGCCTCCTGCCTCGTGCCTCCTGCCTCGTGCCTCCTGCCTCGTGCCTCCTGCCTCCACTTTTGGGCTTGGCTGCAAAAGTGAGAGGCTCCCAGTTGAGATCGAGAACGTTTCCCCATATCCTAATAACCATAGGGTACTTCCAAACATCCAAGCTGCTAGCTCAGCGTTTGAGTGCCTGAAAAAAATCAATAGCGGAAGCGCTTTTAACAAGATGGCACAAAATCACAAATCAACGGTTATCATTACCGGCGCTTCCTCCGGCGTCGGTTTGTACGGCGCGAAAGCTCTCGCAGACAAGGGATGGCACGTAGTCATGGCCTGTCGGGACGTGCGAAAAGCCGGAGACGCCGCCCGCGAGTTGGGCATACCTGAAGGCAGTTTCTCCATCATGGAGATTGACTTGGGCGATTTGGAGAGCGTGCGCCGGTTTGCTCGCGCATTTAAGGCCAGCGGCAGGCCTCTGGACGCTTTGGTGTGTAACGCGGCCATTTATATGCCTTTGATTAAGGAACCGCTGCGGAGCCCGGAGGGTTACGAGTTGACGATGACTACCAATCACTTGGGTCATTTCCTGCTGTGTAACCTGATGATGGAAAATATGAAGCCTTCCTATTATTCCGATGCCAGAATCGTGATTTTGGGAACTGTGACTCACAATCCAGATGAGTTGGGTGGGAAGATTCCGCCGCGCCCGGATTTAGGCAAATTTGAGGGTTTTGAAGCGGGTTTCAAAGACCCGATTTCGATGGTTGACGGCAAGAAGTTTGAACCGGTCAAGGCTTACAAAGATAGCAAAGTTTGCAATGTGCTGACGATGCGGGAATTGCACCGCCGCTTTCACGAATCCACCGGGATTACTTTCACTTCGCTGTATCCGGGATGCGTCGCGGATACGCCGCTGTTCCGCAACCACTATCCTTTATTTCAGAAGCTGTTCCCGCTGTTTCAGAAGAATATCACCGGCGGTTATGTGTCCCAGGAGTTGGCGGGCGAAAGGCTGGCGATGGTGGTTGCTGATCCAGAATACAAGCAATCTGGGGCTTATTGGAGTTGGGGAAATCGCCAGAAAAAAGATGGTAAGTCTTTTGTGCAAAAGGTTTCTCCCCAGGCCCGCGATGATGAAAAAGGCGAGCGGATGTGGGAGTTGAGCGCTAAGTTGGTGGGATTGACTGACGGGGCCCAAATGGGTGCTGCGGCTAGTGCGGGCCGGTCTGCATAATTCAAAGTTACAAATCCCCTTTATCGGGCTTGGCAGTTGAAACGGCGTCTACGCACAGGAGGTGGGTAGACGCGGACTCAATAATAAAGGGGGTATTAAAGTCGGATTTGGTATGATGCACCAAAATCCAAGAAACCGGGTTTTTTAGTGGCTCTGCAGGCTGTAACTCACATCTTGCACTATTATTAAGAACAGGCAAGATGCCTGTTTCACAAGAAAATTCATCTCTTGTGGAACAGGCATCTTGCCTGTTCATAAAAAGATTATTGAGAAGGGTGCCATATCTCAGTTGTAGCGCGTCTTTTCGGACACAACCCGGTTTCTGGTTTACCCTGGCGTGCAGGAATGTTCTGGTCGCTGCGTTAGCATGAAAGCGTAGGTTTTGCAACAAAAAAAATTTGGTTTTTTTACCGTTTACCATCGACTTACACGATATTTTTTCGGATAAGAACCAGGTTGGTGCGTAAGTCTTGGGAAATGAACAGCCGTCGATCAACCTTTTGGTTTGTAGCGTCGCCGAAACTGTTAGCTGCGACGGCTGTTTCGTTTTTTTGCTGTTAAGATTGATTTTTACTTGAGGGTGCTCTATTGCGGAAAATATTTTCACCCAATTATTCGAGATAATTAGATTCTATGGCTTGTCGCTCGCAAAAACTATTTTTATTCGCTGGCCTTTTTGGGTTAGTTTTGTTGGCAAAACCCGCGAAATCATCCGCTAGCACCGTTGAAATTTTGACCTCAAATGTTGAGGATTTGGCCGCAGTTAGCAGCAGAGGCGATCGAGCTTTAGCCCCTAACGAAACCACTTTTGACAAACGCGAAGACTTGCCGGTAAAAGACGAGGAAACGCAGTTACCCACAGAGTCAGAACACTCGGTGGCGGCGGAAACTCCCGACTTTCCACCTTCCTCGGCAAATTCAGTGGATGTGACATCTTACACCATTCTCAAGAACAGGCAAGATGCCTGTTCCACAACGAGTGAGTTTGATTGTGGGGTGGGCATCCTGCCCGCCAGTAAAAGGCTTATTGACAATGGTGCAACATCTCAGACCGATCGCACTTTCAGCACAATAACTCAAGAAACCGAGCTTTTTAACTCAGATCAAAAGCTAGAAGAAAATATTGACCGACAAAAAATTGATTTGGGTATCGATCGAGCCTCGCATCTGGCCCAACTGCCCAACCCAATTTTGCCGCGAGAACCCGAATTACCAGCTCCTGAGCCGCCGCAACCGCCTGCGCCGTCTCCCCTCCAACCCACCCAGCCAACACCCGTTGAAAGCGAAATTAGACCGGGGATTCCGGGTACAATTAAGGTCGCTGGCTTTGAGTTTGAGGGCAACACGGCTTTTAGCGATCGCGAACTCGCAGAAGTTACGCAACAGTTTGCGGGCCGCGAAATCACCTTTGCCGAACTGATCGCAGCCGAAGCAGCAGTCACTCAAAAATATGTAGCTGCAGGATACATCAATTCCGGCGCTGTAATTCTCGCCAACCAAAGCTTTCCGAGAGACGGAGGTGTGGTGAAAATTCGGATTGTAGAAGGCGGGTTAGATGAAATTGTGATTACTGGAAACAGGCGCTTAAATTCAAATTACGTGCGATCGCGCCTTGAGCGCGCTACCAGACGGCCCCTCAACCGCGATCGGTTGCTGGAAGCCTTGCAACTGCTGCAACTCGACCCCTTAATTGGCAATATTTCCGCCGAATTGCAAGCCGGAAGCCGCCCGGAAAACAGCCGCTTAGAAGTGCGCGTCAAAGAAGCAGACAGCTTTAGCGCTGAAGTGTTCGCAGACAACAATCGATCGCCCAGCGTCGGCAGTTTTCGGCGCGGTGTTCGCATCAATCAAGCAAATTTACTCGGTTTGGGCGATGGATTAGAGGTATCTTATGCTAACACCGACGGCAGCAATGAATTCAACGGCAGCTACACAGTCCCCGTCAACGCGCGCAACGGCACGATTGGGTTCGCTGCGAGTGCTGCTAGCACCAATATCATCGAGGAACCGTTTGATGCTGCTGAAATTGAGGGGAAATCGCGGACTTACGAGTTAACTTACCGCCAGCCGATTGTCGAAAAGCCCGATCGCACTTTGGCTTTGGGACTGAGTTTTTCGCGACAAGAAAGCGATACATTCCTGTCGGGGGAAGGATTTGCGCTTTCGGCGGGAGCAAACGATCGCGGCGAAACCCGGGTTTCGGCTGTGCGCTTTTTTCAAGAATACGTGCAGCGGAGTTCCAACCAAGTGTTCGCAGCGCGATCGCAGTTTTCCCTCGGCACTAATCTGTTCGGCGCTACTGCGAACGATAGCGGGCCCGACAGCCGCTTTTTGGCGTGGCGCGGACAAGCCCAGTATGTGCGGCTGTTAGCGCCAGAAACCTTGCTGATAGTGCGTTCTGACATTCAATTAGCCGATCGCCCCCTGCTTTCCCTCGAACAAATTGGGATCGGTGGCGTTCAAAGCGTGCGCGGATACCGCCAAGATTTGCTGTTAACTGATAGCGGTGCGATCGCCTCTGCAGAAGTGCGAATCCCGGTTTGGCGTGTCCCGGAAGTCCAAGGATTGTTGCAAGTCGCTCCGTTTATCGATTTTGGGGTAGGGTGGAACCATTCAGGAGAAAAGCCGAACCCTGACTCCGACAAACTGCTGGGTGCAGGTTTGGGGCTGGTTTGGCAGATGGCCGATCGATTGAATGTGCGTCTCGACTACGGTATTCCTTTGATAAATGCTCGATCGGGCGATCGAACTTTGCAGGAAAAAGGCTTATACTTTCGGATTAATTATTTTGCTTTCTAAATTTTAAGTTGGGTTGAGTGCGATCGAACGCTTCGCTTCGCCCAACACTTTCATCTTTAGCGCTGACGGTCAAATTTTATTAAGTGGCGGCCTCGATCGCACGATTAAACTGTGGGATATCCTGACAGGATGTTGTATTAGGACGTTGATGGGCGATCGGCTGTATGAAGGTATGAATATTCGAGGGGCAACGGGATTGACGAACGCTCAAAAAGCTACATTGGGCTTGCTGAATATATCGAGCGCATATTACGTGGGCTGGGTTAAGAGAGCGTGCGATCGAGAGTAAAGTCGCCGTG
>NZ_JAUBOY010000039.1:0-75308 GCF_036700465.1 Microcoleus sp. T3_A4 | reverse complement strand
TGTTTCCTCAATCTTGGCCCTCTTGTTGGCCTGTTGTTTCTAACACCTCCTAATTGTAAAAAACCTACACTTGTAAGGGGGTAGGGGGGGGCGGGTTTGGTCTCAAAAGTGTCTGCAGAATGCCACAACAGCCGCTTCAACCCGCCTTTATGAGACATTTATGATTTTTTTACCAAAGCCCTCTGACCGGCGTCACAGGCTGCGGTGCGGGTGCTGGCAAGGGGGCGGCGCGGCGCGGCGCTGGAGGCGGAGTTGTGGGCTGCACGCTGCGGCGAGGTTCGATCGGGCTTTCGGGGCTAGTTGTTTCACTTGTGCGAGTTGTCGATCGCGTCACATCTTGAAGCAGGCTTCGCAGAGTTCCGGCTATACTCTGAACTTTCCCAACAGCGGTGCGAAGGCTGGCAACATCTACGTAAACCTCGTTGAGAGGATACTTTTTCAGGATTTCTAGCAGCGATACCTTACCGTCATCCCCGGATGCCAGGATCACCGCTGCCCGCAAAGCTTTCCCACTTTCTGTGCGGCGCTGAGTCCGAATTGCTTGACCGATGTCGTCAGTGATTTTTTCTCCCGGAGTGCTGTAAACTACCCTCGCCAGATTAGCAGGCTTTAAACCAATTTCTAAACCCATGAACCCCCGCAGTATTTGCGGGTCCATTTTGGAGAACCGGATAATTTGTTGGAGGGTTGGCGTCGTCGTGCCGTTTTTAGCAAATTCTTCTAAGTCGCTGACATTGATGGCTTGTCTGATCGGGCCAAATGTGAGGACAACTTTTTCTGCCCCTAATGCTCTACTGCTGCTAGATAATATGCTCCCGCTTGTTCCTAAAAGTAGGACAATGCCGATCGATACAAATTTTGTTAATTTCATATTCACCGCTACATTAAAATTATTTTTTCTTTCGAGATTTGTACATTTTTGTACATTATAGATGCAGCAGTTATATTCTACAAGATCCCCAGTGTAATTTGTGCCTCCGTCACACCCACAATCTCGACCGAGACTTTTTCTTATCTTGACTTTAAGAATAAGTAACCATATCTGCCGACCTATTTTTGATTTTCTTCATTCTGCCTTCTACCTTGTACATCAGAGTGCCTTCTACATCAGAGTGCCTTCAGCCTTCTACATAAGTGCCTTTTAGAAGTTATGTTGAAAACCAAGCGCAAATCCAAGAAATCCAAACACAAGCACAGCGAAAAAACCACAGCGCTCAGCAAAAAAGAAGTAGCAGCACAAAAACGCAAAACTTCACAAAAGCGCAATGAATTGGTGCAGGCGATCGCCATAAGCTGCTTAGTCACCGTTGCTCTCAGCATCCCCCTGTTGTTCCTAGCTGGCCCTAAGATTGCTATTGCAGGAGGCGCAGCCGCAGGCATCTTGCTGCTTTCCTACAAATACCCCCGTCAAGCTTTGTGGGCTTTTCTAATTTACCTGCCTTTCAGTGGTACAATTACTTACGCAATTGGCGGCGGGAATGCTGCATTTCAAGTAGCCAAAGATGCTTTCTACATACCAGCCCTCATCGCCCTAATTCAAAGCTGCAAAAAGAAACAGTTGCGCCTGTTCATTCCCAAACAAATGCTTTCTACCTTTAGCATCCTGTTGATGATGGCAATGCTGACTTTAATTTTTGTCAACGGGGAGATGCAGCTCAACCCTAGGGCGGGCGACAAACCAATTCTGCAAGGAATTCTCGGCTTAAAAGTATTGATAGGTTACATACCGCTGATTGCTTGTACCTATTATCTGCTCCGCACCAAGAAGGATTTGGTATTTTTTAGTCGAATGCACATCGTTTTGGCGATCGTTTGCTGCCTTCTCGGTTTGATTCAGTACCTGTTGCTGCAAAGTGGAAAGTGTGCAGGAACCAGAGGAATGACCGGAGCCGAATTATATAAAGCAACGCTGGAAGCTAGATGTTTTGTCGGCGGTTCTTTGGTGTTCAGTCCAGAAGTCAAGATGGTCCGCTTGCCGGGAACTTTTGTCGCGCCTTGGCAGTGGGCGTGGTTTTTAATTTCTAATGCTTTTTTAACCTTTGCCTCTGCTTTTTGCGATCCTTCATTCTGGTGGCGAGTTATCGGTTTATTGGGCATGGC
The DNA here is from genome assembly GCF_036700465.1 of Microcoleus sp. T3_A4. Classification (NCBI taxonomy): domain Bacteria; kingdom Bacillati; phylum Cyanobacteriota; class Cyanophyceae; order Oscillatoriales; family Microcoleaceae; genus Microcoleus; species Microcoleus sp. T3_A4. The sequence continues at coordinate 73,208 of NZ_JAUBOY010000039.1, read as the reverse complement.
ATTAGTATTTGCCAATGCAGTTATTTCCGGTCAAAGAGCTGCTTTAGTTATGGTTCCCCTTGCTACAGCAATCCTGCTACTTCTCACCGGTCAATTAGTTAATTTAAAACGATTTATTCCCATTGGTGTCGGACTGGCGATTCTGCTATTTATCGGTGCAGCTATTAACCCGGGAATTATCGAGCAACGGTGGGAGAGTTTTGTTAGTCGCTGGAATGCTGCACCGCCCCAGCAGTTTCTCTTTAATCAGTTCGAGCAGAGCAACAATTTTATCATTGACAAACCTCTTGGTAGAGGTGTGGGACGAGCAACTAATTCAACGCGAATATTTGGTACTACGCAGCTAATTGAAACTTTCCAACCTAAGTTGATCTACGAACTCGGTTATCCGGGAATGATTAGTTTTCAGATCATGCTTTTACACTTAGCTTTTCTAACTTTTAGAGCTTACCGATCTGTCAAGGACAAAAGTTTGCGGAGTTACGGAGCTAGTTTTTGGGTGTTTGTTGCATTTATTACGATCAATACTCAATACTATCCGCTGGATGTAGATCCAGTGTCCGTGTATTATTGGGTTTTAGCTGGGGCGATTTTAAAGTTGCCCAAAATTGATAAACAGGTGCAGGATGAAAAACACCAGGAAGTTGAGTCAAATGAATTGCAAGTTCACCAGCCACTAAAGGAGAAAAAAATTATTGCATCTTCCCCAATTTGAGAATAATTTTGAGTGTTGAGTTGGGTGGATATTTTCTTGTTTATTAACCCGCTTTCCCTCCAGGGTAGTGCCAATATAGCCCGCAATTCTGGGTTTATCTGTGCTAAACCCCCCTATAGTATATTTGGGATTTTAAGTTTACTGCGGTTGCCAAACCGGATTGCTCGCATTTAAATCCTGGTCGTTTGTCAATTTAGTCAATGCCGAACTATCCCGATTAATTACATACAAGTTGCTTTTGTCTCCTTGGATTTCGTTAAATATAAAAGCAATTTGCTTGCTGTCAGTAGACCAAGCTAATTCTGAAATTCCCGACGGTTTTAGTCTGGTAGCTAGTTGATTTAGCTGGTTCCCGTCAGCATTGATTGTGTAGAGTTTTTGATTATTGAACTCTCCAGCGACGAAAGCAATAACTTTGCCATCCGGCGACCACGAAATTTCGTCGTAGTTTCTTGGTTTTTGGGTGAGGTTCTTGGCCGTCCCCCGGTTAATGTCGAGCAGGTAGATATCTTGCTGTTCGCCTGATGAATCGCCGGGTTTATTATAATAGTAAGCAATCCGGCTGCTGTCGGGCGACCAAAATATTTTGACGTTGTAAACCTGATTTTGCGGGTGGTTCGTCAAATTTTTGAGGTTGGTTCCATCGGCATTAATTGTGTAAATTTGCTGTTTCGGATAAGCGCCGAACAGGAAAGCAATTTTTGTGCGATCGGGCGACCAAACAAGTTCACTGCCGCCGGATACATATTCGCCGGCACTTTTAGTTAGTTTGGTCATTCCCGAACCGTCAGCATTCATTTTGTAGATATTTTTATCCTTGACAAATACTACCTGCTGACCGTCCGGCGATAGGTAAAATTCTGAGGAAATTTCTGTTTTAGGCGGATATCCTCCTACTTCTAAATTCCTAACTAATTTAGTTCCTTGGATGCCAGAAGTGTCGCTTGTATAAAGTGATTGACTGCCGGGAGCATCAGAGGTAAAACCGTCGCAAGAACGGGCAAAAACAAGTTTCTGGCTGTTGGAAAACCAAGCTATTTCAAAATTAGGTGCTTTGCAACCACCCTCAGCAAACTGTTTAGTTAGTCGAGAACCGTCAGCATTGACTGTAGAGATTTCGGTGTATCCGCTAACGAAAGCCAGTCGCTGGCCGTTGGGCGACCACACTAGGGGAGCGCTAACATCTATATTAGGTGTAAGTTCGCGGCGAGCGGAACTGGTAGCATTGAGGGCAAATAAACTGTTTCTGAACTCGCTGCCGCGCCTCTGGAGGGCGGTAAACGCTAGTATCCTTGGTTTTTGGGCTGCGGTTGGGGGAGGGCTGTGAAGGCTCAAAAACAAGGTGATTGAGAGTGTTAGGGAGATAAGGGCGATCGCACTTATCGGCCATAATTTATGGAAGGTGAAAAGTTGCAGAATTTGCCACAAGCTTTTCAGGGGCGGCCAAGATGCCCAACCCCTACTCCCCACACTCAACTGAAAATCTTGTGGAACAAGCTTTTGTGGAACGGGCATCTTGCCTGTTCCATCTCGCAGGGGGAAATGCAAGTTAAAACGCATTTTATCGATTCCTCTGCTAATTTTCAAAGTGTTTGTCTGTCTATATGCCGCGACAGCCTCAAACTCTGTTTAATTCTGCCAATAATTAGCTCAAACATTTTTTTGCGGGACGGATTCTTGCTGCTGGGCGGCATCCCTAACTCGCAACACATCAAGTTCAAGTCAGTTGCACTCATTGCTAACAACTTTTGCCTCACCTCTTCTTCATTACCATTCTTAGCTTGTAAACGCAGTTCTTCATAAACTTCTAGAACATTGGCAGCCGATAAATTAACAGGTTTATTAACATCAGCACCCCTGGTAATATCCGAAGTTTTTGAGCCAGCAGAAACCACTCCCCGCTTGACTTGAGTCTCAAGCCTGGTTAATTTTCGAGCAACGTCCCGCAAGATTTCCTTAAGTTCGCCAATTTCCTCAACCAACCCCCCGCTTTCTTGTTCGGAAGCAGCCAAAATTTCTTTTTTACTCATTTTATATACTCCTCACACTCGCGCCATAATTTTTCAAATTCTCTAACTAATTCTCGCGGCAGTTCTCCCTCATTAATCGCCCGTTTTAGCCCGACGCTTTCCCGAATCGTCGATTCTAAAAATCTAACTTCTATGTTATTATCTTTTGATATCTCATCGCAAAGTCTCTTTACTTCTCTCATGTAAAACTGAACTTCATTTGTCAGCAATCCTCCATAGGTTTTAGCTTTATTCATAAACACTGCTATCTTGGGAAACGGATAAGGCTCAATCCGTTTCTGGAGCGAGTTTAAAACTAAACTCAATCCCCTAGAACCAAAATAATCGGGATTGACGGGAATCAATATTAAGTCGCAGCAAGAGAGTACGCTGTAGGTGAGGAGACTGAAGGAAGGTGAACAGTCAAAAAGCATCAAGTCGTATTTTGGGAGATTGGCAGAGTTGGCGATTTTGCCGATAAATCTGCGGATGAAGTCTTTAACACTTTTTCCCTCAAATCCATCTATATCTAACCAATACAATTCTTCAACTGAAGGGACAAAATGCAACTGTTCGTCAATCTGATAAATGGTGTCGAAACCAACGGGAAATTTAAAGTTTTGTCCGGCTTTTTTAAAGACTTCTAAAGCGTCGTAAATTGTAAGTCTGTGCTTGAGAGATTTTTCGTACCACTTACCAAACTTGTCATCTAAATGACCTGTATTTTCGTTAAGTCCGATCGCCTCTGTGAGCGACATTTGAGGATCTAAGTCTAACATCAAGACTTCTAAGTCGGTTCCTTGGGATATAATATTTCCCAGACTCCAAGTGACGGTAGTCTTTCCGACACCGCCTTTGAAGTTGATTACGGCTATTGATTTAGGACTCATGGCTGGCTTTGTTTGGATTTTGCTCAAATATAAATTAAAACATATTGTGTGACTTTGTTCAGCGCGCGATCGCCCCTGAGCAGTCCGATATGCCAATTGACATGAAAAGCAGGCTATGATATAGAAATAAATAATAAAAAAATCAAATTATTAGCCATCCCAAAGGTGTACTAAAAAAGATATATTCTGGATTCAATGAAAAGGAACACGGCTGCCGAAGTCTCGATGGACTTAATGTTGAAAAGGTTTTATCTAATCCGAATACTTGTGCTTCTCTGAAAACCTTATTTGCATGGTGTTTAAAGGCTTTCGGGGAAATACCTACCGATAAATATCAGCTTTCAAGTGGAAAATTAAGTAATATCGTTTCCGGTTGCATCGGAATAATAAAATCGAGTCAACAGTTAACACTCAATCATTCAGTTTTTCGACCCGCCCGTCAACAGCCAACAGTCAACAATTCCGAAGGATGGCAACCGGAATTGATATAAAATAACCAACGCAAAATTAGATAATATATAATTTTTTAAGTTCTGGCAGGTTTTTACGGCCGACAGAAAGTAAGGTGCGCCGAAGAGCACCCTACAAGTTTTTTTAGCGTTTCACCAGTAAGGTGCGCCGAAGAGCACCCTACAAGTTTTTTTAGCGTTTGACTAACTTCTTAGACACCTTCCGCAAGCGAATTGATTTCGGTGTTACTTCCACCAATTCATCCTGGCCGATGTACTCCAAAGCGCGTTCCAAACTCATATCGACTGGTGCTTGCAATTGCGCCAATTCTTCACCGCCAGATGCGCGGTGGTTTGTCAACTGCTTCGACTTGCAAATATTCAGCTCCATGTCTTCATCTCGGTTGTTTTCGCCGATAATCATTCCTCTGTAAACCTTGGTTCCGGGGGTAATGAAAAATACGCCACGGTCTTCAGCATTTTTCAGTGAATAAGTAGTTGCAACTCCTTCTTCAAAGGAAATCAATACTCCGTTGCGACGGGCGATAATTTCTCCACCGAGGGGGCGATAGTCGAGGAAGCTATGGTTCATAATTCCAGCGCCGCGAGTCAAGCGCATAAACTCGCCTCGGAATCCAATCAAACCGCGAGCGGGGACTGAAAATTCGATTTGGGTGCGACCGGTGCTGCTGACGTGCATATCTTGCATTTCTGCTTTCCGCTGACCGAGCCGTTCGATGCAGCCGCCGACTGCTTCTTCGGGTACATCTAACACCAAACATTCAAAAGGTTCGCAGGGACGACCGCCGATTTCGCGGTAGATTACTTGCGGTTGAGATACTTGGAATTCGTATCCTTCGCGACGCATATTTTCGATCAGGATTCCGAGGTGGAGTTCGCCGCGGCCGGATACGAGGAATTTGTCGGGAGATTCGGTTTCTTCGACGCGCAAGGCGACGTTGGTTTGGAGTTCTCGCATTAGCCGATCGCGAATTTGTCGCGATGTTACCAAACTACCTTCTTGACCGCAGAACGGCGAATCGTTCACAGAGAAAGTCATCTGCAAAGTTGGTTCGTCTACTTTGATTAAAGGCAGTGCTTGCGGGTCGTTGGGACAGGTAATTGTCTCGCCAATATACGCATCAGCAAAACCAGCAACGGCGACAAGATTACCAGCAGAAGATTCTGGGATATCAATCCGCTTCAAGCCTTCAAAGCCCATCAATTTGGTAATTTTTGATTTGACAATCGCGCCACTTTCGGTGATTAAGACTGCTTGTTGACCGATTCTAATCGTGCCGTTGTGGATGCGGCCGATGACGATGCGACCGACGTATTCTGAGTAATCTAAGGTGGTTACTTGCAGTTGTAGTGGCTTGTTGGGGTCGCCTACGGGGGGTGGTACGTGGTCGAGGATTTCTTCAAAGAGGGGCTTCATATCTACCCCTTCGTCTTCGAGGTGTTTTTTGGCGTAACCGCTTAAGCCGGAACCGAAGAGATAGGGAAATTCGCACTGATCGTCGTCAGCGCCTAGTTCGAGGAACAGATCCAAAACTTTATCGACGGCTTTGTGGGGGTCGGCTCGCTCGCGATCGATCTTATTGACAAAAACGATCGGTCGCAGTCCTTTTTCTAGGGCTTTTTTGAGCACGAAGCGGGTTTGCGGCATCGGGCCTTCGTTGGCGTCTACGATCAGCAGACAGCCGTCAACCATGCCGAGAACTCGTTCGACTTCTCCGCCGAAGTCCGCGTGTCCGGGGGTATCGACGATGTTGATCAGGGTTTCTCCGTACCTGACGGCGGTGTTTTTGGAAAGGATGGTAATGCCACGTTCGCGCTCGATGTCGTTGGAGTCCATGACGCAATCTGGGATTTCTTCCCCTTCGCGGAAGATCCCGGACTGTCTGAGGAGAGCGTCCACAAGGGTGGTTTTGCCGTGATCGACGTGAGCAATGATGGCGACGTTGCGAATGGGAAGACTCATAATGCGTCTGGAACGTTAAACGGATCTAACTAAAGATTTCTTAATAATTGTAGCGCATGGAGTCAAGGGCCGATCGAGCGCGGCTGTAAGATTGGAGTGCGATCGTCGCTAGAATCAAGATTATGGAAGCGCAACAAGCGTGAAATTGAGTGTTACACCACGCCTGACGGCAGAGTTTTTTTCGATCGGTAATTTTGAGTTGGCCCAGGTGAAGAAGCTTTGATAGGGGGCGATCGCCCGTATTAAGATGAGGCTGCAAGTACGATCGACTTTATGGAAGTACAACCGAGGGAAATTAGACGTTATATTACCCCAGACGGTAGAAATCCTTTCGCAGAGTGGCTTAGTTCCCTGCGAGATTTGAATGCGGTAGTTAAAATTGAGCAAAGGCTTGACCGAGTTCGCTTAGGGAATTTAGGAAACAGCAAGTCTGTTGGGGAAGGAGTCTGCGAATTAAAAATTGATTTTGGGCCGGGGTATCGCGTGTACTTCGGACAATTGGGGTCAACAATAGTTCTTCTTCTCTGCGGTGGGGATAAAAGCACTCAAGAACAAGATATCCGCAAAGCGTATGAGTATTGGAAAGAATATGGAGAACGCGAAAATGCCAACGAGCGATAGTTACCAGGGCTATCTGATAGGAGCGCTCAAGGATAAAATACACGCTGCGGCTTATCTAACAGCGCATTTGGAAGACGAAGAGCCTGAACCTGGTTTGCTGGAACTCGCACTTAGCAATGTATTTGAGGCTCTTGGCGAACCAAATATGTCTGCTGAGGATGCTAAATTGCATTTGGAAAAATTAGATGTTTTGTTGTCGGGAGAAGGAAGTGCGACAATTTATGTTTTGGCAAGTTGGCTGAAGGTTTTGGGATTGAAGTTAACAGTTGCGGTTGATGAAGGGGATAAAGGGGAAGAGAAAGATTCTGTTAGTGCTGCTGAGTTGGCGGAAGTTGGTAATGTTTGATTTTGGGCGATCGAGCTTGCTTGAATGTCGTTTATCTTAGTCAGGTAGCAATTGAGAGAGGGATTTATTCAATGATAAACAATGACAATTTAATTTCAGCAGTAGGAGTAGATTACAGCAATCTGCGGAATTTATTAGCTGCCCAAAAGTGGAAAGAAGCTGATGATGAAACAGTTTACAAGCTGAAGTAAGTTTTAGGAAGAGAACATCCAGCAGACATCTTATTGGCAGACATCAAAGGCTTTTTCTGCGAAGACCTGCTTACCATAGACCAACTCTGGTTAAAGTACAGAAAAGGCCGTTTTGGTCTTAGTGTCCAGAAGCGGATTTGGGAGATTCTCTACAAAGATTGGAATATGTTGGGCGATCGCGTCGGATGGCGCGCCGACGGCAAATGGATGTACCGCGACGAGCTCACTTACAATTTAAATGCCCCCCCTGGACACCTCCCAGTTAATATATGGGGTCAGTTCGGGTTTTTCTCTAAGTCTAACGATCGCTGGACTGTTGGCGGCAACGAAATACATTGGGTGTTTTGCTTAATAGGACGACCGCCCCATAGAGCGCAGCTTCTCTTTCAAAGGCTTGAGTATTGTAGTTTGTGCTAGACGGGAGCGCGATCTTCGGGGAGATCGGGCTTCAAATTCATCATCAAATTAACCTTGAGTAAAAGCGATCGATTGCTTAACAAATTTGCCTCTGCAATCCGAGCGACTGTTATTTGCAACTCACAAAAAGTAGGGACAAAATCCGCTCCTCTCCTCAAAAAGCCTCAATACACTCTTTCACCACACAATAAATGTTCCGCAGCAACTCCACCTGCAATTCTGACAACCCGTGCTTAATCTTACCTACCAACTTACCCCAGTTGTAGAGTTCTTCCACACCGCGAGACTGCCGAAATTTCCCCTCATAAAAATCTACCCAAAATATCGGTGCTTGATGTTGGCTGATTCTCCAGCGTTTCCGCCACCGGATGCAGTCTTGCAGCGTCGGCGGTTCGACTCCTAAAATTGGCGGCATATCTGCGTAGCTGACAAATTGGCTGATGCCAACTCCCACAACATGGATGACGTAAGCCCAGCAGCGAATGTCCCGAATCTGTTCTGGCTTGACTTTCAAGACTTTGGCAACTGCTTCTTTGGTGACAAAGCGAGCAAGTGGATTTATTTGCTTGGCTTCTGAGTTTTGTTTTGGTATCATGGTTGGTGACTTGGTGACTCCGACTTGTTTGGGGTGACTGCGACTTGTTTGGGGTGAATCCGACTTGATTTTGGGTGAATCCGACTTTTTGTTGGTGAATCCTACTTTTTGTTGGTGAATGCCAAATTGTCGGTCATTTGAATAAATAGCTGTTCGCTCTTCAGTTTTCGAGGCCGGGGGGCGATCGCTATTTATGATGTAAATATTTTAAGGCCAATACTGGTCTATTGTCAATAAATGGGATTGGTTAAGTTGCGGATTCGAGAGCTGGCTGCCGAGAAGGGTTGGACTTTGACAGAGGTTTCTGAGCGATCGGGAGTTCACTACAGCACGCTTAAGAATTATGCTCGTTCGCCGGGGTTAGCAACGGTTGACGTTACTCATTTGCAAAAATTAGCTCGAACTTTTGATTTGTTGATTGAAGATTTGTTTGAGGTTGTGGAAGATTAGGCGCCGGGAGTGCGGTGCCGCTGGTCGGCGCTTTATATCTCATATATACTATAGGTGAAATTTCACCCTAATGTCAAGAGGCGAATTGGTTAAATTGCGGATCAGAGAGTTTGCTGCTAGGGAAGGCTGGACGCTGAAGGAAGTAGCCGATCGCTCTGGAGTATCCTACAATACTGTTAAAAGTTATGCCCGATCGCCCGGTATGGCAATGGCTGACATCAGTGCTCTGCTAAAATTGGCCCGGACGTTTGATGTGTCGATCGAAGAATTGTTGGATTTTGTGGAACAGTAACAAATTACACTTAAAATAAACCAGCGCTACCAGCGCCAACCAGTTCGGCCTCGCAGGGACGATCGACTGTGGGCCCAAGCAACAGATTCGAGAGTTGGCGGATGGGACAGGGCGAAGTCTGAAAGAGATGATATATTCTCAGCGGCAATTGTAGCTGTTCGATCGCCCATATCGGTCTACAATTTTTAACGTTGAGCCTTATTGAAGTGCAGGAGTGGAGCTGGCTTGGATAACGCTAGTCTGTCAAGAAAACCCCCGCAAGCCTCGGAGCTTGTCGCCGACGAAATTCCAGAAGCAGTGCGAGACCACCCATACCCAGAAGCAGGGCAGAGTCAGTCTAAGAAAAAAGGGCTGATTTGGAAACTGCTAGGGTTGGCCGCCTTAGCCTTTGGGGTCAGCATCTGGCTGCACCTCAACTTTAACTTGTTCCCCGCCACCAGTCAGGCCGAGCAAACTCAACAAGACTCAGCGCCGACAAGTTCCGCGTCTCCGTCAGTCGCGAGTCCAGCTACCACCCCAAAAGTCCCCGCAATCCCAGAAAACCTGCTGGGACACTTGCCCTACCCAGAAGCACCAGCCAAAGACTTGGTAGGCGTCACCTCCGACGGTAGCGTCAAACTCCGCTCCTCAGCAGCAGCAAAATATCAGGAAATGGTCAACGCCGCCGCCGCATCAGGCATCTACTTCGCTCCCATATCCGGCTTTCGCTCCCTGCAAGACCAACAGCACGTATTTTTTGACGTGAAAGCCGAACGCAGGCAAAACGCCAGCAAGCGAGCCGAAGTCAGCGCCCCACCAGGTTACAGCGAACACCACACCGGTTATGCGATCGACATCGGCGACGGCACCGCCCCGGAACACAACCTCAGTCCCAGTTTTGAAAATACCGAAGCATTCAAGTGGTTAGAAGCCAACGCCGTCGCCTTCAGCTTTGAAATGTCCTTCCCGAAAAACAATCGCCAAGGCGTCAGCTACGAGCCTTGGCATTGGCGGTTTGTGGGCGACAAGCAAAGCCTCGAAACTTTCTACAAAGCTCATTCGATGAAAAAGTAGAAGTCAGTTGACAGTTGTCAGTTGACAGTTGACAGTTGACAGTTGACAGTTGACAGAAGGAAGGCACTACACGGATTAACACGGATACAAGGATAATAGACTTTCCCACTCCCCCGCTCTCTCGCTCTCCCCCTATCCCACATTCCCCCACTCCCACTCTCCGTTGAGCCAAACTCGTGATTGCAATCTATCCAGGCAGCTTTGACCCCATTACCTTCGGTCACGCAGACATTATCGAGCGGGGATCTAAACTATTCGATCGGGTAATTGTTACCGTAGTCAGAAACCCCAGCAAAACCCCTCTCTTCACCGTAGAGGAACGGATCGAGCAAATCCAGCGCTCTACTCAACACTTGCCAAATGTAGAAGTAGACAGTTTTGAGGGTTTGACAGTAAACTATGCTAAGATTCGACAAGCCAAAGTGCTGCTGCGGGGGCTCCGGGTATTAACAGATTTTGAAATGGAACTCCAGATGGCCCACACCAATAAAACCCTTCTGGGTGAAATTGAAACAGTTTTTTTGGCAACTTCTAACGAGTACAGCTTTTTAAGTAGTAGTGTAGTTAAAGAAATAGCCAAGTTTGGTGGCTCCGTAGATCATCTTGTTCCGAAACACGTCGCCCTAGATATTTACAAATGTTACGCCAGCAGGAACCAACTCGCATCGAACCCGACACTACCGGACGCGGCACTGAGAACGAATCACCTCAGAACACAGCCACCTTCGGAGACCCCACCCGAACCGCAGGAGTAGACATCCAGCGGGAATTGAACAGGCTTGAGGAAATTGTTCTCGACAGTCCGCGAATTCCCATGACCAGACGCACTCTGGTGGATGAAGAACAGTTGCTTGATCAGTTAGACTTGGTGAGGCTAAATTTGCCGATCGCCTTTCAGGAAGCCGAGACGATCATCCGGCACAAGGACGACTTGCTTCAAGAGGCGGAACTTTACGCTCAGGAAGTGATAGAAGCAGCAGAACAGAGAGCAGCAGAAATTTTAAACGATATGGGCTTGCTCCAGCAGGCGAAGATAGAGGCAGATCAGTTGCGACAGCAAGTTTTGCTCGACTGCGAGGCAATTCAGCAGGCCACGCTGGCGGAAGTCGAACAAATTCGCTACCAGGCTCAAGAGGAATTGGAAGAGATGAGAGTCAGGGCGATGGCTGAATGCGAGGAAATTCAAAACGGAGCCGATGATTATGCCGACCAAGTTCTCGATAATATCGAGCACAAGTTGAGCGATATGCTGCGCGTGATCCGCAACGGGCGCGATCAGTTGGATAGTGTTTCTGCGTCGCACATCCATCACAGCAACGGTTAGCCAACAGTGAACTCATTGCTTGAACATTTCTAAAAGTCTACCTAATTTAGGTAGATTTTTTTTCGCAATAGTCTCTATAGTCTTTATTCCTCAGTCCCCGCCGTCGGTGACTTATTTTTGCCGACATAAGTTTTGTGAAGATAGGAGCAAATATAAAATTTTATGCTAGAGTTTGGTGAAAACTCATCAGACAAAAAATTCCTAATTGGGTTCCAATTTTTACAATCTAATTTTTACCATGCAAAAAGTTTCTAATCGGTTCGCTGAATTTGATTTGATCCGAGCTTTAGCAATCGTCAGTGTGGTGATTACTCATGCTGGGTTCTTTACATTTCGTGACCGCAGAATTTTATTTGTGGCGATCGATACATTTCAACTATTTTGCGTACCTGCATTTTTACTGTTGAGCGGTTTTTTTCTCAGCAACAAACTGGAAAATCAAAATAATCCCGCACTGGTAGTCAAAAAAAGACTGTCAAAAATTATACCCCCTTATCTGTTTTGGTCAGTAGCTTTGTACATCTTAAATAATTTGGGAGAAATCCAAAAATTTGATTTCCTTTCATTACTCAGAGATATCTTGACGGGTTCAGTGATGCCTCCCTATTACTTCATCGTTGTGATTGTTCAATGCTACGGCTGGTGGTGGCTGCTAGTGAAATTCAGAGTTTTAGAACCCAGAAAAGTTTTGGCTTTGGGCTTGACAATTCAAACAATTTTTACAATATTCTTCTACTTAAGCGCTTTCCAATACATATCAATACCTCTACCTTTGATGGAGCGCTGGATTTTCAGTTGGATTTTGCCATTTTCAACAGGTCTATTTTTGGGCAGCTCCTATGACAGAATTCAACCCGTTCTCGAACGGATGAAAATGCCAATTTTAGGGGCAACAATCCTTTTTTATCTAGCTAGCATTTGGGAATTTTACCTAAAAAGTGGAGTTAATTCGGACGCATGGTTTCTCCGATCGTTTTTTAAACTATCTGCTCAAGGATACGCAATTTTCTTCGTATTGTCGATCCTCGCATTTTCTAAGAATATTGCACTTCCCAGTAGAGTGTCTGGGTTAGTCAAAATATTGGCTGCTTACTCATTCCCTATATATCTGCTGGATTCGACAGTAGTGAAATATGTCTTGTTAGTGTTTTATAAGTTTATTGACCCGGTAAATCCGCTGCTGAAGCTCGGCTTTTTAGTTACGGGGACTTTGTTAGGTTGTTGGGCGATTATTTACCTGTTGCAGAAAGTTTTGCCGCCAAAATACAGCCAATACATTCTTGGAATTTAAGCGGATTTTGTGTTCAGCGGATGTCTTCATAAAACTGCTTGAGATCCCTTGGGGAAACGCCAAAACCCCACAAAAAACCAATCGAAAGATAGATCGCAATAGCTTTAAATTCGCCCCAAGTTGCAACTCGACGGTCGCTACTTTCCACTACCCGATTGACTAACTTAAGCCTCCCCCGTCGCACTAACTTCAAACACAAATCCGCTTCCTCCATAATTGGCAGCGCGGCATCGAAACCAGCGCATTCCCAAAAATCAGTACGGCGGCAAAAAATAACTTGGTCGCCAAACAGCAGCCGCAATCCTTTGAAAAATAAATGAGGTCGAAATAACAGCGGCGCGTAATAAGTTTTCAGGTAATTGTGGAGGGAAAAACCCCATCTTGTTTGCTGCGAACCAGCCATCAGGGAGATAAACCCGCCGCCGGCAATTTCGGCATCGGACAATGTTTTCTGGATGACTGCTACAATGTCGTCGGGAACTAAAGTATCGGCGTGGAGAAAGCACAGAATTTCACCGGTGGCGACTTGAGCACCTAAGTTCATTTGCAGGGATCGTCCGGCTATACTGCTAGAAATAACGCGGATGCCGGCAGAAAGTGCGATCGCCGCTGTTTCGTCTTGACTGCCACCGTCTACCACCAACACTTCCCAAGCGGGAGGATTAAGAATGCTGAGTTGGCGGAGGGTGCGTTCCAGACAAGTCGCTTCGTTGAGGGCTGGGATGATAATAGAAACGCGATCCATCTGGTTGAAATTTATGCCAAAGATATTATAATAAACAACTGTGGCGATTCACAACTCACGAGAAAATAAAACTTACGCGCACAGATTCAAAAACCCGTGTCTGCCTGTGAACTCGTCACGAAACATCCGATTTTCTACAGAAATTGGTTTTTTTGGCGTCATTCCTATAAAATCACGCAAAAGTGCAATCGCCATCTATATTTTCCACTAATCAGGACAGAGAAAATCGTGCAGAAAACAGCAGTAAAAAATGATTTAGAATTTTATGAGGAAAATGCCGATAATTGGTGGGACGAAAATGCTAAAATTTATGCCTTATACCATCTAAATAAACCCAGATTTGAGTTTTTCGACAGACACGCGACTACTTGGCAAGGGCTGAAAACCTTAGATGTCGGGTGCGGCGGCGGCTTTTCTTGCGAGTTTATGGCCCAGAGAGGTGCTATTGTTTCTGGAATAGATCGATCGGACAAATGTATTGTAGCAGCTCAAAATCACGCAGTTACCAGCGGTTATGAGATTGACTACAAGCAAGGTTTTGCCGAAAATATGCCCTACGACGACAATACCTTTGATGTTGTAATCTGCGTGGATGTTTTGGAACACGTGGCCGATTACAAAAAAGTTGTGTCTGAGGTTCACAGAATTCTCAAGCCTGGGGGACTGTTCTTTTTTGATACAATCAACCGCACTTTTTCCTCGCAAGTTGTGATGATTGGGCTGATGGAAAATATTTTGCAGGAAATTAGGCGGGGCGTTCACGATTGGGAGAAGTTTATTACCCCCGAGGAACTATCTGTGGTAATGCAGGATATTGGTTTTGGCTATATTGAAATTAAAGGTTTTGATATGTTTGGAGAAATTGGCGCTATGTTAGCCGCAATGTACGGGTTTTGGGAAGATTTTACACGCGGCAAGCAGGTGTTTCCTTCGGCGGGTATTTTTAAACAAGTCTCTCAAACTCTAACATCTAATTTCGCTAACTATATAGATTACAAAAAATCAGGGTTGTTTAAAATCCAAATTAATGAGGATAAGTCGATTATGTATGTTGGGGTTGGGGCAAAGAAGTAGTGTGTTGACTGTTGACTGTTGGCTGTTGACTGTTGGCGGTGGGCTGTTTGTTAACTGTTGACTGATGTAGAACTTACGGATAAAGACTAAAGAAACCGGGTTTTTCATTAGTGTCAAAAGCCGGGATGCAATATTTTCGTCCATCAAACCCGGTTTCTGCGTAAGTCCTATGATGACTGATGAGTGTTTTAATAATTAAATGAGAACTATTAGCAAGTATTTGGCGGTGAACCGAATCGCCAATCGCAGTTTTTTTGACCCAAATGACCGCACCGTCTCAATTGACGGGTACAAACGCTGCTTTTAAACCCAGATACACAGCCCACTGCAACAAAACTTAATGTTGGGCTATTGACAATTTATCTAGATTGCATGGTAGCTTATTGAATATTAATTGCAATAACTGCCGGAAGTTAACAGTACCTGGAGGTCAATCACCGTGACAGCAGCAATAGTTTCCGCGTCAGCCTCGCCAATCAGCGACGGACAACCAGCCGACAGCCAAAAACTGATGAGTTTGGGTAAAAATTCCGAAATACCTGACCTCGATAACTTTAAAGATGTAACCATCACCGTCTTAGAAGGAGTGGGAACTCTCACGGTGTGCAATCAAAAAGTCACTTTAACACCGGGAGTATTTGTGTTTGTACCCGCCGGCATCCCGCGCAGTCTAAAAGTACAAACCACGCTGAATTTGTTACTAATTGACTGCGAACCAGACCCCGATTTGAGTGAGTCAGCTTGGTTAATGAATTTTCAACTTTAAGCAGATGAAAAAACAGTGTCCTTGCTGCCTTGACTCCCTAATTTCTCAGGTTCGCCACAACCGTGTCTACTGTTTTTGTCTGAATTGCAGGCAGGAAATGCCAAATCCTGACTCAAAAAAAACAACCCTCAAGCACTATCCAATTTCACCTTCGGAGTAACAATGTCGAAATCAATTGGTCTTTTCTACGGAACTACAACTGGGAAAACTGAGTCGGTAGCTGAAATGATCCGAGATGAATTTGGTGGCGATATCGTGACCTTGCACGATATCGGCAGCGTTGAAAATGATGATTTTGCGGAATACGAATCTCTGATTATCGCTTGTCCGACTTGGAATATCGGCGAACTGCAAAGCGACTGGGAAGGCTTTTGGCCTGAACTTGATGATATTGATTTTAGTGGCAAAAAAGTAGCTTATGTGGGAACTGGCGACCAAGAAGGCTACCCGGATAATTTTATGGATGCAATGGGGATTTTGGCTGAAAAGATTTCTGAACAGGGCGGTGAAACAGTTGGTTATTGGCCGATAGATGGCTATGATTTTAATGAGTCTAAAGCTGTAGTTGATGGCAAGTTTTTGGGTCTTGCTATTGATGAAGACAACCAATCCGATCTGACGGAATCGCGCATCAAATCTTGGGTATCTCAACTCAAGAGAGAATTTAGCTTGTAGACTTCACGGTAGGGCGGGTTTGGCAATTAGATGATGTGCGAAAATCAAATTACGCACTCAACGCGCCCCCAAAATTTAGCAAATACAGCGGTTCTCAAAAAAGTGAGGTATGCCCTATGCCCTATAGTACCTCATATTTGTGAGAAAGGCTATAAATTATAATTGTGAATAACTCGATATCCAACTTAAAATAAATGAAGTTTAGTTCAAATGACGTACTTTGGTTAAGTGTAAGCCCGAGTTTGCAATTCTTCGATCGATCGCTGCTTTCCTACTTAAATGATTCTGTACCAGTGCAGATATGGGAATACCAACAAACTCAAGACGAAGCTTGTTCTTGAGATATGGCTGTTGAACTTTTGCACGATTTTTTAACATTGCGCGATCGCCCAATTCATCTCATTGGCCACAGTACCAGCGGATTAGTTGGTTTAATGTATGCGCGCCGCTATCCTCACAAAGTACGTTCTTTGGGACTTTTATCTGTGGGTTTGCCATCTGCTATTAATTGGCAAGCACATTACTATACGTATCTTTCAGCTTTTCCCCGGAGTCGCAAACAAGTTTTGAATCAAATAGTAGGCGATATGCTGGGATGCCAAAATCAAATTATTAATCAAAAATTTATATCATATTTTGAGGATGACTTAGCCTGTTCTCCTTGTCCTCACTCCTTATTTAGGATTAGTAATTCCCACGATGAAGGTGTAGAAGTACCTTTGTTAATATGCAGCAGCAAAACAGATTTTCTGGTATCTCCTGTTGTCATGCGTCGCTGGTCGAAATTTCTTAAAAAAGGCGATAGGCTTTGGGAATGTCAAGACGGTAGACATTTCTTTCACCACTTCTATCCAGAACAAGTGGGCGAAAAAATCCTGAACTTTTGGCTATCTGTACACAGCCACCAAGCAATTTTAAATTTTAAGTTTTAGGTGAAGCTTGCTATTCCTTGTTCAATTTACCGAAACTTAATGTGGCAAATACTAGATTAATTTCCGTAATTCCTGGCAATTTTTGCATACAGGCTTCGACTTTTTTGGCGCAGTTGTCACCGTCCATGCTGCCAATTTTATTGGCTAGGATTTTGAGCTATGGAGTTTGAGTTATCCTCAGTCTCTTTTTAAGATTTTAGAATAATTGTAAAAAATATTTAAAATATATTCAGATGTTTGAGTAAATGGTAGGCTAATTTTATTGGATTTGTCAATTAGTTTTTGTGAATAAACTGCAGAGACGGTCTTAACGCAGAGGAAGGTAAGGGTAGATTAAACAGGAATTATTGACAACGATTATAAAATATTTTAACATCTGGTTAACAAGCTCAGCCTTAGACGGGGCTGAAGGATACTGAGTACCGATCGAATTTTAATGACTCGCCCGAACTCCTAAAATAGCGATCGAGCAAGCATATATACTTAAATGTTAGGGCGGACAGAGTGGCATCGCCCCTACCGATTCACAATTTATCAAGAATTATGCCAGCAAGTTTTCTGCCAAAATCGATCGCACAACTTACAGAATCTACCTCAATTGCCTTAGCCCAAAGCATTCAACAAGCAGCAATTACAACTCCCCTATCTTCTGGACCAATTGCCACAACCTATGTGCGCCAAGGCAGTGGCAACACACCAATTTTGCTAATTCACGGCTTCGACAGTTCCTTGTTTGAATTCCGCCGCCTGTTGCCACTGCTGGCGGTCAAAAATGAAACTTGGGCGGTTGATTTATTGGGTTTCGGGTTTACAGAAAGATCGGCTGGTTTGGCATTCAGCGCGAGGGCAATTGAAAGTCACCTTTACTATTTTTGGAAAACGCTAATTTCGCAGCCTGTAATCTTAGTCGGTGCTTCAATGGGAGGTGCAGCAGCAATTGATTTCACTCTCAATTATCCAGAAGCTGTAAAACAATTAGTGTTAATAGATAGCGCAGGTTTTGCCATCAGTTCTAATAAGGGAAAGTTTTTAATTCCTCCTTTAGGATATCTGGCAACTTCATTTTTACGCAATCCCAAAATTCGCCAGCGAATTAGCGTCAATGCTTATTTCGATAAAAATTTGGCTTCTCAAGACGCTCAAACTTGTGCTGCTTTGCACTTGGAAATGCCCAACTGGAATCAAGCTTTAATTGCGTTTACCAAAAGCGGCGGTTACGGAGGTTTTGGGGAAAAATTATCGCAAATTCAGCAGCAAACGCTGATTTTGTGGGGAAAACAAGACCGGATTTTGGGGACGGCGGATGCGGAAAAGTTTGCCAGGGCGATCGCAAATTCTCAACTAATTTGGATACCCGACTGCGGGCACGTTCCCCACTTAGAAAAGCCACAGATTACCGCGCAACATATTTTAGAATTCATCACAAAAAGCGGACTCACGCAAAAAAATTAAACCTAGGGTGCGCTGCGGCGCACCTTATATATATGTTATATATATGTTTTCCCTTGGATATTTGGTATAGTTTGAGGTCAAATAGACAGGTTTCAAACTTTCGGCAAATACTTTTGTACGATCGTCCATCCTGTGAGCAACACAGTCACAAATCCCCCAAACAAGGCCAAATTAGTGCCGATGTGGAGGGGGCGGGCCCAAGGATGTTTAGGGCCAATTTGCAGCCCGCTTCCAACAGAAACCAACACCAAAGCCACAACAGCTAACCCCGCCGGTAAATGAGCCGAGTGACCCAAATTGCCGTAGTATCCTAGCGTACCGACTACACCAATTCCCAGCAGTAAAATTACCAAAGTCGCCATCCCCGCACCAGTGGCTAAATGAAAGGGACGCAGCCATTTTGGGCGCGGTTGTTTGGTACTCCTAGCGGCAAACATCCACGTTCCAGTAACGGCCAGTAACAAGTAAGCCAACAGGGAAACACCCATTGACCAAGCCGCTATTTTCCACAACCACAAGAAAGAAGGCAGATTCATCGGTTGCATCCCTAATTAGGATTTTCCACAAAAGGTTTCTTTCCGATTTTACCTGGACTTGAAAGCAAAAATGAATTATTTTGAGAGAAAGTGCGATCGGACTATCCACAGATTGCATCAGTCTTACCTTAAAGTCAAACCCACTTTCTCCGATACTCAGCTTAATTTATGCTAGAGATTGGTCGCTCACCTTTTTAGGAGCCACCTTTCCATTCTAGCTGGCTGGTTTTGCTCTCCATGAAAGGCATTTTATAAAACCCTAATTTTTGTTCTAAGATTAACCGGAAAAAAGGCAGACCTTCAATCAAATATCTTTTCCACAACCTTCTCGGTTCACTTAACAGTCGGTACGCCCATTCTATGCCGACTTCGCTCATCCATTTGGGAGCTCTGGCTTTGCAACCAGCTTCAAAATCAATGGTTGCACCTACGGCTAAGAAAATTTTGACGTGTGTTAATTTGCTCCTGTATTTAACCAGCCACTTCTCTTGCTTGGGCGCTCCCACTCCTATAGCGAGAACAGTCGCTCCTGATTTATTGATCGCGTCAATTATTGTTTCACATTCTTCCTCGTTTTTTTCAAAGCCAAAAGAAGGAGAAAGTGCTTCAACCACTATTTCTCTACCAATTTTTTGGTTAATTTTTTCCTGGGCTTTCTTAGCAATACCTTCAGCCGCTCCTAGCAAAAATATTTTAATTTTCTCGTTATCTTTGTGATACATATAAAATGCAGGGAACAAATCAGAACCAGAAATCTTTTCTTTGAGAGGAGTACCCAAAAACTTGGAGGCATACATCAATATTTGACTGTCGCAGACTCTATAAGTAGATGTATTGTAAGCTTCATAGAAGTCGCGGTCATACTGCAACTTAATCAAGTGGTCTACATTGGGTGTAAATACGACACCACCTTCGCACTCGAGTTTTTCAAATAACTCTGTGATTGACAAGTTATCTATCGAGACATTCAATAAATTAACTGTTTTCATTTATGATGCCCTTCCCGCTTTATATTAAACTACAACCCAAACTATTATAACCCACAATTCAGTTTCGTGTTTTAACTACCTGGGTGCTTCAGTGAACATACTTTTCTCAGTATATCCTCCTACACCCTGCCTGTCTAGTGAGGATTTTTAAAGATTATGTAAAGAATCAGCTCGTTTTAGAAAAAGTGTATAAAGCCAATTTTTAAGTTTATAAGTCGCAACACAGTTTCAAGTAAAAAGCCATCCAGTGCTAATACTTGTTAAAGCATTGCATATGAATGTAAAAAAAAAGAGTTTATGAGATTAAGAGTTTAACCTAGTGAAAAATATCTGGCAACTTCCGAACTGGATTTCATCCAAAAGTGGTAGATTTTTTAGTTTTTGTCTCCAGGGAAGGCAAGCTAGTGTCAAGCTTGCAGTGAAGCAGCGATCGCCTTCAGGAAAATCATCCTGATTTTTGGTGAACCAGCGCCTGTCTTCTTGGTGGCGAACTGGTTTTCTTAGCCTTAAGACTTTCTGGAGCTTTTAAGACGAGACCCGATATTCCTCCAGCAATCAGCGCAAAAATCGGGTTAGTCATAGCATTCAAAACACAGTCAAACACGTACATACTTAAGGCTACTCCCAGGGTGGCAGCAGGGGCTACTTTGGGATTAGACCAGGTTCTGGCGGGATATTTGAACAAGCAAAAGACGATAACCGGAAGTAACATTGAAGAAAATAAACTAACTAAACCGACTGCACCGTTGATGCCAAATGCAATAATCCATAAGCTGTCGGTGACCGAGATATCATCACCGAACTCGTTATACACGCGGTTTCCGCCGGAATCTCCCCAGCCAAACATAAATCTTTGCCGCGCCTTTTCCCCCAATATCTCTTCATTGTCAAATCTAAACTTCAAAGAGGCGGCTCGTTCTTCGCCAAATATTTGATTAATGAATGCAACCACGTCTTGGCTCGAAAATTGACCCGATGCAGCTATGTACAGATAAAACACTATATATCCAATTATCAAGAGCAAGGGCAAAGAGGTGCGAAAAAACTTGGCAGAGAATAATACGAGCAACGCCATTCCAAATAAACTGTAGGCGCCAGTAGAACGGCACAGGAAAAAAGCGATAGTTAATATAATTGCTAAAGTCTTGATGTTACGGCCCATAAACTTTTTGAGCGTCCCAGTTTGCCACAGCCAAACAGCAATTAAGGCGGCTGTCATCATCCACAGGCCCACCATCAAACCGTGCTGCATAAACACTACTGGTCTCCACCCCCCCAAACGCCTTGCTTGACCCCAGTCCTCAAAGGCATTGACGCCGTAAATCATTTGGTGCAGAATTGGGCCCCTAACCCCTTCAATTAAAGTAAAAGGAATGTAGGCTAACCCACCTGCAAAAATCCCGATCGCCAATTGTCGCAGCCCGTCTAAACTACCCACATACAAGCGTCCTAAAAAATAAGGCAGACCCCAAGTAACGATTTGGTTGATAGTCGGAGAAATCGGGCTGCCACCATTACTAACTTGTGAAATAATTGGACACAAACAGTAAATTACCATTGGCACGTCCAGCCAACCGGGCTTAAAAGAGGTGAGGCGCGCAGTATCGTAGATCAGAGTCCCCAGCAAAATCCCGTAGCAAGCTGCAGAGATTTTGGTATACGGTGGCAATGAGGGGATGGGATAAGAAGCTTGCGGTAAAAAAAGCCACGCTGCTACAAAACTTATAATTACCGCCCGCTGAGCCGGAAACCTCACAAACAGGTAACAAACGACTGGAATAAAGCCGAACATAGCCAGTGGGATTAATGCAACCATAGGTCTTTTTTGGCAGTAAAATTGTAGAAAGAAAACTCCAATTGCCCGATAAAAATTCTCGATTAAACGATCGCCCAACCCCACTCTTTTAAATCAACCTCAATTTTACATCTTGTTCGTTAATTGTGCCTGACGTTCCACAGCAGTGTACAGTGCGGCCTCGAAGAGATTAGTTGCATCCTCCCAAGTATAATTTGTTGCCGTCTCCAAAGCTGCCTCGGACATTGCGCGCCATTCGGCATCAGGCAACTGACAAATCTGCTCGATCGCTTTTGCCATATCCTCTGGGTCTTCTGGCTTGACAAGTATGCCACCCCCGCCAGCAAGTAGTTCCGGAGCCGCACCAGCAGGAGTGCCGATCACTGGAGTGCCACAAGCCATAGCTTCTAAAATTGGCA
Organism: Microcoleus sp. T3_A4; assembly: GCF_036700465.1. Classification (NCBI taxonomy): domain Bacteria; kingdom Bacillati; phylum Cyanobacteriota; class Cyanophyceae; order Oscillatoriales; family Microcoleaceae; genus Microcoleus; species Microcoleus sp. T3_A4. The sequence continues at coordinate 51,198 of NZ_JAUBOY010000039.1, read as the reverse complement.
AGCCGAAGCCTTCGGATCTGCTGGAAAACAGCCAAGCATCGCATTTGCTGTAAAATTCTTTTAGTTGGTCTTGAGTAGGTTCCTTATTATACTCAGTATCCTCTGGCATTAAATGGGGAAGAGGACTATCGTCGCCGGAACTAAATGCAACTAAACGAAGGTTAGGAATTTTTTTAGCAGCTATAGACAAAGCTTTCAGGGCAATATCGCAGCCTTTCCAAGGAGTTGTAGTATAGTACATCCCGACTGTAGGAACTAATTGCTTGCCTCGCGGCTGCTTCGCTCGCGACTGGGGGTCGTAAAACTGTTTGGTGTCCACCGTAGGAGGGACGAGAGATACAGACAAATCGCCGTATTCATTCCGAGCTATGTCGGCCAGCCACTGGGCCACAGCGATTTTGTGCATCGGCAGCCGCCAAGTTGCCTCTACTCGACCTTTTGGTACGTAGTCAAAAGCCTCATAATGTTGGAGAAAATATACTTTCGCTCCTTTGCTGGGAGAGAGTTTTGCCACCCACTCGGCAGTTTCCCACCAAGTAGCCATGATAATGTCGGCATCAGGTACGTCCAGGTCGGTAATTGGACGGTTGGTTTCGAGAACTCGACTTTCGACATCCACTTTGTCAAAGTGAGACTTTTGTGTCTTGGAAGCGGACAGCCAACCCCTACCCCTCAGCAGTGATCGCAATTGTTGGAGCAAAGTTGGTTGCGGCACGGGCATAGACACGATAAATATTTTGTGTCCTCGCTTTTGCAGCAGTTCTGTGTAGATAGATAACACCCTCATACCACCTGTAAGGCTCAGGGTAGGAAGGACAAAAGTAATTTTCATGAATAGATGCTGAAGATTGATACTGGTTAAAACTCCTCCATAACAGCAAGTTCGCACTTACCAGCCTATTTTTGGCTTTTCTGCGGGGTGCGGATCTGTGCTGGAGGTGATCGTAACTCGATAGTCGAGCCGATCTTAACTTTGTCGTCAGGGACTTTTCCCAATTACAAATCGGGAGATGTTTGATGACAAGACAAGTTTAACCGGTAACGGAGCCAGCCTTAAAACCTCCGTTGCCCTCTAGTTAAGATTTGGGCAGATCAATTTATAACCTGTATTCCGTCGTCGCTGCGGTCAGAATTCGTGTCGAGACTGCTGCGTAGAAAACAGGACACAGGCGATTTTATTTGTAGCAGAAGCACCCCAGCAAACGATATTGAGTTTCTCCCCAGAATCCGGCGCCGAAAACGCCCGTAGCGCCGAATTTCAAATGGCAGCGCGGCACTTAGCATCCAACCAGAATTTTTTTGTCCGCATAGTAGGGAGAAAAGCAATCTATGTTAACCTCGCGGTTTTTAGATTTGTCTACAGCAACTTTCAATGCCGCTTCAAAATGAGCCGTGGCATCTTCCCAAGTATAATTGTTTACCTTGGCATAGGCGGCTTCAGACATGGCTTGCCACTTGGAATTTGGCAACTGACAGATAGACTCTATGGCTTTTGCCATTTCTTGGGGATCTTCTGGTCTTACAAGTATGCCAGTACCGCCGCTCAAAATTTCAGGAGCAGCACCTGCTGGGGTACTGATGACGGGAGTGCGGCACGCCATCGCTTCGATAATTGGCAAGCCGAAGCCTTCTGAGCGGCTCGCCAGCAGCCAAGCATCGCATTTGCTGTAATAGTCTTTGATTTTGTCTTGGTCGGGTTGAATTACATACTCGGCATTGGCCGGTAGGGGCAATTCCGAGGATGGGGCATCTACACCGAAGGCAACCAGACGCAAGTTGGGGATCTTTTCTGCTGCTATGGAAAAAGCTTTGAGGGCGATGTCGGTTCCTTTCCAGTAGATTGTAGAGTACATTAGGCCCACTGTAGGAACCGATTGTTTGTTGCGAGGACAGGCGTAAAATTGTTTGCTGTCCACGCTAGGAGGAGCTAAGGAAACTTGGTCATCGCCATATTTAGTCCTAGCTAGCTCAACTAACCACTCAGAGATCGTAATTTTGTGCATGGGCAGCATCCAAGTTGCTTCTACTCTTCCTTGAGGTAGATAGTCAAAAATTTCGTGGTGCTGGATAAAATAAGCTTTTGCTCCTTTGCTAGGAGAGAGTTTGGCTACCCACTCGGCGGTTTCCCACCAGGTGGCAACTACTACGTCAGCGTCAGGTACATCTTTGTCTTCTACGGGGCGGTAGCGATCGGTAATTTTGTGTTCTACACCTAAGTTATCGAAAAATGAGGGTTCATTTTCAGGTGGGGAAATCCAACCCCCTCCCCGAAGCAGCGACTTGACTTGCTCGCGCATACTCGGCTGGGGAGTGGGTACAGAGATGACGAACACGGAGTGTCCTCGCTTTCTCAAAAGTTCTGCGAAAATAGATATTACTCGTATTCCACCAGTCAGAGACAGAGTAGGAAGAACAAAGGTGATTTTCATTTTTAAGTCCCGCTGACGACTTTAACTCGCTCTCGGCGCTGCTAGCAGCGCTGATATTAGAGCCCAAAAGGAAAGAGGGGCGGGTGAATATTAATTACCGCTTTCCTGGTGTTTACATAGAATCCAACTGATCGACTGTTCGCAACACCCCAACATCTATCTGCCAAAATATCACTGTCATTGCATTGATGATAAGGATTGATTTGATCGCGAAACAGTTCCTAGAGGGATAATTTTCAGGTCAGCGAAAGTTCCTCCTGAAGATAGATTCCTCATCAAATAGGAGCTTTGTTCGCGACAAACACCAAGCTAGACAACACGCTCTGTTAAAGATAACATCATTTACGATCAAACAGATAGAGATGTACGGGAAACCGAATATCAGCAAACTTTTAATGTGGGGGATAAAGGTAGCATTAACAACAATATGCAGTAGACAGACATCGCCTTTGGCAAAATTTTATACTCGATTCAAGAGGGGAATTCTTACATTGAGAATGTTGATTGCCTCATTGAACCAACAGAGCTAAATACCAATCATTGGTTGTGGTTTTTGGGTAACTGTGCTGTCGGTATTGCTTGATACAATATCCTATTTGGTCAAGATTCAGAGATGGTGGTTTTCTCAGATACCAGCAGGGGCGCGATCGCGCGAATGACCGTTGTGAACGCGCGAATGAGGGGAGAAACCCTGTTTTTCAAGCGATATCCCTAGCCCTCAGTTGTCGTATGTTCCTGAAAAAACCTGGTTGAGGCGTCCACTTTTTGAAAAAATAGGTTTCCCAATCGTGCTACAGAACATAGAGTTTCACCGATATAAATTTAATTAGCTGCCTGAGTTTTAAATTTGTTAATAAAAGGCGATCGCATGAAAAAGTTCCCAAAAGACACTGCCACTGCGGGGCAGAGTATATGTAGCGTTCCTGCCCAATTCCTGTCTAAGTAATTACCGTAAAAAAGATCCTACGCAAATTATCAAATTATCCTAGAAAGATCAAAGGAATACTCAAGGTTGAGCCGCCTATATGGTGCAAACCTTGACTCCTAAGCAGTAGCAGCAACTTCGTGGTATGTATCAAACGATTTCGCGTACAAAAAATTTCATGTTATGAAAGGATCATTTTTCCTAAGTTTGCAATTCCAGATGACAATCGGTGTGCTGTTGGGGCCCGGCCGCCGATGATTGTAGCGATATGTTGGCCACTTTTCAAGCAGCTAAAATTATGTGATCGCCAGCAAAACCCAACCTAGAATTAAAACCAGATGCCTTAACGAAAAGCATCTTCCGGTGGGAAGATATGAACGGTCGATTATTGCACAGCATCAGTCAAGAGCTCAGTACAATCAGCATCAATGCCAGCAAACACTTGTCGCTGCTAGTTGGCATCAACCGCAGCTATAGCCACATATACCTTGCCGAATCTTAAAATTTATCAGGGTACATTATCGCCCGTGGCAGTGGCACGCCGCCGGGATGATGGGGGGAGAGATTAATCTGGAGAGTGAGTTGGGCAAAAGGTCAATTTTTACTGTAGAATTGCCTGCGATTGTCGCTGAAAAAGCAGCTAGTTAAAGAGAATTTGCCAACCAATAGTTGCTAGGGCTAAATCTGCGATCGCGTGGCTGATATAACTCGACCAAAGCGAACGGTAAGTCACATAAGAGTGCGACCAAATTATCCCGGCGGCGAAGACAGCTAATGAACCTAATAGCACAGCCTGCCAGTCGCTGTAAGCTGCTATTACAAAAATGTGGTGGAGGGTGAAAAATAGCGAACTCAGAAATATTGCTTTTGTGCCCGGTATGAGAATCTGGCACTTGTTGCAGACAAACCACCGCCAAGTAAATTCTTCAATCAGCGAGTTAACTAGCACAAAATATGCTTCTACAATCAAGTAAATAGTAGGGCTGCTAATACCTAATTGGTACGATTTTTCTTTAGCAACTACAGGATCGATCCACTGCTGACCGAAAAGGCTATAGATACCCAGAATTACCGCAAACATGAATATTCCCCAAATAGATCCAGCCAGCAATTCTTGGCGCTTGGGCAGGGATAAACTGAGCTTTTTGCGATCGACAAAAACAGACCACGCGATCGGAAAAACCAACAACCAAACTTGACAAAAGACTGACAGTGTTTGTCCCCAGCTTCCAGGGGCCATATACAAGGCTGCTATGATACCGATACTAGCTGCAGGGACAAGCAGTGTTAAAGCCAATAGTGCTGAGTTGCGATCGCCCATGTCCAACATTTTTCACGCTTCATTACAAAATTGGATTAATACCAAAGGTAAAAAATTGCGACGACGGAGAGATTATACCCTTTTCAAGAAACAATGCAACTGTATGCCCAAATTCCCAACCCTTATGCAGTTAGTCATTCTCAAATTTTTAATATAAAATCTAGAAGGGTATGAGTTTTGTGCCGCTTATAAAAGTGGCGCTTATTTGTTGCAAATAAAAATATGCAGTTGCACAAAATTGAAGACTCCGCCGCGAAAGCTGTTCCGGTTGTAACAAAATCTTTATTCAAGGACAATTTGAGAATATATTTGCATTTGCGGCTCTAAATACCATAATATAATCTAATCCCTAGTAGCTGTGTATTTTGGCTGAATGACGATCGCAATTGATTTTGGAACTAGCAACACCGTCGTCGCTCGCTGGAATCAAGTCCTCCAGCAGCCCGAAACTTTGAAATTACCGGGATTGTCGGCAATCTCGGCTCAAAATCCGCCCCTAATTCCCAGTTTACTCTACGTTGAGGACGCTGCTCAAAGTAAAGTCATACTCGGTCAGCAAGTCCGCGACAAAGGCCTTGATTTGAGTGGAGATTCTCGGTTTTTCCGCAATTTCAAGCGGGGAATTGGCACTTCAGTTCAGGGTTTTGTGCCGGAAATTGACGAGCAACTTATTACTTTTGAACAAGTAGGTGAGTGGTATTTGAGCCAAATTGTAAACTCAATTCGCGAACTGCCTTTGCCGATCGACTCTTTGATTTTTACTGTGCCGGTAGATAGTTTTGAAGCTTACCGCCATTGGTTGGGCAAAGTGTCACAATCTCTGCAAGTAGAACAGGTGCGGATGTTGGACGAACCTACGGCGGCTGCTTTGGGTTACGGTTTAGCCGATCGCGAAAATTTGTTAGTCATTGATTTCGGGGGTGGCACTCTAGACCTTTCTTTAGTGCGTTTGGACGCTTCCGCCGACAAAAAGCCCCTCGGTTTTATTCTTAAGTGGGGCGAAAAGTTATTAGCTGAATCTTCAGCGCAAAAAACAAAAGTTGCCCGGGTTTTGGCTAAAGCCGGACAAAATTTAGGCGGTTCTGATATTGATAATTGGCTAGTTGACTATTTTGTTCAAACAAAAGGGCTGGCAAAATCTCCGATTACAACGAGATTAGCAGAACGGTTAAAGATTCAGTTGTCTTTAGTAAATCAGGCTGTTGAGGTTTATTTTGATGACGAAAATTTTGAGAGTTACGAATTAGAATTAGGCAGAACTCGTTTTGAATCTATCCTCGCGGAACATCAATTTTTTGACAAACTAGACGACTGCATGAATCAAGTATTGCAGCAAGCGCGGCGCCAAGGCTTAGAAATTGGCGATATCGATGCAGTTTTGCTAGTTGGCGGTACTGTACAAATTCCCGCTGTCGGGCGTTGGGTGCAGCAATATTTCGATCCGGCAAAAATTCGCTGCGACAAACCCTTTGAGGCGATCGCCCAAGGTGCTCTGCAACTGAGTCAAGGCATAGAAATCAAAGATTTTCTCTATCACAGTTACGGCATTCGCTACTGGAACCGCCGCGACAATTGCCACAGTTGGCACAGTTTAATCAAATCCGGCCAGTCTTATCCGATGAGCGAACCCGTAGAATTAGTCTTGGGAGCTTCTTTAGAAAGTCAGCCAAGTATAGAATTAATTATCGGCGAATTGGGAGCGGAAACTGGCGGCACGGAGATATATTTTGATGGCGACAGACTAATTACTCGCCAACTCGCGGGCCAAACATCGGTACAGCCCCTAAATGATAAAGAAGGAGCCCGCAGCATCGCTCAATTGACGCCACCTGGGTATCCGGGGAGCGATCGCATCAAAATCTTCTTCCGCGTTGACGAACAGCGCTTTTTACGCATTACGGTGGAAGATTTGCTGACAAATGAAACTTTGTTAGAGGATAAACCCGTGGTGCAGCTAAGTTAAGAATAGCTTTTACAGGTAAGGTGCGCTTCGGCGCACCCTACGGATTGCGTTCAAAACAAATTGTTAAAAGCAGATGAACTACAAACTAGAATTTCCACTCTCTCCAGAATTAGAAAAGTATCGCGACAGAATCGAAGCTACCATTAAACCTTACATCGAAATTCAAACCAATAATGATGACGTTAATTGGTGGCAGAGTAAATTTGGGGGATTTCCTTATTTACCTAAAGGCTTTGAGTATCCAAAAACACCTGACGGTAAATATTTATTTTTGCTAGCGCAACTCAACTTTGATGAAATACCGCCTTTAGATGGTTTTCCCGATCGGGGAATTTTGCAGTTTTATATAGCCGACGATGACCTATATGGTTTAGATTTCGGCAATTACGCCAATCTAGATAATCCCGCCGTCGAACAAAAATTCAAAATAATCTATTTTCCTCAGCCCGACTTCCAAGTTGAAAACATTATTACCAATTATGATTTTTTGCCGGAACCAGAATATTTTCCTGTTCAGGGCTGTTGCTGCTTGCAATTTACTAAAAAATATGCGCCGATTAGTACCAATGACTACCAATTTACCGAACTTTTAGGCGGGGAAATCCATGAGTTATTTATGAACCCTGAAATTTGGGATGAGTACCTAGAAATATCGCAACCCGTTGGTCATAAAATAGGTGGTTATCCTGATTTTACACAAGAGGACGTAAGAAAATATAGTAGTAAATCCGATCGACAACAAAAGGCAGACATTCTTCTATTGCAAATGGATACCGATTGCAATGAGACAGTAGATATCATGTGGGGAGACAGTGGTGTAGGTAACTTTTTTATTGATGACTCAGCACTCAGAGAATTAGATTTTAGTAAAGTCTTATACAATTGGGATTGTGCTTGAAGGCAGTAATGAAGTAAGCAAGCTAAAAAAACCACAACAGATGAACTCCGATCGAATAAACCGGGTTTTTGACCGAATCTACGGCTGTAACGCAGTATTTCCCAAAAAAACCCGGTTTCTGACCACCGCTGCATAAGTTCTAATAATGTTCGACTATGCCCGATGCCCGATGCCCAATTCCCAATTCCCTAAACCTGAGATTTGTGCACCACCACAGGTGTTCCCACCGAAGCCCATTCAAATAGCCATTTAGCGTGATTGACAGCTACATTTGTGCAGCCGTGAGTAACGGGATTGCCAAACAAATTGTGCCAGTAAGCGCCGTGAATTGCCATGCCTCCGTCGTAATACATTGTATAGGGAACGTCGGGCACGTCGTAGTCCGGCCCAGTCATTCTAGTAACGCGGTGTTTGGTTTCAACGGCAAAGGTTCCGGTGCGAGTGGGAGTCGATGATTTGCCGCTGGAAATAATTACCGCGTAAACGGGTGTATTTCCTTCCCACGCTATTAACCTTTGTCTTGACAAATCTATTTCAATCCACCGTTCGCTGGATTGCTGCAACAACATAATTTTATTGGCAATTATGTTGTGCTGTTCGCTGGCAAATGCGGTCATTGAACCGCCGCAGAATGTAGCAAAAGTGAGGGCGCAGCCGGCAAAGAAAGTTCCCGCGCGACGGAAGTAAGTTGAGTTGATAATGCTGTTCATTTCTCACACCTCGTACTATTTTAGATTTTAGATTTTAGATTTTAGACTTTAGATTGGCTTGTCCTATTTTAGATTTTAGATTTGAAATGTTGGATTTGGAAACTGGACTTAACAAGTTGTTAAGTTTTGGGCGAGAGTTTGGGCAATTTGGACGATCGCCCGCCAATCGCGATTTTCCACTAAGTGTTTAGGAAATAAGTCTCCGGCTAAACCAACGGCGATCGCCCCGGCGTCTATAAATACTTTGGCATTTTCCAACGTCACCCCGCCAGTGGGAATTAAAGGAATGTCTCCCAGGGGGCCTTGCAAGCTTTTCAGGTAAGCCGCGCCTCCCAAAGCCGATATCGGAAACACTTTAACGCAGGTAGCGCCCGCTTGCCACGCGGTGACAATTTCCGTGGGAGAAAAAGCACCGGGGACGATCGGCACTCCGGCGTCAACTGCTGTTTTAATCATAGTTAAATCGGTGTGGGGTGTAAATAGAAATTGAGCGCCACAATCTATTGCTTGCTGCAACTCTTCTAAGTTTAATAAAGTGCCAGTTCCAATACTAAAAGTAGGGAATTCGGAGCGAAGTTCGGCAATTAATTCAGCGGCTTTGTGGGTATTCCAAGTAATTTCAATAAACTGGATTCCTCCTGCTGCTACCGCTGATGCCATCTGCCAAGCGAGTTCTTTTTCTGAGGAACGGATGACTGCGATCGCGCGGTGTTTTTTTAGTAGTGTCAACCAAGATTGATGATTCATACAATTTTAGATTTTAGATTTTAGATTTTAGATTTGGGAAGGCTCCCAAATTGTAAACTCATATCATTGTGACTCGCCTCTAATTTTAATACAGGTTGCTAACTTCGATATATGGCCAATTACAATATGTGCGGCGTTCAATTTTTAACGGACAATCTAGGCAACAAAACCGCTGCAATTGTTGACCTCAAAAACCACAGATATTTTTGAGCTGACGTGCTGGCGGAATGCGGCGAACCGACAGACTTTCAGTTTTTATATCAATTCCTGTTGTATCGGAATGATGAAACCGCAGAGGACACAGAGGATACAGAGAAAGGGAAGAGAGAGATGAATAATTCCGATGCCAACGGATTTGATATTAGTTGAGTCGCAAGGCTCAAAAGTCCCGGTGCTGCTTGACTTCCAGTACCCAGACGATATCTGGGAGGATGTTGAGGACTGTCGGATTATTGAATATAGAAAAGAGGAACCAAGAGTTCCCTGGGAAGAAGTTAAGCGCCAGCTTGAGGAAAAGGGTATGTTTAATGTCTGATTGCTTGGTCATTCTTTAGATTAAATCTAAAATCCAAAATCTAAAATCTAAAATCGCTCGATCGCACTTAACCAAAAAAAAATCGGGGCGATTCCAGACAATCCCAGAATCACCCCAATTATTGATTTCCAACTTTAGATTTGATCTAAAATCCAAAATCCAAAATCCAAAATTGATTAGGCGATCGTCGCCATTTTCACATCGCTATTAGCTAACAAATTTTGCAATTCATCAGCATCCACAGTTTCCTTTTCAACTAGCATATCTGCCAAAGCATTAAGGACATGGCGGTTGCCGACGAGTACATCTTTAGCGCGACGGTAAGCTTGTTCTACCAACAAACGCACTTCATCGTCGATCGTCGCTGCGGTTTCTTCAGAGAAATCCCGTTCAGCCATAATATCGCGACCCATGAACATATTGCCTTGTTGGCGACCGAGAGCTACAGGGCCTAGCCGATCGCTCATTCCGAAGCGAGTCACCATTTGCCGCGCTACTCTTGCCACTTGCTGCAAGTCATTCGACGCACCGGTTGTTACTTCTTCTTCGCCGAAGACAATCTCTTCAGCAATGCGGCCGCCCAAAGCTACCGCCATTTGATTTTGCAAGTAAGACCGAGAATACAAGCCAGAATCCATCCGATCTTCGCTGGGTGTGAACCAAGTCAAACCGCCAGCGCGGCCGCGGGGGATAATGCTAATTTTCTGCACGGGGTCATAATCGGGCATCAGCGCGCCGACTAAAGCGTGACCTGCTTCGTGGTAAGCTACCAAAGTTTTGCGCTTTTCGCTCATCACGCGGTCTTTCTTTTCCGGCCCAGCGAGCACGCGGTCGATCGCATCGTTGACTTCATCCATCGAGACTTCGGTCAAGTTGCGACGGGCGGCTAAAATTGCTGCTTCGTTGAGTAGGTTGGACAAATCCGCACCTGTGAAACCGGGTGTCCGGCGGGCGATTTTTTCCAAGTCCACGTCTTTGGACAAAGTTTTGCCGCGGGCGTGAACGTTGAGAATTTCTAGGCGACCTCCGAAGTCGGGGCGATCGACCACAACTTGGCGATCGAAGCGACCCGGACGCAGCAGCGCCGCATCGAGCACGTCGGGGCGGTTGGTGGCAGCAATCAAAATGATGCCAGTATTGCCCTCAAAGCCGTCCATTTCGGTCAGCAACTGGTTCAGGGTTTGTTCCCGTTCGTCGTTACCACCGCCCAAACCAGCGCCCCGCTGGCGGCCTACGGCGTCAATTTCATCGATAAATACGATACAAGGAGCGTTAGATTTAGCTTGTTCAAACAAGTCGCGGACGCGGGAAGCACCGACACCCACGAACATTTCCACAAATTCTGAACCGGAAATCGAGAAGAAGGGAACGCCTGCTTCTCCAGCCACTGCTTTTGCCAGCAGGGTTTTGCCAGTTCCGGGAGGGCCGACCAGCAGTACGCCTTTGGGGATTTTTGCTCCGACTGCGGTGAAGCGATCGGCATTTTTCAGGAAGTCCACGACTTCTGCGAGCTCTAGCTTGGCTTGTTCGATGCCCGCCACGTCGCCGAAAGTCACCTGAGTTTGTGGCTCCATTTGGACTCTAGCTTTGGATTTGCCGAAGTTCATGGCTTGGTTGCCGGGCCCGTTTTGGGCGCGCCGCACCAGGAAAAACAGTCCGACCAAAAGCAAGATCGGGAAGAACAGGCTGCTGAGGGCTTTTACCCAGAAGCCTTCGTCGCTTTGAGGCAGAACTGAAATATCTACGTTATTTTTGGTCAGGATGTTGATCAGTTCTGGGTCGTTCGGCAGGTTAACGAGTACCTTGTTGCCGTCCTGGGCTGTGACCAGGGCTTTGCTGCGATCGGAACTGATATTTATTTTGTCTACTCTCTTGCCTTCGACTTCCTGAATGAATTGACTGTACTTCCAAACTTCGCGGCTTGGGGGCTGTTTGTCAAAAAAAGCCGTTGCTAAGGCAATGACTACAATAGCCAGCAGTGCGTACAGGCCAGCGTTTCTCCACCGTTTATTCACCGAGGTCGATCCTCCTAATTTTTAGTCCCTGTGATTTGGGAATTTTTATTTATGTTCATCAATCTTAACGTAATTGTAACTTGTTTTTGTGTGGTGAGGAATCCCGGCCATGCTGCGGCGGTCTGAGGTCGCGGGAACGGAACTGCCCTGGGCGGCGTCAGCTAATTGGGGTGTTGTCCTAATTTTTGGGTATCTTTTTACACTATAAAATGTAATTTGTCAAGATTATAAAAAGTGGTGGCGATCGCGTTAATCCCTTTTTCGATTAAATAGTCCTGAACGCAGAAACCAGGTTTTTTGACGGAAATACTGCACTTTAGTCTTTAATTGGAGGGAAAAACCCGGTTTATTTGGTAGTTAAGCCTAAGTTCTCTTAAACTGTTAAGGTAAACTAGGACTGACCCAGAAGCCAAGTGTGTTTACCAAAAATCGTCTTAAGCAGATTTTTGCGTTAGTATCAATGGTTGGCTTTGGTGGTTCTGCGATTTTTGGTGTTGTGAGTCTGTTCAGTAGCGGTTTGAGCAGCCAGCACCAACAAAAATCGGCTCCGGTAGCAGTTTCTCAGGAATCTTTGCTGGCGGCCCAGGAACGGGGATATGAGACGGTTTTGCAGCGGGAACCGCAGAATCAGACGGCTCTGGAGGGATTGGCAAATGTGCGGTTGCAGATGAATAATAAGGTGGGGCGATCGAGCCTTTGGAGAAGTTGGTGAAGCTAAATCCTAACAGAGCTGATTATAAGGCGCTGTTGGGCCAGGCGCGACAGCAAAGGGAAGGAAAAAAATAGAGCTAATAGTTAAAATTTAAGGTGCCAACGGAGGTTAATAGATGACCCAAAAATTAACTGAATCTAATATCTCAGAGTGTCAAGCAAAGTTCAACCTCAGCTATCACGTTCCCTTTGCTCATTTGTGTCAACAAATTATTGGATTTGAAGGTAAGGATGTTCTCGAAGTAGGGGGAAGCTTACCTAAAGAGTTTGTACTAGATTATCTAAATGTTAAATCGTGGTCTGCCCTAGAAGCCCCAGATTTTGAAGTTTACCTAGATAGAGTTGCCAGTGCTGCTGAAGGTTCTAAGCTTGGCAAAGTAGACTATTCTGCTTTTGGTTTTACCGAGAGAGAGCTGAGTAATTATAACTTTTTTGCGGGCTACATCGAAGAATTACCTCCCGCGTACTACCAAAAATACGATTTAATTTTCTCAATCGCTGCTTTTGAACACATCCATAAATTTCCTTTAGCTTTAGAAAAAATGTTTTTGGCTCTGAAGCCCGGAGGTCAGCTATTTTCTATATTTACACCAATTTGGTCAGCTCATGACGGCCATCACTTACCCCCCATAACTGAACCTAACCAGGGAAAAACTTTCAACTTTCAGAATTCTCCGATTCCGCCCTGGGGACATTTACTGATGAGACCCCCAGAACTGTGCCGTTACTTGTATCAGCATACCGATAAGGAAACAGCAGATGCGATCGCATATTATGTGTACAACGCTCCCCACATTAATCGGTTTTTTACTGAAGATTATGTAGAATTTATCAACCAAAGTTCATTCATAGTAAAGCGGCTAAAACCTATTGGTTTAATCCCAATCGAAAACAATACTCAACAAAATTTAGAAAAGCTTTATCCGGGTCGAACTCAATTTACTAACAACGGTATTCTTGCTATTTTGGAAAAACCCGAAAAAGAAAAGCCAGCATCATTATTTTTGGCAACTAATGAAACTGAACAAAATGAGACAAGTAATCAGGAGGATTCCAGGGAGAAAGTAAGCGATGGGAAGGCTGTGGTTCAAACCTCTAATGAGAGTGATTCCCAAAACCTTCAATGTGGTATGTCATTACCCTCCTCAACACAAACCCTTTCTGTTTGCATGATGGTGCAAAATTCCGAAAAAACTTTAGTTCTAGCATTGGAATCTCTGGGAAAAATTTATGACGAATTAATAATAGTTGATGGCGGCAGCACAGACTCAACTTGTCAAATAGCTACCTCTTATGGAGCTAGAATTATACATTCACCGTGGCCAGAAAATCACTCTCAGCAACGAAATATTTACTTACAAGAAGTTAAAACAGACTGGGTATTGGTAATTGATTCCGATGAATTTATAGATCAAAAAACTTTAGACTTCCTACAGCAGTTAAAATTAAATGGGAGTACCGCAAAAACAGATAACTTTTGGATTACTCGTAAATGGATTAGCCCCTTTAGCAAAAATCATTATGTATCAAGCCCTCCCCATTATCCTGACTGGCAGCGCCGGATATTTAGATATAACCAGTCTCTAACTTATAGCGGTCAGATTCACGAAACCATTCACGGGCTCACGAAACCGGGCGAAAGATTGTTAGACTTGTGCGTGTATCATTTAGACTTATTAATTAAAAGTGAATCGCAGAGGCAAGAAAAGGTTCGCATCTATAGCTCAGTAAATGAGAAAGATGGAATGCCCCATTTTTATTTGCCAGATATTAGGCAGCTAACTATAGACCGATGGAATCATCAATCTCTCCTTTCTCAAGTTAAGAATTTACTATATCATATGCCCCTGAAATGCAAAGTTTGCGAATCCGATTCCCATCATTTTGCCCAGGGTAAAGTCATGGGAAAATATGATGTAGATTATTTTCAATGTTCAAACTGCGGATTTGTTCAAACTGAGGAACCCTACTGGTTAGACGAAGCTTATTCTCAGCCAATAGCTAGCAGTGATGTAGGCTTAGCGTTCAGAAATTTGTCATTTTCACAAATAACCAAAAATTTATTATTTAACTTCTTTAATCATCAAGCAAGATTTCTCGACTACGGCGGTGGCTATGGTCTATTTGTCAGGCTGATGAGAGATGCGGGATTTGACTTTTACTGGCTAGACAAGTTTTGTCAAAATATATTTGCTCAAGGATTTGAGATTGATGCAGCCGCAAATAACCAATTTGAATTAGTCACGGCATTTGAAGTATTTGAGCATCTGGTTCACCCCATAGATGAGCTGGAAGAATTGTTAAAGATTTCCCGAAATATTTTACTGAGTACAGAATTGCTGCCACAAAGCAATCCTAAACCTAATGAATGGTGGTACTATGTGCTTCACGAAGGTCAGCACATTTCTCTTTATACAGCTAAATCTCTTTCAATCCTTGCTGCCAAGTTTAATCTCAACTTCTACTCAAATGGTTCGTCTCTTCATTTACTAACAGAAAAACACTTGCCGGAAGATTTATTTGAGCAATTGGCAAAAGGAGAATTAGCGGCGGTTAATAAGGAGTCGTTTTTACCGAAAGACTTCTTAAAAGCTAGTAGAAAAATTACTAATATTCAACAAGAAGCAAAGATACCGCCTTCTGAAATAGAAGAGGATGGTGACTCGCGAAGCGGGTTAACAATACTGGTTGATGGTGTATTTTTTCAACATAATAATACAGGCATTGCTCGCGTTTGGAAATCCCTCTGGCAAGAATGGGCCAATACGAAGTTTGCTCAAAATGTTATCATTTTAGATCGAAACGGAACTGCCCCAAGAATTCCCGGTATCCGTTATCGAACTATTCCTCTTTACGATTATGGTAATACCGATCGCGATCGCGCGATGCTCCAACAAATCTGCGATGAAGAAAAAGCCGATTTATTTATTTCTACTTACTACACGACACCAATTTCAACGCCATCGGTATTCATGGCCTATGACATGATCCCAGAGTTGATGGGACAAAATATTGGTCATCCCGAGTGGAGAGAAAAGCATAACGGTATCCGCCATGCCTGGGCTTACATCACCATTTCCGAAAATACAGCCCGCGATTTAGTTAAGGTTTTTCCTCATATTCCTTCAAGTTCTGTCGCTGTAGCGCACTGTGGCATTGATGCCAATTTTTCGCCAGCCGATAGAGAAGAAATTTCAGGCTTTAAGTCAAAATACAGCATTACCAAGCCCTATTTTCTTTTGGTAGGCGAAAGGGTAGGCTGGCATGGTTACAAGAACGGGATATTATTCTTCAAAGCCTTTTCTCAACTTGCCAACAAGTTTGACTTTGATATAGTCTGTGCAGGTGGCAAACCTATATTAGAACCAGAGCTGGAATTGTACTGTTCTGGGAATACTGTCCACACGCTGCAACTAAGCGACAGCGAACTGAGAGCTGCTTATTCTGGTGCTTCCGTGTTAGTTTATCCGTCGAAATATGAAGGCTTTGGGTTGCCAGTCCTTGAGGCAATGGCTTGCGGTTGTCCAGTCATCACCTGTCCAAACGGTTCGATTCCTGAAGTAGCAGGAAAAGCAGCGGTTTATGTAAACGGGGATGATGTTATTGGGCTTGTCAATGCTTTGGGCGAAATACAGAATCCCGGTGTCCGCAACTCATTAATTGTGGCGGGGTTAGAGCAAGCTAAGAAGTTTTCGTGGTCGAAAATGGCTGCAATTGTTAGCTCAGTTTTGGTTCAAGTAGCTGAGCGCGCACATTCGGAGAATGCTTCCATTCAACAGCCAACTGATGCAGCCTTGCAGGGGGAATTAGGGAATGGTGAGAACTCCCAGCCTGTCCCGTCAGCTTTTAAAGTATCTGCGATCGTTTCTACTTACAATTCCGAAAAATTTATCCGCGGCTGCTTGCAGGACTTGGTAGAGCAAACGCTGTACAAACAAGGTCAACTCGAAATCATAGTAATTGACAGCGGTTCCCAAGAAAATGAACAGTCTGTTGTGCGGGAATTTCAAGCGAAATATCCGAATATTGTGTACGATCGCACTTCTGAACGCGAGACATTATATGCAGCCTGGAATCGAGGCATTAAGATGTCGCGCGGAGCTTACATGACTAATGCTAATACCGATGACAGACACCGCCCCGATGCCCTAGAAATCATGGCGAAATACTTGGATGAAAATGCCGAAGTAAGTCTGGTTTATGCTGACCAATTAATCACCAGCACAGCCAACGATACTTTTGTCAAAACCCAAGCAGAAAAGCGCTGGAATTGGCCAGCCTTTGACTACAGCGAACTCGAACGGCGCTGCATTATTGGCCCCCAGCCGATGTGGAGACAATCGCTGCACGAAAAATACGGCTATTTCCGAACCGAATTTACGGCTGCTGGCGATTACGAATTTTGGCTGCGGATTGGCAAAAGCGAAAATATTGTCCACTTGCCAGAAATTCTCGGCTTGTACTGCGAAAATCCACAAGGCTTGGAACATTCATCGCCAATATCGCAGCAAGAAACTCGGCAAATATGGGATGAATATGGGATCACCAGCCGAGGTGTAAAACCAGCCACTACATTACCTGTTTCAATCTCTCCATCACAACTAAATGCCATGCCCTTCCGCACCTCCGCAGAAACACTCGTCAGCGTAATCATTCCCTGCTACAATCACGCAACTTTACTCAGAGAAGCTGTTGAAAGTGTTGTCAGTCAAACTTATCCAAACTGGGAGTGCATCATTGTCAATGATGGCAGCACTGATGATACCAGCAACTTCGGAAAATATTTAATTAAACTGTATCCTCAAAAATCGCTTCGCCTCATAGATAAACCCAACACGGGACCCGCTGATTCGAGAAATCTTGGCGTTCAGCAGTCGTCAGGAAAGTTTATTTTATTCCTAGATGCTGATGATAAAATTCATCCCAAATTTTTAGAGGAGTGCGTGGAAATTTTATTAGCAAAGCCCAAGGTTGGTTTTGTCTATACAGATGTGCAACATTTCGGAGCAAACTGCGATTTAGTTGTTCACGGTGACTTTGATGCTAATCGGTTTTTGAGAGACAATCAAGCCCCTGCTACTTCGCTCTTTAGAAGGGAGATTTACGAGCAAGTAGGCGGGTTGAAAAAAGTGATGAAGCTGGGATGCGAAGATTGGGAATTTTGGATTTCTGCCTATAAAAAAGGCTGGTTAGGCGATCGATTACCTAAGCCTTATCTCTATTACAGGCAGCACGGCGACGGCTCTAGCAGAACCCAAAAAATGGCAGGCGATCGCCCAAAATTAGACTTAATGAGAGCCACAATTATTCACCTACACTCTCAACTTTACAAACCAGAAGAAGTGCGTTGGTCACAGCAAACTTTGCAGCAACACGGCAATTTAATTGCTAATGAATTAGTGGAATTTAACAAACCCGAACAATTTTTAACTTTGCTGTCCCAATATGTGGGAGAGTATCAAAAAGACCAAGCTAATGAAGTAAACCTCGCTAACCTCCGCCAATCCCGGCAGCAACTTGCCAATTATTGGCTGAATCTGCCTGCAGAACAAGTGGCAAATGCCTATGGCGGTGATGCTGGTAAGGCGCAGCAGCTACTGCTAAACAGCAATATCAAAGATGAAGCGCTGACAGATGCCGAAAAGACTGTTATCGATCAACTAGCAGCACATCTCTCCCAGGGAGTTAAAACTCCCAAAGATATTAACTACCTACTGGCAGCCGCCCTCTATCGTCGTGCAGATCAGTTACTGCTGAACTATGAAAAGGCAGCTATACCTAATTGGTTTGTCAACGACTATCTCAAATTTATGTTTGCTGCGCCTACTCTCTTTCAAGAAATAGGAGAGGCTGACAATTATTGCCGGTATGTCCAGGGATGGGTCAGTTATTTGCATAGCAATATCTTCAAGAACCCAAACTCACAAGTTTGGCAGGACATCGCTTGGTTTTTCACTCAAAGTGCTAACTTTATTCCTCTGTACTTCAACAGTAAAAATCTCAAGGATATCTACACAAAGCGGGCAGATATTATTGAATATGCCGTGAAAAATCGTGGGGCTGCGATTGATTGCATTTTTCCGGCTCGACCTGCAAACAGGCAGAAAATTCGCCTCGGTGTCCTGACTAAACATTTTGCGGCGATGACGGAAACTTTCGCCACGTTACCCGCTTTTGAATATCTGAATCGAGAGCAATTTGAAATTATTTTATACGCTCTCAATCTCGACGGGAATAAACTAGAACAGTATTGTCAGAGTCGCGCTGACAGACTGGTTAAACTGTCTAATGACTTGCCAACTCAAGTTCAGACAATCCGCGCTGATGATTTAGATATTCTGCTGATTGCTACCAATATTACTGCGGTTACTCATCCGATTAGTTTACTGGCGCTGCATCGATTGGCGCGGGTACAAACTACCTGTTTTAATTCTCCCGTTACCACAGGAATTAGACACATTGACTATTACATTGCTGGTAAGTTGATGGAACCTGCACCTGAAGGACAGGAGCATTATCGCGAGGAATTAGCAACTATTGACGGGCCTGGCTGCTGTTTTAGCTATACCCTCGAACCTTACACTCCTAACATTAATTTCACCAGAAATAGTATCGGCATTTCCGAGGAATCGGTTGTCTTTATTTCAAGTGCTAATTTGTATAAGCTACTGCCGGAGTTAAGGGAAACATGGGCAAAGATTATTGCTGCTGTTCCTAATTCGGTGCTGTTTTTAATGCCCTTCGGCCCTAGCTGGACTAATCATTATCCTGGGGGGGCTTTTGTAAATAATATGAAAGCCGTTTTTGCTAAGTATGGCATTGAGAGTAATCGTTTGCGGGTGTTGAAGAGTTTTCCTAACCGTGCGGATGTTAAAGAAGTTTTGAAGTTGGGAGATGTTTATTTGGATTCCTATCCCTATGCGGGGACTACTTCGCTTGTAGATCCGTTAGAGGTGGGACTTCCAACTGTGGTTAGGGATGGCGATACTTTGCGATCGAGAATGGGGGCTGCGGTGGTACGATCGCTCTCTATGCCCGATTTAATTGCCAATAGCGAAGCATCTTACATTCAACTAGCAGTTACTCTCGGCACTAATCCTGAACTCCGGCAGCGCTATCGGCAGGAAATTCAGCAGAAAATGCAAGCTAATCCGGCTTGTTTTGACAGTGTGGCATACTCTGGGGCGATCGGCAAATTATTCCAAGAACTCTTTGGCAAATGGCAAGCCAGCCACCTGGAAGCATCCCGCAGCTTACAGGATAGCATTCCCAAGCAGACAGATTTGGGCGAGATGCTCTCGAATGCCCTCAAGCTTTACCAACGAAACTCATCAAACATCTCAGCAATATCCGAACTGCGTCAAATCCGCAAACAAATCGCTGATTTTTGGCTGAACGTTCCCACGGAAAATCTCGAAACCGCCTACAAAAGTGCTTCAGGTAACAGCTATCAAATTCTGCTAAAGAGCGATTTCCAACGTCAACCGATGATGGAAAGCGAACAAATGTTTTTGCAGCAATTAACCCAGATTAGCAAAGGATTAGTCCATCCCAAAGCTGTCAACGCCTTGCTTGCCGCGATGCTATATTTCCCGCCGGAAACTATGCGAATTCCCGACGCTCGCAACCGTTTGCCGCACTGGTTAATTGGGGATTACGAACAAGTTTTTGAGAGTGAAGCCGCCGTCAAGTCTGATTCAACTTCTGACTTGCTCGCTCAATACATTCAATCGCCGCAATTTGTGAATCAACTGTTAGGATGCGTCAATCTTTACCGCATCGATCCGTCAGACGAATCGGTAGTTTTGGAACTCCGCCAAATCAGAAAACAAATGGCTGATTTTTGGCTGACTGTTCCTTCAGAGAAACTAGAAAATTTTTACCTAGGACAAGTTCGCAAGGGATATCAAGCACTTCTTAGCTGCGGCTTGCAAGCAGAATCGATGACTGAAGTCGAACAGCAGTTTTTGCACAAATTGACTGAAATGAGCAAAGGGTTGGTGCAGCCTCAAGCTATCAATGCTCTGCTGGGGGCGATGCTGTATTTTGTTCCTGGTAAAATGCGGGTTCCCGATGCTCGCACCCGCTTGCCGCAGTGGTTGCTTGAAGATTATGAAAAGGTGTTTGAAAGCGCATTTGCGACCACAGAACAAACAGTGGTCAAACAAGATTATATGCCGCAGTTTCTCAATGAATTAACTGCTGCCGTCAATCTCTATGAAATTGACCCTACGGCTGAATTGGTAATAGCAGATTTGCGACAAATTCGTAAGCAAATTGCCGATTTGTGGCTGAGCGTTTCCGGCGAACAAGTAGAAGTTTTGTACCGGAGCGATTTTGGCAAGGGTTACAAAGCAATGTTGGGCAGCGGGTTTATTAACGAGCCGCAGAATGAGAGCGAGCGCGCGTTTTTTAAGTCCTTGGTTGTTGAGTTGAGTAAAGGGTTTGGAACGCCTCAAGCTGTGAATAATTTGTTGGCGGCGATGCTGTATTGTCGCCCTGGACAGTTGCGGGTTCAGGATGCGAAGACTTGTTTGCCTGCGTGGTTGTTGGAGGATTACGAGCAGTTGGCTGGGGGTGCGGTTAAGGTGGCTGTTGGGTGATGAAAGGCGCAGGTTTTGAGATTTGGGATTAGTTGCTAATCTCAAATCTCAGGATGGAAACGAACCGCGAAGACGCTTATGACACGAAGGAAGAGAATAGAAGGGAAGAGAAAGATTGGAGAAATCATTGTCCCTAGCCGTAGTAATTCAATTTAACACAAGTTCTGGCTGCTGAGTCTCAAACAAGGGACGAGTTACCTGACGCAGCAGCACTGTTTCTAAACTGCCTTCTACTACATTTTCTGCTTCTATTTCCAACTCACCCCACAATAGCCGATCGCCTTGATTGGGAATTTTACCTAAATTGTGGATCACGAATCCGGCGATTGTTTGGTAAGCTTGGTTAGTTGGCAGGTTTAACCCTAGTTTTTCGTTCACTGCTGTCACTTCCCATAGGCCAGAAATTAGTGCCGAATGAGCATCTTTTTGGACGAGAGTGGCCTGGGAAGGTGACAGCAGCGGTTGAGACTCTTTACTGGTAATCCAACCAGTCAGCAGCCGCACGGTACCGTTGAGAATTGCTAGCAGCGGCCACAGTAATTTTGAGCAGAGTTCGAGGGCTGGCATCAGCAGCAAAGCAGTGCGTTCTGGGGCGTGGGTTGCTAATACTTTGGGGATGAGTTCTCCTAAGACTATTTCTACGTAAGTTACTAAGATAAAAGCTGCGGGAACTGCGATCGAATGAGCAGTCAGCACGGCCGGCAAATGACCGATCGGCAATTTGTCGATCCACGGTTCGATCCAGTGTACAGTCGCTCCCTCACCCAACCAACCCAACAGCAAACTCCCTGCTGTTGTGCCAGTTTGAGTCACAGACAGGTAATGCGGTATGTTGTTCTGAGCTTGGTGGACGAGTTCGGCGGTTTTAGCGGTTGGGCGATCGTCCAAGTGGGCAAGTTGGCGGATTTGATGGCGATCGGCTGATACTAATGCTAGTTCTGACGCCACAAAAAAGGCAATTAAAAGTGTTAAGCCCACCAACATTGCTAATCTCAGCATTGTTTGAGCGACTTCTATTTCCAGGCAAGTAAGGTTGTTCAAGATAGATATCTAATATGATAGAGGTTTTAGCTTAATTCTTTTATTTTAGCTTGGATTCAGATAGCTTTATTCCCCGACATTTCGGATATCCCCACTACCCTTATTCGTAGGTGCGCCGAGGCACACCTTACCCGTAGAACTTGTGAACTCTTTTTCCTCTCTTCCTTCGCGCCCTTGGCGTCTTCGTGGTTCGTTTTAACTGAGATATTGCACGATTCTCAATTACTTGTTTAGGAACAGGCAAGATGCCTGTTCCACAAGAGATGATTTTTTTGTGGAACAGGCATCTTGCCTGTTCTTGACAATGGTGCAAGATGTGAGTTAAAAAAAGAATCTAATTCACAACACGGCAACTCATTGCTGTATCAACTCTCCCTTACTCCCCGGAGCGAGTTAATTTCCGTAAAAGTCTGCACCGGATCGGACTTCAACCCGCCTTGAATGTAATTCAACTTCACTTCTTCTAACAAATCCGACAGCAGCGACTGCAATTCCGCGAGAGTTTTCTCATCTTGCAATTCCCGCCGCAAACTTTGATTAAATTCTTGGCTGAAATTATCGAGAATTTTTCTACCTTTATCGTCTTCATAAGTAGTAGCTACCACATCAACAGCAGTTTGAGCCAAATAATTCGCTAACTGTTCCGTCATCTCCGTCGGCAAAATGTTAATCGGAGAGAAAGTTTGCAGGATTTGATAGAAATCCGACTGTTTGATTGTTGTTTCCAAATTGTGGTGCAGCAAATCTTCCAAATCCGGTTGCACTTGCGGCAAAACTTTGTAAATTGTCAGATCCAAAATCCGCTTGGTAATTTGTTCGATCGTATTTTCTTGATTGACGTGAAGGTACGGCTGCTGCGCCAGCAACATCTGCGCCGCGTCGCCCTGTTTGATCGAACTTTTAGCTTGATTGATAAACCGCACCATCATGTATTCCGACATCGTATTGGCTAAATAAGCCACCGGTTCGTAGGTAACTTGAGCAACTACGCGATCGAGATTTACCAAACCCGACTTGTGCAGCCGCACCAATACCGGCAGAATCCGCCACCCCTGCCAAATCGGGATCACCAGAAACACTTCGTACCAGCGCCTCAGCACAAAATTAAACCAAGTTACCCCCGGTTTACGGCGGGTGTGGAACAGACTTTTAATCAAAAATTCCGCACCAAAAAAACAAATAAAAAACGTATCTATTCGCCAAAACTGGTCAGCGCTTTTCAAATATGCGGGATTTTGCAAACTCGAATCAATGCCTTTAATCGGGTCATAAATTTTAACTAACCCCGGAAAATAGCTCTGATAAACAGGACGCAACTGAAGGTAACTGAAATGGAAAAGCACCAGCAAAAAATTGACCACCGCTACTAATGCGCTCATTTTGGCCCAAGAAATTGCTTTTTTGGACATTTTTACCTCGGTGTTGTTAACTGTTGTGTGGGAATCTGACATAAAAATAATCTTCCGAATTTGCTAATCGATAAATCTATCTTGTGGCTGAGGCTAAAAAACTCTTAACCTTGTATAATTCCTTATACTTAAAGTATAAGGAAACCAAATGCCGTGAAATTAAAAACAGTCATATCGCTGCTCAAAGAAACTTTTACTGAATGGCAAGAAGATAAAGCCCCAACCTTAGCCGCCGCCCTAGCCTATTACACAGTCTTCTCCCTGGCCCCGCTGCTAATTATCGTAATTGCGATCGCCGGTTTAGTCTTTGGTGCAGACGCAGCCCAAGGTCAAATCGTCGCCCAACTCCAAAGCTTAATCGGCAAAGATGGCGCCGAAACCGTCCAAGAACTAATCCTCAAAGCCTCCGAACCAAAGTCGGGAATGATTGCTACTTTAGTCGGTATCGCTACACTTTTGTGGGGGGCTTCCAATGTGTTTACTAATCTCAAAGAAGCCCTCAATACTATTTGGAATGTTTCACCGCCTCCCGGACGCGGGATCTGGGGATTTCTGCAAGATCGCGTATTGTCTTTTGCAATGATTTTAGGCATAGGCTTTCTACTGCTAGTATCTTTAGTAATTAGTGCCATCTTAGCCGCCGTTAGCTATTGGTTGAACGGCTTGCTGCACTTACCAGTCGGCATTTGGCAGATTGTGGACTTTGCTCTCTCCTTTGGCGTAGTTACGCTGCTTTTTGCCTTAATTTACAAACTTTTGCCCGATGTCAATCTTGCCTGGAATGATGTTTGGATCGGCGCCGCCATCACCTCAGTGCTATTTACGATCGGCAAATCCTTAATTGGAGTTTACCTAGGTGGTAGCGGTATTGCCTCTACCTACGGTGCTGCTGGCTCGTTCGTGATTATCTTACTTTGGATCAATTATTCGGCTCAGATTCTCTTCTTAGGTGCTGAGTTTACTCAAGTTTGGGCTAACCGCTACGGTTCCCTGATGCTGGCAAAACGCAAAAATTTGCTCAGCATTCAAGCTGAGGAATCCTCCGGGTCCAAACACCGGTAGAATTCTTAATATTAGATAGACAAAAATGCGATCGCTCGCTTTTGAGCCAGCCGGATGCCAGTACCTTGAAACCTATGTCAGTTGGGACGGCGAGGCCTGTCGAATCACTAAATTTTAGACTCAACCCATCGCCAAATCTGCCCGTGAACTTGACCGGGCGAACACTTAGTAGTATCACTGGATATGGTTGAAACCAGTTTATCTTGATCCCTATCGCTGCCCTTCGGTGATGACCGAAAAATTTGAAGTTTGCGATCGCCCCGAAAGAGATTTGTTTCCTTGCCAGTCCCCAATTTCAACGGTGAAACCAATCTCAAGTCCACAAACTGGGATATTTCAACCTGAACTGATATCAGGAGGTACTTTTGTACGCATCAAAACATCTGGGAAGCCACCTGCTCCCTATGTCAGACATGGAGCTAATTCGCCTGTGGGTAAACCGCAAATCCCCCCGCAACCGGCGCTTTAGCTGGCAGGCGGCCAACCATTTTCGAGTGTTTGTCGCAAAACCGCTGGCACAAGTTACTCTGACAGATGTGGAGACTTTCGCCGCAGCGATGAGAGCTCGGAAACTTCCACCGCGTTTCTACCAGCAAACCTTGCTAGCGCTGAAATCGCTGTTCGCCTTCGGCCAGCAAACGAAAATTTTGCCCGCAACACTCCCCCTTCACCGGTGGCCGGTTCTGCGCCGGAATCACTCCAAACTCCTTCGTTTTCAACTCTCTTGGGGTTTCTTAATCTGTTTGTGCTTTTTCTTAGGTCGAATGACGCCGAGGCTGCTGTGGGGACAATCGGTCTCGGCAGGAAGCTCGCCCGCCCCGAAACGCCTGCCGGAAGTGGCGGCGCTCGATTCACCAGACAAACGAGAGGATAACATCGATCGCGATCGATCGCCCAAAACAGCAACCCTGAATTCACCAGATCCCAGACAGGATAGCAGACTCGATAGCATCAGCCCCGAACGTCGAGTCAAAGCCTTTCTCGACACGATTGCCGCCGCCGAAGGAACCGCTAGCCCCGACGGCTACCGCACCCAGTACACCGGCACGAAATTTGTCAGCTTTCAAGATCATCCCAGAGAAATGAGGTGCGGCCGTCGCTACGGCAAAAAACTCTGTTCCGACGCAGCGGGGCGATATCAGTTTCTCAGCACCACTTGGGACAGATTTGCCAAAAAATTTGGCGTCCCCGATTTCAGCCCAGAAAATCAAGATTTGATGGCTATAGAGTTAATCCGAGAAAAAGGTGCATTAGAAGATATAGAAGCGGGTCGATTGGAGTCAGCAGTCAGAAAACTCGCTTACATCTGGCCTTCTTTTCGGCGTTATGGCGGTTCTGTAGAATCATCGATGCCCAAACTCGAAGCAATGTACCTGCAAAATTTGGGGATTTACCGGCAAGGATTGGTTGTTAGCAATTAGTCAAAAGTTCAAGGACGAGTTTAGATTGGGGTTGGGCAATTTGGGATTAAATTTTGACATCCAAAATTGAAAATGAGGGAGTTATGGGTGATGTCTATTCTTCGGAAATTTAAAAATTAGGCTAATTTTCCATCTTCCATGTGAAGGATGCGATCGGCAATATCCAAAATTCGGTTATCGTGGGTTACTAACAAAATAGTACAACCCTGTTCTTTGGCTAGTTGCTGCATCAAATTCACCACTTCGCGACCGGATTTGCTGTCCAGGGCGGCTGTGGGTTCGTCAGCTAAAACAATTTGCGGTTGACTGACCAAAGCGCGGGCGATCGCAACTCTTTGTTTCTGTCCTCCCGACAAATCGTCTGGATAATAGTTAATCCGCTGTTCCAGTCCTACTAACTCTAGCATTTTTGCAGAGCGATCGCGCATTTGGGAACGCGATAAATTCCCGTGAACTTCCAAACCCATCTGCACGTTTTGCAGCGCCGTCAAACTGCGGTGCAAGTTGTGCGCCTGAAAAATATAGCCAATTTTGCGTCGCGCCTTTACCAATTTATCTGAACTCGCATGGCACATCTCTTGACCGAGAATTTTGAGACTTCCAGATTGACCTGAACGCAGTCCGCCAATCAAAGTTAAAAGCGTAGTTTTTCCCGAACCGGAAGGCCCGGTCATCAGCACAATTTCACCTGCATCAATTTCGAGATTAATGTCAAAAAGTACCTGTTTTCGCAGTTGACCTTGACCGAAGTAGTGGTCGAGTTGGTGCAGAGAAATTACAGGCTCACAAATCGGTAATTTGTTAGTTGTCGTGCTGATATTAGTGGATTTCATAAGTTAAAAGTCAGGTTGGTAGTGAGGACTTTCGTCCTCAATCAACATTTATCTGCGTTAATCTGCGTATATCCGCTACCATCTGCCGTAAAAATTCCCAAATATGCCATCTGCGGTAAAAATTCCAACGTAACTAACTGAGCAATTTCTTCCGTTGGAAAACCTAAAGCCATTGGTTTTGGCGCTGCGGGAATTATTTGCACGTCAGAGAGTAATGATTTGATGATTTTTATCTACTGCGATATCGTGAATGTCGATATCTCCTGTAGTATAGCCGATTCTTGGAATATATAGGCGATCGTAACCTGGATGTTGCCCACCCGCAGCTAGCAAATTGTCTAGCCAAAGTTGATATTTTGAGCTTAAATAGAGGCGTTCGTACAGTAAAGTCCCATTGCGCGATCAAAGATTCGCCAAAAAGCCTAGATTCTGTTGGTTTCTGGCTGAGCACCTATGTTTTGCTCGCATTGAGAAAATCCGAGAATTAATCACCGCACCCAGCCGCCAGCCGCTTCCTTTCCCTCCGGTGCGATCGTCATTGTTGAACACTAATGGATTAATATTTACAAACTCTTTTAAGATAATTTAAATTTCATGAATTTAAGTAAATAAATCACTCTTGATTTTGTAGTAAATGCTTGAATAGCAGTATAGCATAATTATTTACTGAGTAGGCAAAAGTGGTGATTGATTAGATGAAATAATCATCCGGTAAGCAAAAACTTTTGCAGTGAATGAGTTAGAACTTACGCACTGATCCGAGATTTCGTTGTTCTCGGCTTTTGGGATCACCAAAAGCCTCATTTATTGTGGGTAATTGCGCTGAATGTGTAAGTCCTAGACTTAACAAAAACCAATAGGTGATTACCATGAACAAGGAAATCATTTTCGTTGACTCGTCAATACAAGATTATCAAAGCCTGATTCAAAATGTCAATTCCGCTCAAATTGTGATTTTAAATGAAAATTCGAGCGCGATCGCACAAATTACTCAAGCCTTGGCAGATCAAAAAGATGTTGCAGCCGTACACATCCTTTCCCACGGTAGCGAAGGTAGTTTAAAACTCGGTTCTGACATACTCAATCAGAATAACCTAGAAAATTTCAGCAGTCAGATAAAACAGTGGGGAAATGCCCTAACTGAAAACGGCGATATCCTATTATATGGATGCGATGTGGGCGCGGGAGAAACTGGCCTCAATTTTGTCAAACATCTCAGCGAAATAACAGGCGCAGATGTAGCAGCTTCTAACGACTTAACAGGTTCTGCGGCCTTTGGCGGCGACGGGGAGTTAGAAGTGAAATTTGGGGAAATTGAAACCCAACCCCTGAATTTTCCCAATTATGACTACACTTTAGCCGGACTCACTGGCACCGCAGATAGCAAAGCCATCAATGTTACTGCTATCCCTACTTCCACCGCGATCGATGTTTTAGCGAACGACACGGGAACCGGCAGACTCAGTGTTGATAGTATTGTCACCGGCCCTAGCCACGGCACCGCGATTATTGGTGATTCGATCTATGTCGGTGGCAGTTTCACCCGCATCGGCGGTCAAACTCGCAACTCCATTGCGAAGTTAAACTCTGATGGGACTGTTGATACTAGCTTTAACCCGAATGCGGATGGTAATAATTCTCCTTCTGTCAACGCGATCGCCATCGATAGCAGTGGCAACCCCTATGTCGGTGGCGAGTTCACCACCATCGGTGGCCAAACTCGCAACCACATTGCCAAGTTAGACCCGATTACTGGGGCTGCTGATACTACCTTTAACCCCAATGCGAGTGGTTGGGTCCGGGCGATCGCCATCGATAGCAGTGGCAACCCCTATGTCGGTGGCGACTTCACCACCATCGGTGACCAAACTCGCAACCACATTGCCAAGTTAGACCCGATTACTGGGGCTGCTGATACTACCTTTAACCCCAATGCGGATAATTTGATCCGGGCGATCGCTCTCGATAGCAGTGGAAACCCCTATGTCGGTGGCTGGTTCACCCAAATCGGCGGTCAATCTCGCAACAACATTGCCAAGTTAGACCCGATTACTGGGGCTGCTGATACTACCTTTAACCCGAATGCGAATCGTGAGGTCGGAGCGATCGCTCTCGATAGCAGTGGAAACCCCTATGTCGGTGGCGACTTCACCACCATCGGTGACCAAACTCGCAACCACATTGCCAAGTTAGACCCCACTACTGGGGCTGCTGATACTACCTTTAACCCCAATGATGCGGGTTTTTGGATTGTCACGGCGATCGCCCTCCATAGCAGTGGCAACCTCATTGTCGGTGGCTGGCTTTCCGGGGGGTTACACGCCGGTCATCCTCCCTTCCGAAGTGCGAAGTTAAACCCAACTACTGGGGCGACTGATACTACCTTTAACCCCAATGTGGGTGTTCAATTCAATGCGATCGCTTTCGATAGCAGTGACAACTCCATAGTTGGTGGCTGGTCTTTCATGAGCCTATCTGCCAAGGTTGCGAAGTTCAACCCGACTACTGGGGCGGTTGATACTACCTTTAACGCCACAGCTAACCCGTTTGGGTGTTCTGTCATCAATGCGATCGCGATCGACCCGAAAAAAAACATCCTCTACACCCCTAACGCCAATTTCAACGGCGTAGACACCTTCACCTACACCGCCAAAGACAGTAGCGGTGTCAGCACTCCCATCACCATCAACGTCCTCGTCAACGACTCCCCCCTATTAGATACCAGTGGCACCCCCACCCTCACCGCCCAAAACCAAGGAGACAGCGCCAGTACCGGCACACTAATTAGCACAATGATCGCGAATCTGGGGGGAACAAAAATCACCGACAGTGACACCGATGCCAAACAAGGCATCGCGATCACCAGCGTGGACACAACTAACGGCACTTGGCAATACACCACTGATGGCACAACTTGGAATACATTTACCGCCTCGCCCATCAATGCACGTCTCCTAGCCTCCGATGCCAATACCAAAATCCGCTTTGTCCCCAATGCCAGCTACAATGGTACTGTCACTAACGCCTTTACCTTCAAAGCCTGGGACCAAATCACCGGCACCAACGGCGGCACCGCAGACACAGGAGCAGACTTAACCAATAACAGCACATCCAGCGTATTCAGCGTGGCTGACGAAACTGCCAATATTACCGTCAACCCCGCCCCCACCATCACCAGTGTCAGCGCACCCACCAATAACACCTATGGAGTTGGAGAAAACCTGGACTTTACCGTTACCTTCAACGAACCCGTAACCATCACTGGCGGTGCCAACTTACCGATTACTCTAGATACTGGCGGCACCCTCAACGCTACCCTCAATGGTACAGGAGCCTCTGCCACCACCCATACCTTCCGCTATACTGTTGCTTCTGGCAACCTAGATACCGACGGCATCACAGTTGGTACGGCCTTAACTTTACCCACGGATGCTACCATTCAAAATGCCACCAAGGCCAACGCGATCCTAACTTTAAATAGCGTCGGTAGCACCACAGGCGTATTAGTCGATGCCGTTGCACCCACCGTCACCATAAATCCTGTTGCTGATATTACGACAGCCGGAGGAACCAGTCAAAGTTTGACAGTTACTTTCAGCGATAATAATGCTGTCGATGTTACAAGTTTGGACAGTTCTGATATTTTGATAAATTGGTCTGGCGGTGACATTCCTGCCAAATTTGTCAGTGCCGATACTAATAGTAATGGTACGCCTCGGACAGCAACTTATTCGTTTATTCCGCCTCGGGGAAGTTGGGATAATACTGACAATGGAACTTATACTGTTGAGTTGCAAGCAAGTCAAGTTAAAGATAGTCTTGGCAATTTCAATGCGGCTACCAGTTTAGGGAGTTTTAACGTTAATATTGCGGTGCCGGTTTTCCCACCAACGCCCATACCAATTCCACCGGTAACACCGACACCAACGGTGACACCAACTCCCACAGAAACACCGACAACACCAACGGAAACACCAACACCAACGGAAACACCAACACCGACACCAACTCCCACAGAAACACCGACACCACCAACGGAAACACCAACACCAACGGAAACACCGATACCGACACCAACGGAAACACCAACACCGACACCAACTCCCACAGAAACACCGACACCGACACCCATAACGATCGCCATTAACACGCCATCAGTCAGTAATATCGATCGCGGTGAACCAACTAATTTACCACAAAATCAAGAAGTAGATGGCAACAATCTACTGACTGATGATGATGATACCAGTATCCCACAATCAGCCTTTGGCAAACCGATATTCGCGTTATCAGGTAATGATAACTTGACGGGAAGTGACGGTAATGATACGATTCATGGTAACAGAGGCGCTGATACCATTGATGGTGGTAATGGGAACGATCAATTTTTTGGGGGTAAAGGATCGGACCAATTTTCTGGTGGTAATGCGGATGACTTCTTGAGTGGAAATAATGACAATGATACTCTCATTGGTGGCAATGATCATGATCTCTTACACGGGGGGAAGGGAAATGATGTCTTGATTGGTGGGAATGGGGATGATAAGTTATGGGGCGATCAAGGTTTCGATGTACTCACCGGTGGCTTGGGGCCTGATACCTTTGTCTTACAATATACGGCTACTGACCCATCTCAAGCTGATGTGATTACTGACTTCTCTACTGCCGACGATAAAATCAAGTTGATTGGTGCCAATTTCAGTCAACTAACCTTTGAGTCGGTTAATGTCATCGTAGATGGGGTGATGCCTCTAACTGCAACGGCGATTAAATCTGGGAATGACTACTTGGGATTGGTTTATAATGTGAATCCAACTGCTTTTAAGAGTAGCTCTTTCTTGTAAAATTGCTGGGGAAGAAACTATAGGCTAGGCCATCACATGGAGGCGATCGCACTAACCGGAGGTTTGAGCTTTAGCCAGTTAGCAATCACTCAAAATAATCAGGGAGCAATTATCAAAAACCTCTTGACAGGGGAGGAGTGAGGTGTTAGGATTGTAGTGAGTGCGAATATTAAAATATCGGCAAGTTTTCGGCTTTAAATTTTGACATCCAAAATTGAAAATGGGGGAGTTATGGGTGATGTCTATTCTGGGGAAATTTAAAAATTAGGCTAATTTTCCATCTTCCATGTGAAGGATGCGATCGGCAATATCCAAAATTCGGTTATCGTGGGTTACTAACAAAATAGTACAACCCTGTTCTTTGGCTAGTTGCTGCATCAAATTCACCACTTCGCGACCGGATTTGCTGTCCAGGGCGGCTGTGGGTTCGTCAGCTAAAACAATTTGCGGTTGACTGACCAAAGCGCGGGCGATCGCAACTCTTTGTTTCTGCCCTCCCGACAAATCATCTGGATAATAGTTAATCCGCTGTTCCAGTCCCACTAACTCTAGCATTTTTGCAGAGCGATCGCGCATTTGGGAACGCGACAAATTCCCGTGAACTTCCAAACCCATCTGCACGTTTTGCAGCGCCGTCAAACTGCGGTGCAAGTTGTGCGCCTGAAAAATATAACCAATTTTGCGCCGCGCCTTTACCAATTGGTCTGCACTCGCATGGCACATTTCTTGACCGATAATTTTGAGACTTCCCGATTGACCTGATCTCAGCCCGCCAATCAAAGTTAAAAGCGTAGTTTTTCCCGAACCGGAAGGCCCCGTCATTAGCACAATTTCACCTGCTTTAATTTCGAGATTAATGTCAAAAAGTACCTGTTTTCGCAGTTGACCTTGACCGAAGTAGTGGTCGAGTTGGTGTGCGGAAATTATAGGTGCTGGAATCTCTAAGGCGTTGGTTGTCTGGTAGAGAGTAGTAGAATTCATAACTTCTTGGTTTGAGGTTTGAGATTTAAGAATAAACCGCTTTCTTCGTCGAGAATGCAGAGAAAAAACAAGAGAATGATTACAAAAAATCTGTCGTTAGTCAGGAGTTTATACAAAATCTGGCTTTAATACACCCTTTATTCTTTAGTCCGCAGAGGCGGCGTTCCTTTGTGTAGTAGCGGTTTCAACCGCCGAGTCTTAGAAAGAGGTTTATAACCAGAATTTAGCGTCCTTCAAACTCTATTGTTCATTTCCCCTTAAAACATATCTGCTGGATCGGCTGCTTGCAGTTTGCGAGTGGCAATTGATCCCGAAATAGTGCACATAATCACGTTCAAAATTAATATTGCAACCGCTCGAATCAGCGTCATATAAAGGGGTAAATTTGTAGCTTTGCGAGTTAAAGAGTAGAGTCCGAAAGAGACTCCTACTCCCGGCAAAAAACCAAGGACGGAAAGAATTAGAGCTTCTTCAAAAACGATTCCCAGTAAATAAACATTGCGGTAACCCATCGCTTTGAAAGTAGCGTATTCTCCCATGTGGTCGCTGACATCGGTTGAGAGAACTTGATAAACAATAATGACACCAACTACAAAACCCATCGCGACGCCTAAATTAAACACAAAGCCGATCGCAGTATTCTTAGCCCAATAGTTTTTCTCAAAATCGATAAATTCTTGTTTGGTTAATACCTTGACATCCGGCGGTAAATATGCTTTCAAAACTTGTTGAACTTCCACGGGGTCAGCACCCGGTTGCAGTTGAATTAACCCGGCATTAACACTCGCGGCGTTTTGTCTCGCAAACAGGCGCAGGTAATTTTGATCGCTAGTCATCAAAATACCGTCGGCGGCAAAAGATGCTCCAACTGTGAATAAACCGCTGACGGTAATCTTGCGCCGCTCGACCTCAGCTTTAACAGACTTTCCTTGATCGAGTTGCGCGATCGTCCCTTGGTAATCTCCCCTAGAAGCGCGATCGAACAACACAGTATCTGGCAATTTAATCGCGCTCAAATTTTGGTTGACTTCGGGAAGCGCAAACGCAGGGTGATTCGGATTGAAACCCACCACCATCAGCGACGTTTCGCGCCGAGTTTCGGGATTTTTCCAGTTAGCAATTTTCACGTAAAGCGGCTCGGCTGATTTCACACCCGGTACGTTCATTGCTTGATACAATCTGCGCCTGGGGAAGGAAGACAAATTAATCAAATTTCGCGCTTGGGGGTGAATCAAAACTAAGTCTGTTTCCAAGGCTTGATGCAGCCGCGTATTGCTGGTGTAAAGCGCATTTTGGAAGCCTAACTGCATGAACATCAAAACGTCAGCAAAGGCAATTCCTGCTACTGCAACGGCCATTCGCCCTTTGTCGTGGCTCAGTTGCAGCCATCCGAGGGAAGTTCTGCGTCTTAATTGTTGTAAGGGTTGGATGAGTCCAAGCATAGGATTTTAGATTTTAGATTGGTGATTTTGGATTGAAGAAAGCGACCCGGCGGTTTAAGTCTTCTTAATCTTTAAATTCCCCGATCGCCACTTTGACTTGTAAATTGGTGAATCCCGCTACTTTCTGGCTGGAAGCTTCATCTAAGCGCACTTTTACTTCCACAATTCGACTATCAATATTCGCAGAAGGATCGGTGTTAACAATGTTTTGCCGCTGCACTTGCAAACCAATATGTTCGACTGTTCCCCGCAATTCGCCGGTCAAAGCATCGCTAGTAATTTTGGCGGTTTGTCCGAGGCGTACTTTGTCCACATCGCTTTCGTAGATTTCCGCAACAGCCAGCATCTCGCGAGTTTGTCCGAGTTCGACAATGCCGTCGTTTCCTACCCTTTCGCCCGGATGCGTGTGAATTTTCAGGACTTGGGCGTCTCTGGGAGCACGGATGTAAGCTAGATCCAGATTGGCTTTGGCTTGTTTGGCTGCTGAAGCAGCGGAACTGACTTCGGCGGCGGCTGCTGCTATGTCAACGGGACGCACTTCGGCGATGCGATCGAGATTTGCCACCGCTTCATTAATCTGCTGTTGTCGAGATTGCTCAACTTGGCTGAGTTTTGCTTGCGCTTCGTTAATTTGCTGTTGGCGAGATTGCTGAATTTGATTCAATTTGGCTTGGGCTTCGTTAATCTGCTGTTGGCGGGATTCCTGAATTTGATTTAGTTTTGACTTTCCTTCGTTGAGTTGCTGTTGAGTTGTTTCGGCGGCGAGGCTTTTGCTGTCGCTAGTTGAGGCGGAAATTGCTCCCTGTTCATAGAGTTGGGAGTACCGCCGATCCTCGCTTTGAGCGTTGCGGAGTTCGGCTTGTAGGCGGGCAATTGCGGCTTTTTGAGTTTGAATTTCCCCTTGCTGTTCGGCCCTGATGCGGGCAATTGTGGCTTGTTGCGCTGCTATTTCGGTGCTGCGATCGACTTCTAGGCGGCTGACGATCGCCTGTTGCGCTGCGATCTCGTTGCTGCGATCGGCTTCTAGGCGGCTAATAGTTGCTTTCTGGGCTTGAATTTCGCCGTTTTTGGCTCCAGCTTTGACTTTTGCTAGGTTTGCCTCGGCGACGCGCACTTGTTCTTGAGCTTGGTCGAGAGCGGCTTGCAGGCGATCGCGGCTGTCCAAAATTGCGATCGCCTGGCCTGTTTTCACTGTGTCTCCCTCTTTCACCAAAAGTCGATCGATCCGGTTTCCTTCCGCGGCACCGGAGGCAGAGATTTTAATTACTTCTCCTCTGGGTTCCAGTCGTCCCAAGGCTGTAACAGTCCTTAATTGGGATGCTGCGACGGCTGCTGCTGCGGCTACTGCATTGGGATCGGGTATGCGCGATCGCCAGATCGTGTAGCCTGTGGTTCCTGCTGCCCCCAGGGTTGCTACTGCTGCCACAACTAGGAGTTGTTTAACTAGGGATGGATTTGAGGATAAGCCCTCCGCTGTTGGTTGGTGTACCATGACATACCTCTTTGTGAGAAAATAATACTAAACCGTTTAGTTCCGATATCTTTTAATACTAAACCGTTTAGTATAATGATGTCAAGAGCCCAAATAAAAATTACAGAAGCAAGGTATGGCAAGGACAAAACCGATCGAAGCAGACGCAGCAGGAGGGGACAAGAGCGAGCAAATCCTGCAAGGTGCGATGCAAGAATTTTTAGCCCACGGCTACGCGGGGACGAGTATGGACAAGGTAGCGAAGACGGGCGGAGTTTCCAAAGCCACGGTTTACAGTTATTTTGCAGATAAAGAAGGATTATTCGCGGCTTTGGTACAGCGGCTGGCGCGAGAAAAAGTCCATTTTACAGTTCTGGATGAAGAGCCGGCCGTAGCGCTGCGATTCGCTGCCACAACTATATTGGATCAGGCGACCCAGGAACCAGAATATCTCAATTTTGTGAGGTTAGTGATTGCCGAATCAGGGCGTTTTCCCCAGCTAGCGCAGACTTTTGTGAAAAACTTAGCTAAACCGGGTATCGAGCGGCTAGCGGAATATTTGGCATCGCATCCAGAGTTAAAATTGCCCGATCCCGAGGCCACTGCGCGGATTTTTATCGGAGCTTTGGTATATTTTCAGTTAATGCAGCATATGATGCACGGTAAAGAGATTATCCCAATGGAGCGCGATCGACTGATCGATGGTCTGCTGCACTTGATTTTAGGCCCGCAGTCCAATTCCTAAGTGCGATCGACAGAATCTAGGAATTTTATTTGAGAATGATTTAAATGCCATAAAGAGCGAGATCCCTTTATGGCTGCGATCGCAGGTTTTAGTCAGGTGTTTTTCCTAACCTGTCCCTCAATTCCTCCGCCGATAACTGTGGCAGTTGTTCTACAAACAATGTCAATTCTGCCACAGGCAATGCCAATAAATTAGTAACGGCTGTAGGCAGAATATCACCCAATTCAGGCGATCGCATTTGCAACGCACTTTCAGCTAACAATTTAACCGCTGCTTCGCGCCCTGTTTCATCAACTGTCAGCATTGAGATTGCCAGCAACAGCACTGTAAATTCTGTCGCCGCCAACTTGGATATTGGAGATAGAAAAACAGTCATTTTGGGGCTTAATTCTCCAAATCTAACTCGCAGAAAGTTTTCTAAGATTAAGCGCTGTTGTTCTTGTCTGCCTCGTTCTAGTCCTTGTTCTAGCCCTTGTTCTAGTCCTTCTTCTAGTCCTTCTTCTCTAGCTTGTTGCTGTGCTGCTTGTATTTGTTGTTGAAAAAGTGGTGCAATGGCCATAATTAACTCCCGCTCTTCTGGCTCTAATTCTTGTGGCGCATCGGTTACTAAATTTGACTGTAACCGATACAGCAATTCTAGCGCGATAATCCGCAACGGATCGTCTGTTGCTAAAGCGCTTAATTGGGAAATAGCCCTTTGCTGCACTCCCCCTTTGCCCAAAATCCTCAACCACAGGGTTTCTGGAGTTTCTGGCAACTGGTGAATCGCCACAATTGCAGTTCGCAAAGATTCACCGAAAAAATAAATTCCCTGCATCCAATTCTCTGTGTCTGGTATCGCATTAAAGCTATCTACCAATGCTTTCGATGCTGTGGGCATCAAAATCCACAGTTTGGGTAACTGAGCATCATCATAGCGAGTATTTTCTCTCCTAAATTTTCGCTCCAATTCACCTCGCACGTCCAATAACTTGCCCAGGCAGCTACAAATTTCGCTGACGTTTGCCGGATTGCGAAACGGTTCAAAAATTGCAGTTGTGCTTGCCATTTTTCCCAACAATCCCAGGGTTTCTGAGTATTCGGGAATTGCGGTGCTGGGAGTGAAGTAAACATCGATTTCTCGGACTTCCGAAGTCACATCGCGGCCGACATTAACCGTTCCAATCGGGGACAGCAACTCTTCCAGAAATTCTTTGGCAAAGAGATCGTGAATAAATCGCGTCATAGAAATTATTTCAAACGCTAAATAGATTTTTTAGCCGTTTTCTCACCCATTCTACAGGATTTTCCTCCTCTTCTGCTGCATCTACCAATTCCATTTCTCGCAATAATTGCTGTCTCTCGTGGAGTTCTTCTTTGTGTTTGACTATTTCTTGAATAATCTGTTCAGATAAATCCGGTCGTTCCGTTAAAACTTTTTGGAAACCTTCTTTATTGATGGCAAACAAAATTGTTTCTTCCAAAGCTCTTACCGAAGCAGTTCTGGGAATGCCCAACATCAAAGAAAGTTCCCCGAAAAACTGACCAGTACCGAGGTTATTCAGATGTTTGTCAATAGCTTCTACAAAAACTTCTACTGAACCTGAAAGAATCATGTAAAAAGCATCTCCGGGGTCGTTTTCGTGAAACAAATATTCTTGCGATCGCAGCCGTTTGCGGTATCCAACTTCAATCAATTGCCGCAATTCAAGATCAGTCAGATTTTCAAAGTATTCCACCTCTCGCAGCAAACAGCTAAGCGACGATGGCTTTTTCAGTTTCTCTGCAAAAATTGGCGGTTTTGGCTCATTTTCCGAGTAACTGTTCGGGAGGTCAATTGCAGTTTCTTTTTTGTTGAACATTGACAACAGAACTTCGGGGTTTTGCAAATAAATTTCTCTGTCATTGAACGGAAATTCTATCTTTTGGTGGCGGAAATTGTATTCAATTGCAAAATTTAAAGAACTTTTAATTATTTCTCTTTCAGTCGGCTTGTCCGTCCAAACTAAAAGTTCAAATTTAAAACTATCATCACCAAACTCGACAAACAATACTTTCGGATTCGGTTCGTACAAAACTCCTGCTTCTTTGTAAGCAATATTTAATAGAGTTTCTGTCACTAACAGCGGGTTACTATTCTCGGCTACTTCTACGGGAACTCGCAGACAGAGTAGGGAGTTTTCGTAACTCCAGTTAACAATTTTGTTGCTAATCATTTTGCTGTTGGGAACTATGACGCTTGAGTCCTCAGTGGTTTGGAGGATGGTAGATCGAATCGAGATTTTTTTGACGATTCCCATTAATCCTTCTAATTCCACAAAGTCTCCGACTTTCACAGGTCTGTCTAAAAGCAGCGTTAAGCCGCTGACAAAATTAGTTGTTAAATCTTGGATTCCGAAGCCAATTCCGACTCCCAATCCCCCCGCAACTACTGCAAAAGAAGCGAGGTTGAAACCGATGCTTTGGATGGCGACTATCACCCCCAAAGCTACTATCAAATACCCAATAATTACTGCGATCGCTTCCCGGTTTCCCTCGTCAATTCCCAGTCTGACTAGCAAGCGTTCCTTAAGAAAGTTTGTAAAAGAGCGTGCTATGACAAGGATAGCCATAAACAATACAATCAGTTCCACCAGTGACTGCAACGATACTGGATTTTCACCTATTTTAAATAGGGTAGCTGTAAATATTTGCGATATCTGTGTCAATACTTCTTCGGGGATTGTATTCAATTTAAATTCAGGGAAGAAGGTTTTTTGTGTGGTCATTTTTTAAGGAAAGTAGTAAAAAATAAAGTTCTCAGTACCCAATGTCAAAATACAATACTGAGATAGTTATCATAAATTTTAACCTGTTTTTAGAGTAAAAAAGTGAAGTCGTTAGATAGAGATGTGGTTCCTCATAATACGCAGTTATCCCTCTTGCCAATTTTTCGGATACCTGGTCTTCGCAGGCCTGTGGTTAGTGTGCCACTTTTTCGCGATCAGAGAGCCGACTCATCTATTGTTAAAGCGATCGCTCTACTAACTTTAGTCAACATTAACTCGATTCGAGTTTATCATACTCTCCACTATTTTTTTGTGAAGTCCCGTTATCAACTTAAGCAGGGATTATTCAATGACTATTTAAGTGGACAAGTCAAATATCCAAGTATTACAATGATTTTGACTGGTGGGAGAGATATTGCTATTACTCTGCCAGTTGCGTCCCTCTTGTGTATATCTAAGTGAAAATTTAACGCATCTAGCTAAAATTGATAACGTTCCAAGAATACTTGGCATTCTACTGACATGGGGGACAAACTATAATTTAATCGCATTTGTCAATCCGTAATTTTACTGAAAATACTGCTTGTTGAGGAGTGGAAAATTGGCGATTTGGGGGTAGGTGGTCATCAATATGGCGATCGCCATGATTGCTCGATCGCCCACATCTAAGTTTCCCCCCAAATCTGAGTAAATGCTGAGCATAATTGCTGATTGACAAACACTTCCCTAGCTTATGTTGTCACCAATGTACTACCCATAGGATTGATTAGGAATAGAATTGATGAGCAATAGAACTGCTTGGCGATACATCCGAAGAATTAACGGAAATATTGTCGCCAGGGATACATATATCGCCGATTGAAAGCCTAATTGTCGCCCTACTGAACGTTTTATTCAGTACCCAAATAGGAAAAAAGGAAAACCTTACGAACCCGTATTTGGAAAGAAGTTCTAAAATTATAGCTGAAATGCACGAGCCAACATGAGCACATTCCCACCACATAAAAACCAACCGCCCCAGCAAGAGAACACAACAGCACAGGTATTGCGACAGGCTCACTTCGAGGCTTTTTTTGCTGCAGCGAATGCCGGACTGATGATTTTAGACCGCCAACTCCGGTACGTCCAAATTAACGAAGCTATGGCAGAGCTCAATGGCATTTGTGTGGCAGATCATATTGGTAGGTCGCTGTGTGAAGTGCTGCCAGAATTGGCTGCGACTCTGGGACCAATTTTGCAAGAAATTCTGGATACGGGCAAGCCAATTCTCGACTATGAAGTAGTGGGTGAAACTCCGAGACAACCGGGCATCCTGCGCTACTGGCAAGCATCTTACTATCCTTTGCGGGACGAAAATGACCTGGTTTTTGGTGTTGGTGCCCTTGTGATTGAAATTACCGATCGCAAGCGGGCAGAACAAAAGCAGGCACGACTGACGGCAATTTTGGAAGCAACTTCCGACTTAGTAGGAGTTGTGGATGCGGCTGGGCATAGCGTCTATCTCAACCAAGCCGGACAGGAAATGCTGGGGATGTCCCCAGAGGAAGCACGAGCTCCGTTTACTATAGATTCTGCATTAGCTCCCTCGGCAAAAGCAAAGTTCCACAACGAAATAATTCCCAGCGCCTTGCGAGAGGGTAGTTGGGCAGGTGAAACCCTGTTTTTGTCACGCGATGGGGAAGAAATTCCAGTCTCCCAGGTTTTGATCGTTCACAAAACCGCAGCGGGTGAAGTCGAGTTTATTTCCACTATTGTGCGGGATATTCGCGATCGCAAAAAAGCAGAGGAAGAACGGCAATTGCTCGCTACAACGATCGAGAATAGCCGTGACTTTATTGGCGTGGCCTCAATGGATGGTCGCCCGATGCTAGTGAATCAGGCGGGTCTGGATTTGGTGGGACTCAGTAGTTTGGAGGAAGCCCGAACCAAACACATGACCGACTTCTTCATGGCAGAAGATTTGGACTTCGTACAGCAGTTTATTATGCCGGCAATAATGCAAGAGGGAAGTTGGCGGAGTGATTTTCGCTTCAGACATTTCCAGACAGGTCAACCCATCCTGGTAGATTACACCCTATTTTTGATTAGACATCCAGAGACTAATGAACCGGTAGGGATTGCCACTATTACGCGGGATATTCGCGATCGCAAAAACGCAGAAGATGTCCTCAAACAAAATGAAGAACGATTTCGTTCTTTAATCGAAGCTACCGCTCAAATTATTTGGATCGGTAATGCTGATGGCGAATTAGCCAGCGAACAACCTACTTTAGGTGCATTTACAGGACAGACATTTGAGGAGTATAAAGGATGGGGCTGGCTAGATGCCATGCACCCAGATGATCGCGCTCATGTTGGTAGTATATGGTCGGCTGCCGTGGCCAATCGCTCGCTCTATGAAGATGAATTACGTATGCGCCGGTATGACGGCGAATATCGGTACATGAGTTGTCGTGGTGTACCAATTCTGAACGCGGATGGTTCAATTCGCGAATGGATTGGAGCTAATACAGATATTACCGATCGCAAACAAGCTGAAGAAGCTCTGCGCGAACAGCAAGCTGTGCTGCGCGATCGCAACGTCTTGCTGAGCTCTATCTTGGAAAGTACGCCAGACATAATAGTTGTTAAAGACCGGGAAGGCCGATATGTTGCCCTTAATTCCAATGGGGCAACCTCCTTTTACGGTAAACCCATTGAGGAGATCCTGGGTAAAGATGATTCGGAACTCCTTCCCCCTGCTGCTGCCGTTCCAATAATGGCAAAAGACCGCGAGATCATGGAAGCAGGCACTACTGAAACCTACGAAGAAGATGTTTCTAATGGTAAGATCACCACTTCTTTTTTAACGACAAAAGCCCCTTGGCGGGACGCTCAGGGCAATATTCTCGGCATGATCGCCATAGCACGAGATATTACCGATCGCAAACAAGCTGAAGAAGCTCTGCGCGATCGTAATGCACTGCTAAACTCTATTTTGGAAAGTACACCCGACTTCATTGTCGTTAAAGATCGAGAAGGGCGTTATGTTGCCATTAACTCCAATTTGGCAAACTTCTTGGGCAAGCCAAGTGAGGAAATCATCGGCAAAGATGATTGGGAATTACTGCCTAACGCTGCCCGTGAAATGATGGCAAAAGATCGTCAAATCATGGCAACAGGAATCACTGAGAGTTACGAGGAAGATATCTCTCATGATGAAACCCCTAGGACCTTTTTAACTACAAAAGCTCCTTGGCGGGATGCTAATGGCAATATCCTCGGCCTCATCGCCACAACGCGAGATATTACCGATCGCAAACAAGCGGAAGAAGCGTTGCGACATAAAGAAACTCAGTATCGCAGTATTTTTGAGTCGGTGAACGATGGCATTATCATCACAGAACTAGAAACCGGAAAAGTAGTCGCCATCAATCCGGCGCAAGCCAGAATCCACGGCTACACTTATGAGGAGTTCGCTCAACTACCACCTGGAGGCTTCATACACCCAGATAGTTACCACCTATTTGTGGACTTCTTAGAAACTGTGAAGGCAGGTAAGCAGTTCTTCTGTCATGCCATTGATGTCCACAAGGATAACAAGTGCATTGATGTGGAAGTTACAGCAACCCCCTATTGGCAGGATGACAAGCTGTATGCGTTATCTGTGGTGCGAGATATTACCGATCGCAAACAAGCGGAAGATGCGATCAAACAAAGCGAAGAACGCTATCGCTCGCTAATCCTTGCTACGTCCCAAATTGTCTGGACAGGGGATTCTGAGGGGCGATGCCCGGATATGCCGACTCTGAGAGCTTACACTGGACAAACCGTAGAGGAGGTGGTTGGTTTTGGCTGGTTAGATGCAATTCACCCGGACGATCGCGAATCAACCGCTCAGGCGTGGATGGAAGCAGTGCAAACGAAAAGCCTGTATGACATAGAATATCGAATCCGGGGAGCGGATGGAAACTATCGTTATTTCCAAGGTAGGGGCGTACCTATTCTGAATGAAGATGGCAGCATCCGGGAGTGGGTTGGCACTTGCACCGATATCCACGATCGCAAACAAGCCGAAGATGCTATAAAACAAAGCGAAGAACGCTATCGTTCGCTAATCGCTGCTACGTCCCAAATTGTATGGACAGCGGATGGTGAAGGAAGATGCCCGGATCTACCGAGTTGGAGAGCTTACACCGGACAAACCGAAGCTGAGGTAATTGGTTTGGGCTGGTTAGATGCAATTCACCCGGACGATCGCGAACGAACCGCTCAGGTGTGGATGGAAGCAGCGCAAACGAAAACCCTGTATGACATAGAATACCAAATCCGCGCAGCGGATGGAAACTATCGTTATTTTCAAGTTAGAGGCGTACCCATTCTGAATGAAGATGACAGCATCCGGGAGTGGGTTGGCACTTGCAGCGATATCCACGATCGCAAACAAGCAGAATTCCTAATGGCAAAAGCTAAGGAAGCAGCCGAAGCAGCAAGTCGCGCTAAAAGTGAATTCCTTGCCAATATGAGCCACGAGTTGCGGACTCCCCTTAATGGCATCATGGGATACGCCCAGATTCTTCAGCGTTCCAAATCCTTGAATCAAGAAGAGCGATCGCGCATTGATGTTATTTATCAGTGCGGTTCCCATTTACTGACCTTAATCAATGATATTCTCGACTTGTCGAAGATTGAAGCACAGAAAGTGGAACTCATGCCTACGGATTTTCATTTCCCGGCGTTCCTGCAAGGTGTCGCAGAAATGTGTCGTATCCGAGCTGAACTAAAGGGAATTCAGTTTCATTTTCCATCAAGTCCCGAACTCCCGATCGGTATTCGTGCGGATGAAAAACGCTTGCGACAAGTGTTAATTAATCTTTTAAGTAACGCTATTAAATTTACGGATG
Organism: Microcoleus sp. T3_A4; assembly: GCF_036700465.1. Lineage (NCBI taxonomy): Bacteria > Bacillati > Cyanobacteriota > Cyanophyceae > Oscillatoriales > Microcoleaceae > Microcoleus > Microcoleus sp. T3_A4. The sequence goes on along the minus strand of NZ_JAUBOY010000039.1, from coordinate 7,462 downwards.
AGGGTACTGTTACTTTTATAGTCAGCTTTGCCACAGAAGAAAAAATTCGCTTTGAAATACGCGATACAGGTACCGGCATTGCCCAAGATCAACTCCAAGCTATCTTTCAGCCCTTCGAGCAGGTAGGAGATCGCAGGCGGCAGACGGAAGGTACGGGATTAGGACTGGCAATTAGCCAAAGGATTGTAGAACTAATGGGCAGTACCATTCAGGTTCAAAGTGAGATGAATGTTGGCAGTATTTTCTGGTTTGATGTCAATCTATCTCAAGCCGATGAATGGGTGAAAACTTCTCAAATTGACCATCGCGGCCAGATTATCGGCATCAAAGACCGCCAACCTAAGATTGTGGTTATTGATGACAAATGGGCTAACCGTTCGGTAGTTAGCAATTTGCTCAGTCCGCTCGGCTTTGAGGTGTCTGAAGCAAACGATGGGCAGGAAGGCTGGGAAAAAATTCTGGAGGTACAGCCAGATTTAATCGTTACCGACTTACTAATGCCCGAACTAGATGGCTTCGAGCTAATTAAGCGGGTTAGAGAATCGGACAACTTCAAAGACATCATCATTATTGTCTCTTCTGCCAGCGTATTTGAAGCCGATCAATACAGAAGTTTAGAAGCAGGAGGCAACACTTTTATTCCCAAACCTGTTCAAGCCACGGAACTCCTGCAAAAATTACAACAGTATCTTGATTTAGAATGGGTTTATGAAGCTAATGAAGATCCCCTGGCGATCGGCTCAGACACCGATGAGCTAATTGCGCCGCCAGCTAAAGAAATGGAAATTCTATACGAACTGGCTATGAAAGGAAATTTCCTAGAAATAGTTAAGCAGGCGGTATTACTTGAAGAAATAGATCCCCAATATATTCCCTTTGCTAAAAGATTGCATCAGATGGCAAAGGACTTTCAAGACGAAGAGATTTTAACGTTTATTCAGTCCTACAAGTAAGGTTTATGAATTCAGAGATTAAAGCAAATGGTACAATTCTTATAGTTGATGACAATTCAGCCAACTTGGGTGTCTTATCTGATGCCTTAAGTCAGGAAGGATTTGAAGTTCGGGTCGCGAAATCTGGAAAGATGGCACTAGAGCGAGTCAAATATGCTCTCCCAGATCTAATCTTGTTAGATGTCATGATGCCAGAGATTGATGGATTTGAAACCTGTCGTCGATTACAGGCTAATCCAGAAACTAAACAGATTCCCATTATATTTATGACTGCGCTCTCGGATACGGCAAATAAAGTTGAAGGGTTTCAGCTTGGGGCTGTAGATTATATTACCAAACCTTTCCAACAGGAGGAAGTATTAGCTCGCGTCAAGCTGCATTTAAAGCTTCATGTTCTTGCTGATAAATTAGAAGAAAAAAACATCTTATTGGAGGAAAAAGTTAGAGAAGTCAGCCAAGCCTACGAGGATTTACAACAAATGCAACTTAAGTTAATCCAAAGCGAAAAAATGTCCGGGTTAGGGCAAATGGCGGCTGGGATTGCTCATGAAATAAATAACCCTATAAATTTCATCTCTGGCAATCTGGGTTATGCCCAAGAGTACGCTCATAACTTACTAAAAATCATACACATCTATCAAGAAGATTATGTAAATCCCACCCCTCGAATTCAAGCAGCTATGGATGAAATAGAACTAGAATTTGTGGAGGAAGATTTTATAAAAGTTCTTAACTCAATCAACTTAGGAACGCAGCGCATTCAGGAGATTGTCAAGTCTATGCGAATCTTTTCTCGCCTAGATGAGGCAGACGTGAAAGCAGTAAATATTCATGAAGGAATTGATAGTACACTCACCATCCTGCATCATCGTTTAAAATCAAAACCAGAGCATCCTGAGATTGAAATAATAAAAAATTACGGTCACATTCCACCAGTAGAATGCCATGCCGGACAATTAAATCAAGTGTTCATGAATATTATTTCCAATGCCATTGATGCTTTGGATGAATCTAATCAGCAGCGTTCGTTTGCAGAAATCAAACAACACCCGAACCGCATTCAAATTTCTACAAAAGTAATTCACGAGAATTGGGTTGCTATTCATATTAGTGACAACGGTCGGGGAGTTTGCGAAAGTTTACAACCGAAACTATTTGACCCTTTTTTTACCACCAAACCTATCGGTAAGGGAACTGGGTTGGGGTTATCTATCAGTTACCAAATTATCGTTGAAAAGCATGGGGGCAGATTATACTGCCAGCCTACAGAAGGAAAGGGAATAGAATTCGTCATTGAAATTCCAATTCGGCCACAAGCTATTCAAGCTGCTTAGTTTCCCGATGCAATGTCTCTTATGAACTTTGGTTAATTTCTCGCCGATAGCGGGGACGACAAGGTGTTCCCGTGCAAACAAAGCTAGCGGGCATATGTTTAAATACGCTACTGCGAGCTCCGATTAAGGCGTTAGCACCGATTTCTACACCAGGGCCAACGAAGCAGTCGGCGGCAATCCAAACGCCGTTATTAATGACCACAGGTGCTGTGATTAAGCCAAAGGCTGGGTCTTGAAGGTCATGAGTGCCGGTGCAGAGGTAGCTTTTTTGAGAAATGACGCAGTGTTTGCCGATCACAATTCGATCGAGACTGTACAATACAACATCATCTCCGATCCAACTGTAGTCTCCGATTGCAATTTTCCAAGGATAGGTAAAACGAGCCGTGGGGCGAATGATCACACCGCGACCTATTTTCGCTCCAAATAACCGCAGCAGCCTGCTTCTGATGCCGTTAAAAGGGTGTGGAGTGAGGGGAAATGCGATCGCCTGGACGAACCACCAAAGCAAAATTAGCCAAGTAGGCTTTCCTCGATCAAACTTTGATTGATCGTACTTCCGCAAATCAACCAAAGATTCCCCTGTTAAAATATTTGCGTGATTGTCGCTAATTGGACGATCGTTTATTTGAGAATTTGGGGAATTTGCGATCGAATTTTCCGGATCTTGGTGCGGATTTGGTATATAATCGGTCATTGATAGTTAATTTAATGTTTAATTTAAAATCGAGTTTAACCTTAAGGGCTGCTGCATGACATTTCTAGTTAAGGAAAATTTTGACTCTGAAAACGCCAAGGATACCGCACAATGCGAGAATATAAATCCCAGAATTGGCAAAGTGCGACTTTTACAAACAGCATTGGTATTGCTTAGCAGCTTTTTTGTAGCAGAGTTAATCGCTGCACTTAATTCTCATAGTTTGTCCCTATTAGCAGATGCGGGTCACGTTTTTTCAGATGTAGCAGCTTTAGCAATAACTTTGACAGCGACTTGGTACTCCTCAGTCAAACGCAAAAGTAAATCCGTAGATTGTACGATCGCACAATCGTCAATCCCTGAACGAGGAGAAATCATTGCTGCTTTAATTAATAGTATCAGTTTAGTTGCGATCGCCCTGTGGATTGCTGCTGAGTCGATCGCCCGTTTGCAGTCCCCAACTCCCGAAGTAGAAGGGTTCCCAATGTTAATTACCGCCATAGTCGGTTTAAGCATCAACTCGATCAATGCTTGTTGTTTGCATTCCTGCTGTCACGGTGACTTGAATCTCAAAAGCGCGTTTCTGCACGCAGTCGCCGACATTTTTTCGTCGGCTGGAGTAATTTTAGCTGCGATCGCCGTAGCGTGGCTGCACTGGAATTGGGCTGACGGCTTAATTAGCTTGCTAGTCTCTGCATCAATTATTTTATTAACTCTACCGCTGCTAATCGAAAGCATCCAATTGCTGCTGGGAAAAGTATCAGCAATATCCGCAAGTCAACAAGGTTGTGATTGCGAAAAAGTGAGCGCCGAAAAATTGCTTTTTCCATCCCTCGAAGAACTCATCAAATAACATCTCTTCATCTGCGTATATCCGCATATATCCCCGGATATCTGCGGTTAAAATAGCTAAGTAATTAACCCAGCGATATCTAGATTGTAAAGATATCGTAAACCTTATTATCTACTCATCACCAAGACAAAGATCCGACTTTTCCGACTTTACGATCCGACTTTTCCGACTTTACAGAGGCAGGGGCCCGAAGCAATGATTAGAGATAGGGAAAGCCAACCCACGATGTCTAGATTGTAAAGAGATCGTAAACCTGGATGTTGTGTTGCGAAATGTTAAATAAAAATATGCTATAAAAGATATGTCTTTAGGGGGATACATTAAAGTTGCATCTAAGCTATAGGCGTTCATTCCCACGCCAGGCCAGTGAAAGCCTACTTCATATCAGGACTACCCCGCTCAGGCTCTACTTTACTGGCTGCACTACTACGACAAAACCCCCGGTTTTACAGCGCTATGACTTCCCCTATTGGGGATGCCCGTCGATCGAATGCTGGAAAGTGAGCGAAGACAATGAGTTTTCCGTGTTCATTTCCCCTGAACAAAAACAGGCACAGCTTATTACCACCCGCCAACTGATCGAGAAGTGATCTCCGACACCAATCGCCTGTGATGCAGCAAATTGGCATTAATTCTGGAACTATTTCCCGAAGCCAAAGTTATCTGCTGTGTCAGAAACCTCGCTTGGATTATGGACAGCATCGAGCTACTAATTCGGCGCAATGCCTTTGATGTTTCCAGATTATTTATTTAATGCTCCAGCGGAACGGGCTAACACTTTTACAGCCCGATTTATTCGATCGATAGGACTAATAAATTATTCAGTTCTCATAGCGAGGACTTAAGCGAGGTGGGGGTTAAAACCCCGACCAGACTTGAATGTCAACAATAGATATCAAGGATTTCAGCAATTATGAACGTACCAAACATGAACAAGCAAATCACTTTCGTAGACTCCGACCTACAGGACTATCAAAGCCTGATTCAAAACGCTGATACCGCTGAAGTTGTAATTTTCAATGACAATTTGAGGGCGATCGAGCAAATTACTCAAGCCTTGATTGAAGATATAGCCCTTGTCGGGACTACCAAAAAAGCGATCGCCTTTATCGACCCTACCGTTGAAGATTACCAGATGCTCGTGGCGGGGGTCGTTCCCGGTATCGAAGCAGTGGTTCTTGATCCCAAACGAGATGGGGTGGAGCAAATTACCCAAATTCTGGGCAACTCTAATTTTGTCGAAGCCGTTCATATCATCTCCCACGGCAGTCCGGGCAGCCTCCACCTGGGCAATACACAACTGAGTTTAGAGACCCTCAACCGTTACGCAACTCAACTACAACAATGGAATGCTCCAAATATTCTCCTTTATGGCTGTAATGTAGCAGAGGGTTTTTTAGGTGAAAGCTTTGTTCATCAACTAAGTCAGGTAACAGGAGCGGTGATCGGAGCCAGTAAAAACCTGACGGGGAACTCCGCTCTAGGGGGCGACTGGGAGCTAGAATTTAGCACAGGCGAAATTACAGCATCTAAAGTCTTTGATGAGACGACCCGGAATAATTATGGAGGAATTTTAGCCCTACCCGGAGCTCGCAGCACCACCACAGGTGGAGAAGTTTATCTAGGGGGCAACTTTGTTGAACTGGGTTTGGCTACAAATGGTGCTTTTGGGGGAGCAACCACTCCGACTGGTTTCCTCGGTCGGAAGATCGGTACGGGTATTGGCATGGTTTCCGATACCGATGGCTTCGGTACGGATACGGATCTGCGGATCGATTACTTCCTTCCCGGAACCCCAGAAGAGCGCTTTGTTGCCGGTTATAAAATAGGGGGTGTGGCGACGACTGGAACCGCGGCGCGAAGTGGTGGTACGAATAACTTTACCGGCACAACAATTATCAATAACTCCGTCGGTAACACGCTCTCGGCTCAGGTTGTAGGCATCCTGGGTGGGAACCTCAGGGTTACTCAAAATATCTCGTTTGATGTCAACGATAAAAGTTTTAAGAACACCGTCACACTAACCAACCTTGGCGTATCAACGTTAGATTCTGTTCGCTTCATGCGCTCCTTCGATCCAGATAACACGTCTGATGTTTTTGGATCTAGTGCAACAGTCAACGAGATCCTGGGGACGGTGGCGGCTCAGGGGTTTGCGGCTGCGCGTGCGGTTGAGCAACCAGGAGGGCCTTACTCAACTTTAAGTGGTGGCTCGAACGCACCTATTTCTTTTTTCAGTAGCGACTCGCGGGCGCGGACTGGTATTGGTATTTCCGGTCTTACTCCCCCACTCTTGTATGATCCAACAGCATACGACAGCCCCCAGGCAACTGGCTACACCAGCACTAATGATGTGGCAATGTTCATCACCTTCGACGTAGGGACTCTTACTCCTGGTGCCAGCCAGACCCTTAATTATTATACCAGCCTGAACCCCGGACTAGACGTTTCACCCACCACATTAACGGTGGGTGAAGACGGTACAACGGGTATCTTTACCGTCGCGTTGCCAGAAGCCCCCACAAGCGATGTTGTGATCAATCTCACTCCCAGTGACGCGACCGAAGTGACCCTAAGTGCGAGTGTCTTGACGTTTACCGCTGCTAACTGGAATGTACCGCAAATTGTCACTGTCACCGGACCCTTTGATGGGATCGTTGATGGTAGTCAAAACAGCAAGATCACGGTTAGCGTGAACGATGCAGCTAGTGATGATCGCTTTGATATTTTACCAGATCGTCAGGTGGCAGTCACTACAACGGATTACGTTAGTAACATCCAGTTTGGCGCTGCCACCTATGGTACAGTGGAAAACAGTGGAACCAGCAATGCCGTTACCCTCACCCGCACGGGAGCTCTAAACCAGGCAGCTACTGCCACAGTGTCCATTACGGGAGGAACAGCAACTGGGAGCGGCACGGATTACACCAGCAGCAGTTTCCCATTAACTGTCAATTTTGCGGTGGGTGAAAGCAGCAAAACAGTTACTATTCCAGTTGTCGACGATGCCACGTTTGAAGGTAGTGAAACCATTAATCTGAGTCTGGCTGCTGGCAGCAACGCCGTTCTGGGAACGCAAACAACGACCGTATTGACCATCGCGGACAATGAAACCCAGCCCAGCGTTACCTTAGGCGCAACTGGCTCCCCCCTAGCGGAAAATGGGGGAACGGCAACCCTGACAGCCACTTTGTCAAACCCTTCCACTCAAGCTGTTACTGTTAACCTGGGCTACGCCGGGACAGCGACGGGAGGTGGGACTGACTACACAGCGAGTAGCACGTCCATCAGCATTCCCGCAGGTAGCACCAGTGGAACAGCAACGGTTACGGGGGTCAACGATCAGATTGCTGAAGGGCTAGAGACTGTCATTGTAGATATCACTGGAGTCACAAACGGCACGGAAAATGGGACTCAACAGCAAACCCTAGTAATTGCTGACAATGACACAGCCGGAATTACCATCACCCCCACTACTCCCTTAACCACCACCGAAGCGGGGGGAACATCCACCTTTAATGTCGTACTCAACACCCAACCAACAGCCAATGTCACCATTCCATTAACTAGCAACAAAACTACCGAAGGTACTGTAGATAAATCCAGTTTAACCTTCACCAATGCT